>SFCB01000083.1 GCA_004367505.1 Chloroflexi bacterium OHK40 | reverse complement strand
GATGATCTGCTCGACCGTGTGCTGACTGGTCTTCATGCTCGTCCTCCTGAGGGAGGACTCTAACATACCGACCTGCCTAGTTTATAGGGGGCACCACACATGACACTGTTACGCACTTTGAGAGCCAGAGCGTGGTAGGCTGATGGGATGAACAGAAACCCCTACCCGAGCGATGTGAGTGATGAGGAGTGGGCCTTCGTCGCACCGTACCTGACGCTGATGCGAGAAGATGCGCCGCAGCGTGAGCACTCGCTGCGCGAGGTCTTCAACGGCGCACGGTGGTTGGTCCGGACCGGTGCACAATGGCGGATGATCCCCAACGACTTGCCGCCCTGGCACGCCGTCTACGACCAGGTGCAACGCTGGTTCAAGGCTGGCGTGTTCGAGGCCATCACCCAGGATTTGCGTATGCTGTTGCGCGAAATCGCCGACCGAGCGCCGCAGCCGACGGCCGCCATCTTCGATAGCCGCACCCTGCAATCGAGCCCGGAGAGCGGCGCCCGTGCGGGCTACGATGGCGCCAAACGCCGCAAGGGGAGCAAGGTGCATATGGCTGTCGACACACTTGGGCACCTGCTGGCGCTCCTGGTGACGCCGGCCAACGAGCAGGACCGGGCGCAGGTTGCAGCCCTGGCCGAGCAGGTACAGGAGGTGACTGGCGAGACGGTGGCCGTGGCGTTTGTTGACCAAGGCTACACCGGCGAGCAGCCTGCCGAGGCGGCGGAAGCTGCCGGCATCCGCCTGGAGGTGGTGAAGCTTCCGAGCGCCAAGCGTGGCTTCGTGCTGCTGCCCAAACGCTGGGTGGCCGAGCGCTCCTTCGCCTGGGCTGCCCGCTTTCGGCGTCTGGCGCGCGACTATGAACGGATGCCAGAAACGCTCGCTGGCCTGCATTTCTTCTCCTTCGCCATTCTGCTGGTCTCGCGCTTTGTCCGTCTCATGGCCGAAAGTGCGTAACAGCCTCTAGGCTGGAAAGTCAAGCACCGCCGCCGGTCCGGGTGTCGCGGAGGGAGGCAGAGCGATGGCGAAGGGATCGCACGCGCCCCGGTTGCTCACCCGCGACGGAGGCGGTTTCTACGTCATCAAGGTGCAGGGCGAGGTCGAGCCCCACTGGGAGCTTGAGCTCCAGATGCGCCTCGTATGCGACGATACTGACACAGGGGTGGTCAGCACATTCTCCGGCGCGCTCCCCGACCAGGCCGCGCTCCTTGGCGCGCTCGGGCGACTCGCGATGTGGGGCTACCTCATCCTGCTCGTGCGCCACGCGCCGGAGCTGGAGCCCGCCGGCTGCCAGGCCGGCACCGATCCGGCACCCGTTGCGCCCTAGCGACCCCCACCCCCCCCTCGGGCGCCGATGCTACCTCACACCAAACTCTGTTTGACAGGGTGGACGACGTTGGGTTGCGAAGGGGCTGCGGCTCCTCCGCGCCTCCCCACTGATGCTCAGTATCAATCCTGATTTGATAGAAGCATAGGGGCACCGACTGCAGCGCCCCTATGGCCTGGTCGAGCGCGGCCTGCACTCGCTGCTGCTCGTGGCTTCCCCTTCCGCTGGTGCCTGCGTCGATGAGCGCGGAGGGCACCAGCCGCTGCATCGGGCCACCCGGCCCGCATCATCACCCCGTGACCATCTGCCGGAGCCCGTCGCGCCTCGCCAGGCGCCATCACATCGGGCCACGACCCTGTCCGAATGATGGGGGCGACAAGCTGGCAGAGTTGAGGCATAATTAAGAAAGCAAAATGTTGTGTAAGCCCGGAGCGGCACCCGGGTGCCGGCCGGCAGTGCCGGGCTGCCGCAGCGCGCGCCGCGCGGCAGCTCTCAGCGAGGGAGCCTGCGACGATCTATGTCCATCGATTCGCGCGAATATCGTACCACCATGGGTCTCTTCGCCACCGGAGTGACGGTGATCACGGCGCGTGCCGGCGAGGAGACCAGGGGCATGACGGCCAACGCGGTCACCTCGGTCTCGCTCGACCCACTGCTGCTGCTTGTCTGCGTAGACCGGCGAGCCCACATGGCGGGGGTCATTGTGGAAGCGGGCCGTTTCGCCGTCAACATCCTGCGCGCCGACCAGGAGCGCATCTCCCGCCACTTCGCTGGCCGGCCCGATCCGGCGTTGACGCCGCACTTCACCGATCTCGCCGGCGCGCCCATCCTTGCCGAGAGCCTGGCCTGCCTGGTCTGCGCCGTCGATCGGGTGCTGGACGGCGGCGACCACATCATCGTGATCGGCCGCGTTGAGGCTCTGCGCCGCGCCGACGATCCCGGCACGCCGCTGATCTACTACCGGGGTAGGTATCATCTGGCGGCGTAGCGAGGGGACAGGGCACAGGGCACACGGGCGCCGCTCCTCAGCTTCCTGCTACCGCCGATGGTACTACTGCCCTCAGTGGCCAGCATCGCCCGGCAGATCACCACCTGCGAGACCGCCCTCGACCTGGCGACGCTGACGATGTGCTCGACCCCGATCACCGCGGAGAGCATCGCCGCAGCCGGCGATCTTACGGTCACTGACGTGACCACCCTGCCCGAGACAACAACGAAACGTAAAGGAGGACACCCAAGACCCAGCCATCACGCGACGAGTTCACCGACCAGCAGCTCGTGCTCTTCGATCTGGGTAGCCAGGAGCCGATCAACACGACCAGCCCGGCCTTCCTGCTCCAGCTGCCCACTCCACCACCGGCCCGTGGGGAGGGTAAGAAGGCCAGCGCGCCAGCCAGGACCTCCCAGCAGACCAACGGCCACTCGCCGGCTACCCCCGCCACGCCCACCCCGCTGGAGATCAGCCCCCGCCCGCCGCTGCCGGAGATCCCACCGCTGCTGCTGGCCGGGGTGCGTGCGGCCCTCTTCCAGACCCTGGCCCAGGAGGCCCACGCCATCTACCAGGCCCTGATCACGCAGCAGCCCGCCGATCAGCACGACCAGGTGCTGCTTGCCGTCGAGCCGGCGCGCCTCGGCGCCTCCGCCCAGCTGCTCCTCGACTCGCCGGCGCTCAACGCCGCCGTGAGCCTGCTGGCGCTGGGCGCCTCGCTCACACCGCGCACGTAGCTTCGCAGGACGCTCAATAGCACGCAGCCGAGGGCCAGTGCCGGAAGGTGCTGGCCCTTTTGCTTTACCGGGAACCACGGGTGCCTCTAGGGAGTGATAGCGTCTGGCGAAATCCCATCACGGCGACCCTGGAAATTGCTTCCAAATGCACTCTCGATTATCATGGCCGCATCGCACGTATTCGATGTAAATCCGCCATTCTGGCTGAGAGACGCTGATGCACACCAGACGACATATTGCTGGCATACCACTCGCCCTCGCGCTGCCTGTCGCGCTGGTGTTTGGCGCGCTCAACCCGGCCACCGCGCAGCAGCCCGCGCCGACGGCTACACTGCCGCCTGCAACCGCTGCGCCAACCGTGGCGCCGCCTACGGCGACCATGGTGCCGTTCACGCCAACTCCTGCTTCGCCCACGCAAACGGCAACGCCACCGCTCGCACCGACAGTTACACCCACGCCAGAGCCGACGCTCACCGTGCCGCAGGCCCTGGATCGGATCATCAGAGGCGAGAAGCCGGTTGAAACCTTCGTCACCCTGCTCGCCCAGCGGCCACCGCTGCAGATCGCCGGGATTCTTGTGCTCGTCTTGCTCATCGTCAGCGTG
>SFCB01000073.1 GCA_004367505.1 Chloroflexi bacterium OHK40 | reverse complement strand
GCGCCGAAGCGGGCGCGAGATGGTGATGCCGACCCAGGCGCTCATGCTGCGCTTCCGCATCGAGCTCCAGGAGAGCGACCCACTGATCTGGCGCGAGATTGAGGTGCCTGGCGACTCCACCTTCTGGGGTCTCCACGTCGCCATCCAGGATGCGATGGGCTGGCTCGACGAGCACCTGCACCGCCTCTTGCCCACCTGGCGGGCGGGCATTTCGAGCAAGACCGCGCGTACTTCAGAAGGGGCGTGCGTGATCGCCCAGCAGACTTCAGCATCACCAATACGCGAGTCGCCAGGGTGGTTGAGCTCAAGCGCCAGTGCGGCATAGGCCGCAGGGCCGACAATATGCTTCGTCTGCTGGACATCCGCCAGGGGATGCGTGTAGGCGCTCGCCGCAGCCGCGCCGGCAGCGCGAGCGGCGGCAGCGGCGGCAGCGGCGCCGACCTCGCGTCCGGCGGCATGCGCCGCCAAGGCAAGTGAACGCAACTGCGCGGTGCGCTCTCCCCCACCGGCAAAGGCCCGGATGCCTTCAATCGCCGCACGGGGCCGTGCATCTGCGGCAGCGTGCGCCTCATACAGCGCAAGCGCCCGCTCGGCGCAATCCGCTGCCCAGCCTCCAATCACCCTGAGTGACTCCAGGCTCAGCGTGAAGTATTTGGGCTCACGAGCCATGATGCTCCTCCTCAAGATAGCCGTCATCCCAGCGAATCTCCATCGGTCGGTTGATTCCAGGGAGCGGTAATGCGCCCGCCTCCGCCTCGACCGCAGCGCGCTGTGGGTTTGAAAGGCGACGCCAGGGCTGGATGGTGAGCACATGCTCGGCACGCCGCCAGGTGCCGACGATCTCACCATCGACGAGCAGGGCGCCCGGCCAGACCCGCGACGTCCACAGTGCCCGGCGATGACGCTCCTCGGGCACCAGGAGTTCGCGGTCGGCGCCTTGCAGCAAGAACCAGGTATCGCCGCTCGGCAAGAGCCGGGCCGGGGCGGGCGGTTGGGCCGCCGCGCTGAACAGTGGCTCATCCTCGCTCAGGATCCACGCCTCGCCGATCGGCGTCTGCACCGGTGTCAACGACCGATCGAGCGCCGTGAAGGTCGCAATGCCGCCCACCGGACGTATGCCCGCCCAGGTTGCGAACGCTTCAGGCGTGGCGGGGCCGAAGACGTGCAGATACCGCCGGGCCAGATCGCGGCGCGCCTCGTGCGGGTCCATGTCTGGCGCCGGCACGTTCCAGATCGCGGGCTGGCGCGCGCCGTCCCAGCGCATCACGACCGTCCCGGTCGGCGCGGCGTACCGCAGCCGGTTGGCGTCCCGCTCGCCTATGAGGCGCGCCGCCTCGCTGAATGGCATCCGTGCGCCAGCCAGCACCGCGCCCAGCCGGGCGGCGATATCCTGCGCACGCTTGAGCGGCCCGGCTTCATCCGGCAACCTGCCGAGTGTAAAGACCGCGAAATCGCGTTCGGCGACGACATAGGCGCTGAAGCGAGGTCCCCAGACCTGGACCAGCGATGGGTCCTCCCAGCTGGCGGGCTCGGCGCCGGCCATGCGCGCATGGATCGAGAGCAGCGCGGCACGCGGCATGCTGTCCTGTAGGCCCGCCCATGCGGCATGCCGCAACGCGTCCTGGCCGCGTGGCAGCCGCTCATCGAGGGCCGCAACATGGCGTCGGAACGCGAGGATCTGCGAACGGGTGAGCTCCAGCCTGGTGGTCATGCGTGACCTTTCTCCACCTGCCCGGCCAGGATGGGGATCAACCTATCGTTGGCTGCCAAGCGGGCCAGGAAGCACCAAACGCGAGATCCGGAGATCTCGCGTTTGGCTTCCTAATGCCCAAAACGGTGGCGCCCCCGAGCCGACTCGAACGGCTGACACGCGGTTTAGGAAACGGGGGAGACGGTGTCCACGGGCATCCACAGTCGTCCATATTCCGCTTTCTGACGCGCTCCGCTTTCCGTGTTCGTCCGCAGGCGTCCACCCGCGTTTTTCGGTTTGGCTGTCAATTGGCTGTCAAAGAGTTTCAGAAAACCGTGGGGTCATTGTAGCCGATGCCTGTGCAGAGAGCAAGTGAATGACTTCGAATGGGGGAAAGAGGTACGCCAAGCCTGGCCATTGAGGAGCGGGCGCGCTTCGGTATCGACGACACGCGCCCGGCCTGTCCTGCACGGTAACTTGGGGCAAACCTTTTGTCGAATCCGACAAAGGCACTGTATCAGTGCACTGTTGCGGCTGGGCGCACCACACCTGGCGAAGAAGGTTATGAGACCATGGTTGTGGCGAGCAAGGCGCTCCCCGGCGCGGAGCTCGTCGCGCTGGTCGAACAGCTCGCGGAGCCGATTCGCGGTGAGACGAAACTGCCCGCTCACCAGTCTTGGCACATATCGTAGGCTTGCAGCATCACCAGCGCGTGCCCGTACCCTGACCCCATCCCCAGTGCTGCTGTTCGCCGGCGTGCGAGCACCCGGTAGCTGCCCGACTATTTCAAGCCGCTGCCGCTGCGTCAGGGGCACCGAGGCGAGAGCGCACGCCAGGCTGCGGCAGCGCGGTACTCGCTCACCTGAAGTTGGCGCACTGTTGCCTGTCGCCTGAGGAGGCCACAGCGGAGCAGGTGCTCGCCGAGCGTTCACTTAAAGCGCTTGTAACGCCCATCGAGCAAAATATCGTCACGTTTCTGTGCCACGCACAGCACATGTTCCGGGCTGAGCTCCACACAGGAGGATCATATGGCCGCTCCCGCGAACCAGTTCAACGCCCTCGCTGCGGCGTGCGACGAGTGGGGCGCACTGTTGAGTCCAGGTGCGGTCGTTCGCTCTGCCGAGGTCCTGCAACGCTATGGCCGGACCATACTAGCCGATGCTCCAGCACCGGCCGCCATTCTCCGCCCGACTCAGGCCGCACAGCTCCCGGCCATCCTCAAGGTCGCTACCGCCTATCAGATCCCGCTGTATCCGATCAGTCGCGGGAACAATTGGGGCTGGGGCGATGCCTGCCCAACGACCGAAGGTCAGGTGATCCTTGACCTGAGTGCGCTGGACCACATCATTGAAATCAACGAGGAGTTGGGCTACGTCGTAGTCGAGCCTGGCGTCACCCAGGGCCAGCTTGTTGATGCGCTCGCCCGCACCAACTCGAACTGGTGGCTCGACTGCACCTCGGCTGGCCGCGACACCAGCCTGATTGGCAATATCCTGGAACGCGGGGCGACGCGCGAAGAGCGGCTCTCTCTGGTGAGCGGAATGCAGGTCGTGCTGGCCGACGGCACGGTGCTGAGTACGGGCTACGGTCATTATCCGAATAGCCGCGTGACACACGTCGCCCCACGGGGTATTGGGCCGGCGCTCGATAGCCTGTTCAGCCAGTCGAACTTTGGGATCGTCACGCAACTGGCCTTATGGCTCCAGCCCAAACCGGCCCATGCCCTTCTCGGAAATTACACCTTCTCCGACGATACGCTCGAAGGCACCATCGATGCATTGCGTCCGTTCCGTATTCGCGGCGTGATACCGGGGCAACCGTATCCGTTCAGGAGGTCACGGCGGAGGGCAGTAGGCGAGGCGCCGGTTGACCGGCCCAAAAGGCCGTAATTGCCTCGACGAGGTAGGGCAGGAGGGGACGCTCGTGCTGCTGACAGGTCGCGCTCACGGTGAGCATCCGCTCGGCAAACCGGCTGCCGGAGGCGCTCTGCGTGCCGAAGCAGCCCTTCCGCCACAGCACTGCCGGACGCAGCGCCCGCTCAGCGGCGTTATTCGTCGGCTCGACCCCTTCACGCTCGACAAACGTCCACAACGCCTCCCAGCGCAAAGCCAGATCCGCGCACAGCGCCCCGAAGGTGTTCGTCTGCTGTCGCCCCCGCTCGACCTGCTCCCACATCGCTTGTTGCAGCGGCCGCAGCAGTTCCTGCATCGTGGCTCGCTCGACCTCGCCGGCTTTGAAGCGCACCCACACCGCCATCACCACCTCGGCCACCGCCAGCAGATCCGCTGCTGCTGCCTGCCACGGCCCTCGGGCCTCGCCCCGGCCCTTGATGCTGCGCAACACGTGGGCCCAGCACACCTGGCGGCGCTCAACTGGCACACTGTTGTAGGTACGCAGTCGGTCCGAGGTGACCAAGCCGTCGAAGCCCTCGCCCAGCACCGCGCTCAGCCCCTTCTTGCCGCGGCTTGCGTGGAGCAGAAACAGCGTGGCGACGGCCGTGACCGCCGTCCACAGCCAGGGCTTGTGCGTTCCCTCGCGCCAGGTCGTCTCATCGACGTTGGCCTGCTCACTCTGCGCAACCGTCTGCCGAACCTCTTGGTGTGCCGGGGCCAAGGCCTCGCTTGCGGCTTGCTGCAGCGTAACCACACTTCCGAGGCTGATGGGCAGCTTGAAGAGCTCGGCAAAGAGCGCGACCAGTTCGCGGTGGCTGATACGGTAGCGACCGTGCAAGAGCGCGACGTGAGCGGCCACCCGAGGGCCAAAGGCGCCAGGCGGGATGTCAGGAGGGCGCGGGGCGGTCACCCAGCCCTTGCAGCAGGGGCAGCACACACTGAAGTACTGGTATTCCGTGAGCTCGGGCACAATGACGGGGAGATCCCAGACCTGCTGACGGCGAGGCGGCCCAAGCGTGGGCAGCAGTTCGGGGAAAGGCAACTGACACGAGGGGCAGCCGGTGGGGTGCAACTCGACGACACGAGACGCGTTCTCGGTGGGAACGAGCTCGCGCTGTTGGTCGGGATGCCCTGGCTGAGCACCCTTGGACTTGGGTTTGCCGCGAGGGGTCTTGACCGGGCGAGGAGGAGCAGAGGGCGGGTCAGAGGAGGGCGGCTTCGAGGAGTTCTGGGAGTTCTGGTTAAGGCGAGCTTCCAACGCAGCGAGCTTGGCGACGAGCAGGGCGATAAACTGACGCGCTTCGGGCGCCGTCGCCTGCCAGGCCTCCTCACTCAATTCTGCTGGGCGCTGCGGCTCGTCCATAGCAGCAGTATGCCGAGAAATGCGCTGTTTGGCAACTCACACTGACGCCGACCTACCCACCCTGAACGGATACGGGGCAACCCATATTCCTCGCACCAGGTGGTCAGCGGTGGTTTGGCATCCTCACCCTCCAGGGACATGCGATGGCGGTTGCCGCGCACCGTGAGGAACTGGAAGTAGCGCTGACCCCGACAGCAAACCTGGTTTTCCCCGAGCCAGAAGTTGCCAGTGATCCTCAGGTTCTGGCAGCAGCACTGGTCAAGCTCGGGCTGCCGGCGGGTCCATTCGACGAAACGCTGCGCCGAAGCGACCCGTTTGCAGCGGTTGAGCTGTCGCCCCAGGCGCTCTTGATGTATGTGGGCGGGCCAGCGGTTCAGCAGCCAACGGAACCTCCCACATCGACAAACCCCCTGGATCACAACTACGGGCTCTACTTCCTCTGGATCACCTGCCCCGCACTTGGAAGCGAGGTTCGCCAACTGCTGGACATGGTACGCCGGCAACTCATTGAGCAGGGCTTCCCGCCGCTCCTCACGCTCCGCTTTTTCACCGGCCGCTCGCTGATGCTCGTGGTTCGGGTGGTCTTCGACCGGAAGCAGGAGGAACGCCGCAACGCAGCCCGGGCCTGTTATCAACGCATGCTCGCGGCAACCCTTGCAGCGGGCTATCCACCATCTCGGACGGGTATCGATGGAATGCATGCCCTGAACCCGGCGGGCTCAACCTTCTGGCAGGTCGTACGTCGTCTCAAAGAGGCGCTTGACCCACAGCAGATCTTGGCGCCAGGGCGCTACCTCCCCACATCCGCTACTGCCGAAGCGAGCAGTTCTGAGTGAGGCTTCCTGGAGCAGCAGTTCTTGAGTTCGTCCACGGCGGGTGCACCGCCCACACGCCCTGATAGCACGTCGTGGCAGGTGGTCAGGGCAGTGCCGAAGTACAGCGTCTGCTCAAGAAATGATGGTGTTGAGATTTTGGAGCGTGCCCACTCCATAACTACATCTTTGTGTTTTCTGCCACACACTTGCGCCAAATACGACATTTTTTGCCTCGACGCGTTGCCAAAAAGGCCTGTTTTTTGACGTGCGCTCGCAGGACTGCTACGCTCTTTTCGGGAGCCTTTCGAAGTTCCCTGTGAGAACAGACACCCGCAGAGGAAAGGATTTGCCGAATGCGACCGCTTCGACGCTGGCCCCTCGCAGCGAGCCTGCTGCTCGCCCTCCTGCTCGCAGCCTGCGGGGCTGCCCAGACCTCCACGTCGCCGACCTCGGATGCGATGGCCGGCATGGACCACAGCAACATGCCCGGCATGAGCGCGACAACAGCGCCCACCTCCGACGCCGTGGCCGGCACGAGCGCGACCACCGCACCCGATGCTGCTCCCAGCGCTGATAGCATGGGGGGCATGGCTGGCATGGATCACGGCACCGTGTCCGCCGATGGCCAGCCCTACGACGCGGCCTTTATCGACAGTATGATCGCTCACCATGAGGGTGCGATCGTAATGGCCAATCAGGCGCTGGAGCAGGCCGAGCGCCCCGAGATCCGCGAGCTTGCCACCGCTATCATCGACGCTCAGGAGGCCGAGATCGGCCAGATGAAAGAGTGGCGCACAGCCTGGTTCCCGGACCTGCCTGAGACTACTGGGATGGGGATGGACATGGGCATGATGGAGGTGCCGGAGGGCACCGAGCCGTTCGACCAGCGCTTCATCCAGGCGATGATCCCGCACCACGAGGGCGCCGTGATGATGGCCCAGGACGCGCTGCAGAAGGCTGAGCACCAGGAGATCAAGGATCTCGCCCAGGAGATCATCACGGCCCAGGAGGCCGAGATTGCCCAGATGAAGACCTGGCTGCAGGAGTGGTACGGCATTAGCCAGTAGGACCGAGTGCGTGCGGCAGCGTCGCCACCCGCACTCGCCTGGTAGGAGAATCGTATGGAAGCAGCTCGTCAGGTGTCCCTGATCAGATTACCACGTAGCCAGTCGCTTCTGCTGGCCCTGGTTGCTGTTGCGGTCGCTGCTGTCACTCTGCTGCACTACCTGACGGGCGCTCACTGGCTGGAGTACCACACGGTCTACCGCAGCCTCTACTACCTGCCGATCGCGGGGGCCGCCGTCGCCTTCGGGCTACGCGGCGGCCTCGCGGTCGGGCTGGTCGTCATTATTCTGTTCCTGCCCCATGTGCTTGGCTTCGGCGAGATGATGCCGGGCGGTGTGCTGGACAACCTGCTGGAGCTGCCGGTCTTCCTGCTCGTGGGTGGCCTGGTTGGCGCCCTCGCCGACCGCGAGCGGGCACAGCGCCAGCGTGTCGAGGAGCTACGCTCCTACATCGACGCCGTGCTGCAGAGCCTGCCCGTCGGCGTCGCGACAGCTGGTGCCTCCACTTCACCCGTAGCTCAGAACGCGGCTGCCCGCACATTCCTGACGACGATGTCGTCCACAAGCGACCTCGCCGTCCTCCGCCCTGGCTATCACACCCTGGAGCAGGGTTCCCGCCCGTTGGGAGTCTACGTAGCGCCGTTCCGCGATGGCGACCCTGCTGATCGCGTCTATGTACTGGAGGACCAGACCGAGCGTCGTGCGTTGGAAGCGCAGCTCCGCCGCAACGACCGCCTAGCCTCGGTGGGCCAACTTGCGGCCGGGGTGGCCCATGAGGTGCGCAACCCGCTCGCTATCGTGCGCGCCACCGCCCAGCTGCTTGCCGCCCAGGCCGGTGCGGACGCCTCGTTCCAGCGCTACACCCAGGTGCTCACCAGTGAGGCCGATCGTATCGAGCGGTTGATCAGTGATCTCCTGAAGTACGCTCGCCCACGCCCGCCCATGCCGACGTTCCTCGACCTCGGTCATTTCCTCGAAACATCGGCCCAGCAGGTACGGCCCTACGCCGCGCAGCACGGTGTCACCATAGTCGTTACAAGCCGGGCGGGCACACTGTTTCACGCCGATGAGGCCCAACTCGGCCAGGCCCTGCTCAACCTTCTGCTCAACGCCATACAGGCGAGCAATTCTGGCAGCGTCGTGCAGCTCCTCGGCGAGCAGAGCGCCGATGCGACGACCATCGCTGTGATTGATCAGGGCCGCGGCATGCCGCCGGCCGATCTAGAGCGCGCCTGCGACCCCTTCTTCACCACTCGCCCTGATGGCACTGGCCTTGGCCTGCCCCTGGTTGCAGCGGTGGTACAGGAGCACGGCGGCAAGCTGGAGCTAACGAGCGTGGTTGGCCAGGGGACGCGCGTGACCGTAACTCTCCCGCAACCGACAGAAAATTAATGTTCCTTCGTGTGACGATTCCGCAGGAGTGTGGTGATGGCTCACGTGCTGATCGTCGATGATGAGCCGAACATGCGCTGGGTGCTTCAGGAGGCGCTTAATAAGGCCGGCTATCACACACATAGTGTAGCCGGGGGCGAGGAGGCGCTTGCGCTGTGTGCCGAGCGGCTGTTCGATGTAGTCATCCTCGACCTGAAGCTCAAGGGCATGGATGGCCTGGCGACGTTGCGGCAACTCCATGCCCGTTCGCCGCAGACCGTGGTGCTCATCCTCACTGCCTTCGGCACCGTCGCAACGGCGGTCGAGGCACTCCAGAGTGGGGCCGCCGACTACCTGCGCAAGCCATTCGACGTTGAAGACGTACTATTTAAGATCAGCCGTGCGCTGGAGCGCCAGCAACTCCACGCCGAAATCGCACGGCTCAAGGGGCCTGAGCCGCCCGCAACACCGGGCAGCGATCCGGTCTGGCGCAACGCCCTGAGCGCGACGGTGGACGCGCTCACACGTGGGCTCGATGTTCGTCTGATTGGTGAAAGGGGCAGCGGGCGAGCCAGCATTGCACAGGCGGCGCATCGTGCTTCCCCGCGGTATCTCGCGCCGTTCGTCAGCTGCGACCTGGCGACGCTCACGCCAGCGCACCAGGAGGCTCTGCTGGCCGGTGGCGCGGGCGAGGAGGGCTTCTGGGCTGCGGCAGGCCAGGGCACACTGCTGCTCCGTCACATTGGCCGCATCGCGCCGTCCGGCGCTGCGGGGCTCGTGCGGCTCCTGGAGCGTCGCATCGCCAGCGGGGTTGGCCCCCTACTTGTGCTCACTGGCACCGAGGAAGAGTGGGTATCAGCCCCGCGCCTCTCCCATCGTGTTATTGATGTGGTCGTTCCGCCGCTACGGGCACACCTCGATGATCTGCTTCCCTTTGCGACTAACTGGCTGCCCCAGCGCCGGATTACGCCAGCGGCAATCGAGCTGCTGCACGCCTATGAATGGCCGGGCAACCTCGGCGAGCTGCGCGGCGTGCTAGAGCGGGCGGCCCTTCTTGCTGGCGACGGTGCCATCGATAGTGTGCATCTGCCGGATCGTATCCGAGCGGCGCCGCTGCCGCACACTCCGCTGCGCCTGCCGCCCGAGGGATTGTCACTTGAGGCCTTGGAGATTGACCTGCTCCGCCAGGCACTTGTGCGCGCCGGTGGCAATAAGTCGCGTGCTGCCGAACTGCTCGGCCTCACCCGCCATACCCTGCTTTACCGCCTGGAAAAGTACAAAATCGGCGAGGGGTGATACCCCTCCCGCGCCACTACACCAGCGCTGCGGGCCAGCCGCTGCTCGCGCGCCTTGCCCGCCAGTGCATCCTGCTCGTGCCCGACCTGCTCGGCTTTGGCTTACCCGACAAGCCGGACATATCGCCTACACGCCGGAGCGCCACGGGCAAACCTTCTGCGCTGTGCTGGAAGTGTGTGGTTTCGGCAAATAACACAATCGTGCGCCATTCAGCACACTAATGAGGCTGTAAGGCCACCTTTTGGGTATTGACAGGTAGCCCGCGTCGAATTATTTGACGCTCACCATTATTCTTCTTATACTTTGGCTCTCTCGAAGCGCCCCCTCAATCCCTAGTAATCCAACGCTCACCGCCTCAGTCGTCTACCTACGGACCTTCGAGAGTCGTCGGGTTACGGCGCCTAGATGAGCGGAGTGTCGGGCTGTCGCTACACGAGACAGATCGGCCGTCTCGTTGGCATATGAGGGGATGCTATGTATCGAATGCCCCGTCTCTCGTCGGTCAGCGCGCTGCTCGTCCTCTGTGCGCTCGTGCTAAGCGCGTGCGGAGGCGCCCCACCCCAGGCTGCTGAGCCGGCACCAACTGCCGCGCAGGCAAGTGCGCCGGCAGAACAACCTTCCGCGCCCCCTGCTGAGCAGCCAACAACTGCCGCGCCCACGCCCGAGCCCGCCGCTGTCGCGCCACAGAGTCTCCGGGTCGCGATCCTGCGCGACGAAGGCACCCTCCAGCCGTACACCTATGTGACCGGCTATCCCGGCTGGAACATGCTCAGCCTGATCTATGATGCACTGTTCATCATGAATGAGCAGAATCTCCCCGTGCCCTGGCTGGCGACGGAGGACGTTATCAGCGACGACGGGCTCGTGCATACGCTCACGCTGCGCGACAATGTCACCTGGCATGATGGCCAGCCGCTCACCAGCGCCGACGTAAAGTTCTCCTACGAGTATTACCAGCAGAACACCCATTCGCGCTGGACTGGGCAGGTGAGCGGGATTACCTCGATCGAAACGCCCAACCCGACCACTGTGGTCCTGACCCTCGAGCGTCCCAACCCGGGCTTCGCGATTCAGCCCCTCGCAGACGTGCCTATCATCCCCCAACATCTCTGGGAAGGCGTGACCGAGCCTGACACCTTTGCTAACAACGTAGGCTCAGGCCCGTTCAAGCTTGCCGAGTACCGAACCGACCAGCTCTACCGCTTTACTGCCAATCCTGATCACTTTGCTGGACCGCCCGCCGTCGGCGAGCTGTTGATGCCGATCATCAAGGATCAGACAACAATCTTCTCAGCTCTGCGCACCGGCGAGATCAATGGCACCACCGTCCCCCTGACCCCCGAGCTGGTTCAGGAGTTCCAGAACACGCCAAATCTCAGTGTCCAGACAGGCCCCGGCTACGCCACCACGATGCTCCAGTTCAACGCCGAGCGCGCCCCGTGGGACAAGGTAGAGGTGCGCCGCGCCGTCGCTCTTGCGATCGATCCGCAGATGTTGGTCGACACCGTGTTGCTCGGCTATGGTGCAGCGGGTAATCCAGGCTGGCTCCATCCTTCTTCCCCGTTCCACGACCCGACTATCACTGGCACGACTGATCTTACGCAGGCCCAGGCGCTGCTCGACGAGCTCGGCTACACCGACTCTGACGGCGATGGCGTACGCGAAGCTGACGGGCAGCCGATGGTCGCCGAGCTGCTGGTTCAGTCAAACAGCCCCCTGCGCATTCGCTCCGCAGAGCTAATCGCGGCGGCCCTCAAGGAGCTGGGCATCACTATCAATGTCACTGCTTTGGAGCCAGACAGTGTCACCGCCAAGGTGTGGCCCGAGTTTGACGTTTCCAAAGGTCGCGACTTCGACCTGAGCATGTGGGGCTGGTCGGCGCCGCTTCAGCTCAGCCCGACACGTATGGCCTCGCTGGTTCACTCCGACCCCACGATCGGTACCTCCAACATCGGCGGCTACCGTAATCCAGAGGCTGACGCGCTCGCCGATCAGCTGCTGACGGTGATTGATCCTGCCGAGCAGCAGACGCTCGCCAATCAGATGGAAGCCCTAATCGCCAGCGAACTGCCCTTCGTGATGCTTTTCTACGCCGATGGAAACTACGTCTTCCGCTCGGATGTGTACAACCAATGGGTCTACCAGACGGGCCAGGGCATCTTCCATAAGCTCTCGTTCCAGCCGACTGCGCTGAACTAGGATTGTCGCGATCGCTCGCCGCGGGGCCACGATCCTGATCAGGATTGTGGTCCCGCAGCGCGTAGCGTACGCTTCGGGGCAATGCAATGGGTAGCTACCTCTCGGGAAAGGTCGGTCAATATCTCCTCGTGCTGTGGATTGGGTAGCACCACAGGACGGCGTGGAGTAGCGACGCGCGGTGTTTCAGCGCAGTTTGGGCTGATGGGGTTGGGTTCAGCCGTGAGGGGTTGACAAACCGG
>SFCB01000283.1 GCA_004367505.1 Chloroflexi bacterium OHK40 | reverse complement strand
GGAGGATGGGCGCCGCCCCACTGGGGCGTGGGCCGGGGGGGATGTGGGAGGATGGGAGACGCCCCGCTGGGGCGTCTTTACAACGGGATTGTGTGGGGGCACGGTGATCGAGGTGTGCTACGTGGCAGCGGCAGTATCCATCAGAACGGCTCGGCCGGCCATGCGTTCAACGCCATGGCGCCAATGGCGATCTCGAGCGCAACCCAGGCGACGTACGCCAGCATGGCGCCGACGACGATGCGGGCGATGAGGCCACGGTGCCAGAGGCGCAGGGTGGCCACCGTGGCGCCGAGGGTGAAGGCCCAGCCGCCAAAGGTGAGGTAGCGTGTCGTTACCGACGAGAGGGTGACCAGCGGCAGCAGGGCCTGGAACAGGACGACGGCAAAGGTGGCCCAGAGCAGTGGCGGTAGCACCCCGTGGCGCGTACGCGGGTCGATGCTCACCAGGGCGGCGCCGGCTAGCCCGAGGACGACAAGGAAGAAGCCGTAGTGCTCTACCAGCCCATCCTGCCAGAGCGAGGCGAGCAGCACGGCCCGCGAGGCCGGCTCCCGCTCGGTGATGCCGACCATCCCCTCGCTGGCCACGCCGGCTAGCTGCTCGGCGATCAGCCCGGCAAAGGCGCTGTAGTAGAACAGGCCCACGAAGAGCGCGGCGGCGAGGCCAGCCAGGAGCAGGCGGCGGACGCCAGCCCGCTCGGCGGGAGTGCGGGCGCGCAGCCAGAGCCAGGGGAGGGCGATCGCGGCGGCGAGCCCGGTGTTGATGAACGAGCCGATATGGGTGAGCGACACGAGGATGAAGAGCGTGGCCAGCCATCCCACCACCAGCGGGTCGTCGTAGGCGGGCCAGCGAAGCACCAGCAGCGTCACCAGGGCGAGCAGGCACCACTGGCTTGCCACCTGGGTGTGGAAGCCCCACCAGACGTTCAGCATCCAGACCGGGCTGATGGTGTAGATGAGCGCGCCGAGCAGCCCGCCTGCGGTGGAGCCGGTGACGCGGGCGAGCAGCAGGTAGATGAGCAGTACGGCGCTGGCCTCGAAGAGCCCGGCGGTAACCTCGAAGAGGGTGCCCAGCGGCGCCCCGGTGAGGGTGAGCGGCGCAATCCCGGCGTACCAGCCGCTGGGGAAGGGGAAGGGGAGCCCCCGGTGCTGGGCGGGAATGAAGACCTCGCCGCTCACGGTGCGACTGAAGCGATGTATGTGTAGCTGCAGGTCGCCGCGCATGGCCACGGGGTGCAGCTGGCCTCCATACTTGATCGCGAAGCTTACGGCGATGAGCAGTGCCAGCCAGGCGATCGTCCGGGAGCTGGCGGGCGCCCCAAGGCGTGCAAGCAGCGGCGGGATAAGTACGGCGCCGGCGAGTGCGGCCGCCAGCGCGATCAGGCTGGCCTCAACGGCCCAGCGGGCGCTGGCAGCCAGGCGCGGCGCGGCGCCGAGCGCGAGGAGCAGGATCGCGGCGAGCAGGGCAAGGAGCATACCGAGCGCCGTGTTGGGCGCTACTCCCGCCGCGCGGGCGGCGATCCAGAGCAGGGCCAGGGCGGTCGGATAGGCCAGGAGCAGGCCGCCGCCTGGCCAGACCGGAGCTCCAGCCGCGCCAGGGGCCCGCACGCTGAGCAGGTTGCCCAGCGCGACCCCAAGCTCGTCGCGCTCATCGCCGGGATTCTGCCAGCCCTTCGTCGTGAGCGCGAGGCGGAGCGTCCCGTCGGGCAGGGCCCCGGCGGGCAAGTAGATGAGGTAGTGGGCGGGCTCGCGGCGGAGGGTGATTGACGCCGGCGGGCCAAGGCCGCTATCGAGCTCCACGACCGTGGGCGGCGCGTCGGGGAGCCAGAGCTGGCGATGGGAGACCACCTCGAAGCTGATCGCGACCGGACGGTGGCCCACGCCAGGAACAACGATGGCGGCCTCGGGCAGCGACCAGCGCCAGCTTTGCTCCCAGGTAACGAGCTCGGCGGCCCGAAAGCCGCGCAGGAAGGGCTGATCGGTCACCGACCCGCCGTCGCGGCCAACCTGGAAAGCGAAGCGCAGGGGCAGCTGGTAGACGGCGAGGAGGCCGGCGATGCAGAGAGCCACTATCAGCGGGAGGCGCCAGTCGCGCAGGGCACCCCGGATGCGGGCGAAGAGCTCGTGGGTCGCGCGGGGGCGAGCGGCGGCGCGGGGCGCCGCCCCAGCGTACCCGGGGGAGAGGTGCGACATGGCGGCCTTTGTCTCTTCGGAGCCAGGGAAGGCTCCTGGCGGTCGTGTCGGGGCTTTCGGATGCCCCGCCCGACGTGCTTGGCTAGACACGCAGCGTGAAGGCGCAGGCAGCCGGATGTTGTCGGGCGAGACCCCTGTGCGTACAGCCGAAGGTTATTATACCCGAGCGTAGCAGCGCCGGTGGACGTGGGATGTCGGGTGTGGCATACCGTCTTGCAGGGACGTGCGGGCGCAAGCTCGCGCCGGTGGACCCTCCGCCTGGGTGGCATTCCCACCGAAGCGGGCACCCAGCGTACGTGGGCACCCAGCACCCCGGTGGAAACGGGCTTCCGTGGCTCGGTGGCGCCCCCGGCGGGCCGCGCGCTTGAGCGCCACGGCATGCGGTGGGGCAGGACCATCCGGCAGACCCGCGCCGTCCTTGCGGTTTAGCGGTGCGCGTGCTATGATCGCAGCACTTCTGGGGGGCCGCAGACACCGCCGGACGGCAGCAACGACATTGTGATCGGCCGATCACCAACCGAGGAGCGCCAGCCGACGGCGGGAGCGCCGGGAGATCCCGGCCCGCCACTTGTCCTTGCCTCGGCATCGCCGCGCCGCAAGGAGTTACTGCGGGCCCTCGGCGCCCACTTCACGACCATTGCCACCGACGCCGAAGAACACGATCTCCCCACTCCAGCGCCAGTCGCGGCGGCGCTCCCGTCCCTCGCGCTCCCTCCTGGCAACCACCCAACCCTGCTCGCGTGGCGCAAGGCGCATGCCGCCGCAGCCCAGGCGCCGGGCGCAGTAGTGCTCGGGGCCGACACAGTGGTGGTGATCGACGGTACGGTGCTGAACAAACCGGCCGACGCAGCCGAGGCCATGGCCATGCTCGGGCGACTCTCCGGGCGCACCCATACCGTGTACACCGGGCTTTGCGTGATCAGGGCGGCGAACGGCGCTGACCCGGCGCCCGCATCCGCGCGGTACGGTGAGCAGACGATCTGGTTGGAGCTCGTGGCCGCAGAGGTTGCGTTTCACCCGTTGGAGCCTGCGCAGATCGCGGCCTATGTCGCCACTGGCGAGCCGCTGGACAAAGCGGGGGCGTATGGGCTCCAGGGGCTCGGAGGCGCGATGGTGCGAGCCGTACACGGTAGCTACACCGCCGTAGTGGGCCTGCCGCTTCCGGAGGTTCACCGCCTGCTCAGCGCCGCAGGCGTGGGCGGGCTCGGCGACCCCGCCGTCACCTACCAGCGATGGCTGCAGAGCCAGGGAAAGGAGCCGCTCCCATGCCCCCCCACGCGACCATAAGGCTGCTGCTCGTGGATGATCACCCGCTCTTTCGCCAGGGGGTGCGCTGGGCCCTTGCCGCAGAGGACGACATCAGCATCGTTGGTGAGGCGGCGAGCGGCGAGGCGGCCCTGGAGTGGCTCGAGCGTGCCGGATCGAGCCAGGAGCCGAACGTGATGCTGGTGGACCTGAACCTGCCTGGGATGAGCGGGCTGGACCTGACGCGCCAGGTGCGGCGCCAGTACCCGAGCCTGGGTGTGGTGATGCTGAGCATGCACGAGAGCGACGAGCAGGCCTTCAATGCACTGCGGGCCGGCGCGGCGGCCTACCGCTCGAAGGATGTGAAGCCCCAGGCGCTGGTGGAGATTCTGCGGCGCGTGGCTCGCGGCGAGTACGTGATCAACGATGTGGTGCTCGAGGAGCCCCGGGTGGCCAGCCGCGTGCTCACGCAGTTCCGCAGCTTGCCCCAGGCCACCACTACTGCCCCTGATGCGGTGGACTTCCCGATCTTCACGCCGCTGAGCGAGCGCGAGATCGAAGTGCTGGAGCGGATCGCGGCTGGTGGCAGCAACAAGGAGATCGCCGACGCGCTGAGCATCAGTACCCAGACGGTGAAGAACCACATCTCCTCGATTCTGCGCAAACTCTCGCTGAACGACCGTACCCAGGCGGTGCTCTTCGCTCTGCGCCGTGGCTGGATCGAGACGCCCAACGAGATCCGCCAGGGGCCACCCGCTGAGGAGGAGTAGGTGCGGGGACGTAGCGGAGGGCCGTGGGGCATTTAGCGGTCGCGGATCGCGCGAAGGAAACGGCGGCCGTACTGGACGAATGAGAGCGCGAAGGGGACGAGGGCGGCGTAGAGTGCCGGCTTCCCGCTCCGTGGCCCATCGGCGACGTAGAGCAGTGCGGCCAGCGTGAGCAGGGCGGTGGTGGCCTTGCCCGTCAGTTCAGCGCTGCTGATCTGAGCGCGGCGTCGCAGTAAGAGCACGGCCGCCGCGATGATCCCCGCGTCGCGAAAGAGCAGCAGCCCCGTCGCCCACCAGGGGAAGCCACGGGTCTGCGAGAGGATCACCGCCGCGCCGTCGATCAGCAGCTTATCGGCGATCGGGTCGAGTAGCTTGCCGAGGCGCGACTCCTCGCCCCGGGCCCTGGCGATCGGGCCATCTACCGCGTCGGTGAGCATGGCGAGCGCCAGGCAGAGCAGGGCCGCCCGGCGACGTTCAGGGCGGCGCAGGTACGCGAGGGTAGGTGCCACCAGCAGCAGCCGGCTGAGCGTCAGCAGGTTTGATGGGTAGAGCAGCTCGCGCGGCTCGATCGTCGCGGGGAGATCACGCAGCCGCATAGGCCCCCCTGTCACACGACGGGCGGGGCGTATTCGAAGCCGCCCGGCCTACCAAGGCGTTGGAGCATCTGGCCGAGCAGGTGGCCGAAGACGGCCTGGCCGTAGGGCACGGTGAAGATGAAGCCGACCACGATGATGCTCCCGACGCTGCCAACGAGGCTGCACAGGATGGAGAGGAGCCAGAGCACGACCCAGCCGCCGAGATCCTGGCGGACCATCCCGATCACGGCGCCGAAGTTGAAGGCCTCGCCGAGGCTGCCCATCTGGAGGTAGCGGACCATCGCAGCGAGCATGAGTGGTTGGAGTGCCAGTGCCAGCACGATCAGCAGCGGGACGAGGCATCCCAGCGAGCCAAAGATGGCGATGACGGCGCTTTCTTCGCTCCCGGAGGCACCGGCGAAGCCGATCGCGGCGCAGAAGATGAGGCCGCCGATGAGGATGACCGGCAGCGAGTAGACCAGCGAGATGACAAAGCCGACGAATCCAAGGTTGAGCTTCTCGCCGAAGTTATCCCACTTGGGGAGGGGGCGCGGGCTGCCCATCGCTACGTTGCGGGCCGCCTCGAGCGCGTAGCCGATGATCAGGATCGTCCCAAGAAAGGGTACGAGCAGCAGTAGGCCGGCGATGAGGATACTCGAGACCCACTGCTCGTCGTCGAAAACGTAAGCGAACGCTTTGCCGATGTCCATTGAGGTGCTCCTTGTGTGGGTGGGCGCGCGGACGCTTCTATCATACACTGTGGCTGCGTGGTCTGTGCGACGGGCGAAGGGGTGGGTCGGGTCGTGTTGAGGTTGGGGCACGGCCTGCTGCGGCCTTAGTGGGCCATGCGCTCGGCGGCGACGTAGAGCTGCACGACGATGAGGTGGGCGTACACCAGGGCAGCAAGGGTGAGCCAGATACCAACGGCGATGGCGATCATCTGGCCGGGGAAGCTGGTGCGGGCCAGGCCGAAGGTGACGGCGGCAGCGGCGGTTGCGGGGATGTAGGCGGGGAGCGAGGCAAGGCGGGCTCGCAGGAAGGCGCCACGCCCGGGGCCACTGGTGGTGAGGCGCAGGGCCGCCAGACTGATGGCGTCTTCGATCTTGCCTTCGCGGGCGAAGATCAGGCGACCGGCGGGGGATGCGCCGGCGATAAACAGCGCAGCGATGACCAGACCGACGAGGGTGAGGATCACGCCCAGGGCGACGTTCACCGTGGCACTACCCGTGGGGCTGGCGATCACCAGAACGATGCTGGCGCAGAAGACGCCCATGCCCCCAAGGAGCAGGGGGAGCACAAAGAAGGCGAAGTCGATCAGCAGGCAGAAGAGGCCGGTGAGCGAACGGAGCCAGGGGTCGCCCCACGGGGGGAGTGGGGTGGGGTAGCCACGGCGGGTATTATCGAGGCTCTCCATCACGAATCCGGCGGCAAGTGGAAGGCCGAGGCCGGTAGCTGCGGCGGCGCCGTAGCCAAGGCACTTGAGCCACCACTGTGGGTCGCGGTGCACCGTCGCGATGGTGGCGCGCAGGCGTAGCTCACTCACTCCGGCTCACCGAGCAAGTAGCGGCGCAGCATGTCCAGCGCGAGCGTGCCCACGAACTCCCAGCCCTCGGGCTGGCGCAGGTCGTAGCGGCGGGTAACCTGGCGGCTCCCCTCGGGCGTGACCAGGGCGACGCTCACGGCGGTGAAACCGCTGGCGTCGGGTTCGGAGGCGGCCTGGGCGGCGAGGCCGAGCTCGCTACGCCAGCGGTCGGCGGCGCTGATGGCGCCGGCGTGGGCCAGGGCGGCGGCGGCGTACTCGTCGGCGGGGCGGTCAAGGGGGTGGACGATCAGGCCGCGCAGGCGATCGAGGCCACCGGTGGTAGCGGCGAGGGCGCGGTAGATCGGGGCGATTGCGGCGCCCTCGTAGAGGGCCAGGGAGAGTTGGCGTTCGGCCAGCAGGCGCGCCACCGTCTCAGCGAGGGCCTCATCGCCCACGAGGTGCTGGCCAAGTCGCTCACGGATGGTGGCTTCGGCGGCGGCGATCAGGGCCTCGGCCTCGGGGCGTGATGAGGCGCGGGCGCCGAGGCGCAGTTCGTAGCGGGCCTGTTTGGCGGAGATGCCGACGGTGGGGTTAGACTGCTGCATCAGGTCGGCGATCATCTCGCCGATCACACTCTCGCCGAGGCCGGTGGCGTGGAGGGTTTTTACAAGGATGACATCGGTGACACCCCGCTCGTCGCGCAGGTAGGGGATTACCGCCGTCTCGAAGAGGAAGCGCATCTCGTAGGGCACGCCAGGGAGCACGATCACGGTGCCGAGCGGATCTTCCACGATGAATGCGGGGGCGGTGCCACGAGGATTCTCGATGGGGCGCGCGCCGGCCGGCACGAAGGCCTGGCGGCGGTTGCTCTCGCTCATGGGTCGTCCGAAGGCGGCGAAGCGCGCGGCAATCTGCTCGAGCAGGTCGGGGCGGAACTCGAGGGCGCGACCGAAGGCCAGGGCAACCGCCTCGCGGGTAACATCATCAAGCGTGGGGCCGAGGCCACCGGTGCAGATCACCAGGTCGGCGCGGCTGAGGGCCTCGCGGATGGCGGCTGCGATGCGCTCGGTGTTGTCGCCGACGACGCTCTTGCGGAAGAGGTTCACACCGGCGGTGGCGAGCTGGCGCGCCAGGTAGGCGCTGTTCGTGTCGATCGTGGCGCCGAGCAGGATCTCGGAGCCTATGGCGATGATCTCGGCGTCCATGTGCTATTGCGGGGATAGAGCGAGGGTGCCTGAGGCACGGATCCGGGAGACTGGCGGCGGAAGAACACAGTGGAGATCGATCGGCACCGGGGCAGAGTGGGCTACGTCGAGGAGTGCCGAAAGCGCAACGTGGTTCCCTTGAGCGCACGAACCCGGAACCAGCAGCCGGGGCACCGTCATCGGATGGCGTTCTGACGTGCTCCAGCCATCCACGGACGGCTCAAGGTACCAGAAGAGGCTCTACGGTGGTGGAGCGGAGCCGGCGGGAACCGCGCCTGAACCCCGAGCCTCAGAACGCCCTGGCGCGCCTGCCGGCGGCCCGGGGTCAGGGCTCGTAGAGGCCCGGTAGCTGATCGTTACGCTCGGCGCTCCGGGCCTTGCTGATGCGCTCGCGGTAGCGCTGCCAGAGCTCGCTCTCGCGAGTGGTGGCGGCGCGGCGGCCTGCCTCGATCGCGGCTTTGAGGCGCTCGCTGAGGGAAGCGCCGGCATGTTCGGCGCTCCGGGTGAGGCCGAGGCGAGCCTCCTCGCTGGTGCGCTGGTTGATGAAATAGACGGCCGCAGCGCCGGCCGCAGCGCCAATCAGCACACCCACGAGGAAGCGGCCGGTGGAAGCCTGCGCGCGACGGGCGCCCTCTTTGCGCAGGGCCTGGAGCAACTGCAGCGCTGCCTGACGCTCCGTAGCCAGAGCGTCCAGGGTGCTGGTGCGCTCGGCCCGCACCGCCTCGCTGAAGCGCAGAGCCGCCTCGGCGAGCTCATCGGTCTCGAAGGTCATACCTGTTCCTTACGCGCGGCTGCGCACTTCCTGAAGGGCACGTTCGACAAATGCGGCAACGGGGATCGCGCCGAGATCCTCGCCGGAGCGCATTCGGACGGCTACCGCATCGGCCTCCTGCTCTTTGGCGCCGATTATAAGCATATAGGGTATCTTCTGCAACTGAGCGCGGCGGATCTTGCCCTGCATACGGTCGCGGCTGGTATCGATCTCCACCCGCAGGCCGGCCTCGGCCAGACGCCGGCGAACCTGTTCGGCGTACTCCTGCTGTTTGTCGGTGATGGGGATAATCACAGCCTGGACGGGAGCCAGCCAGAGCGGGAAGGCGCCGGCGAAGTGCTCGATCAGCACGCCGAGGAAGCGCTCGGTCGTGCCGGTGACGGCGCGGTGGAGGACCACGGGCGTATGGGGCTGGTTGTCCTCGCCGATATACTCCAGGCCCAGGCGCCGGGGCTGGATGAAGTCCACCTGGATGGTGCTGAGTTGCCACTCGCGCCCGAGCACATCACGGGCGATGAAATCGGCCTTGGGTCCATAGATCGCGGCCTCGCCCGGCGCCTCACGGTACTGCACGCCGTAGTGGTCGAGGGCGGAGCGGAGGGCGCCCTCGGCCAGATCCCAGGCTTCATCATCGGCGATGTACTTGCCGCTCGCGCCGCGCAGCGAGAGATCCACCCGGTAGTCGCCGAACTTGTAGGTGGCGAGCACCTCGCGGATCAGATTCAGGGCCAGGCCGAACTCGGCCTCGATCTGGTCGGGCCGGCAGAAGATGTGGCAGTCGTCCTGGGTGAGGGCGCGCACGCGGGTGAGGCCATGGAGTGCGCCGCTATCCTCGTAGCGGTAGAGGGTGGCAAACTCCGCAAAACGCAGCGGCAGATCGCGGTAGGAGTGGATGCCCATCTCCTTGTAGAGGGTCATGTGGCTGGGGCAGTTCATGGGCTTGAGCCGGAAGACGAGATCCTCGCTCTCGACCATGGGGGGGAACATATTCTCCCGGTAGGCATCGTAGTGGCCGGACTTCTTGTACAGGCTCTCCTTCACCACGTTGCCCGTCCAGACATGGCTATAGCCGTACTTCGTCTGTAGCTCGCGGACGAAGCGCTCCATTTCGTGGCGGATGATTTCGCCTCTGGGGGTGAAGAGAGGCAAGCCCGGGCCAATATCGTCGGAGAAGTGGAAGAGGCCGAGCTCCTTGCCGAGTCGACGGTGGTCGCGGCGGCGGGCCTCCTCAAGCTGGAAGAGGTAGTGATCGAGCTCGGCTTTGTTGGCCCAGCCGGTGCCGTAGATGCGCTGGAGTTGGGGGTTCTTCTCATTGCCGCGCCAGTAGGCCCCGGCGATGCCGGTGAGCTTGAAGGCTTCCGGGTCGAGTTGGCCGGTACGCTCCACGTGGGGGCCGCGACAGAGATCCTCGAAGGTGTCCTGGCGGTAGGTGGAGATCACCGTATCACCGTGGTGGGTCTCGCCATACTCGTCGAGTCCCTGGGCGAGGCCGTCGATCAGCTCTAGCTTGTAGGGCTGGTCCCGGAAGAGGGCGCGGGCCTCGTCGGGGCTGACCTCACGGTAGATAAAGGGGACATCCTTCGCGATGATCCGGCGCATGCCGGCTTCGATCGCCGTCAGATCGTCGGGGGTCAGCGGGCGGGGCAGATCGAAGTCATAGTAGAAGCCGTTCTCGATCGGCGGGCCGATCGCGATCTTTCCCTCGGGGAAGAGCTCCAGCACCGCCTGGGCCATCACGTGGGCCAGCGAATGGCGGATGCGGTAGTAGGGGTCGTCCTGGGGGGTGACGGGCATGGGGGAGGCCTCCGTAACAATGCGACGGGTCATAGCGTGGCGTGGCGCCACTGATTGGAACCACCAGGGTGGATAGCGCCTTGCAGGGTGGCGTCCCTGGGGTGCGGCATCGCTCACATGAGCTCTGCGGCCTGTTCCAGGAGCATGCTCTAGTCCCCTGTGTCGCGAGGCGAGCCAATGCCCGCGCTCCCGAGCCGCCACGGAGATCGCTGGAAAATCCGGAGCCTTTCTCGGAAGGGTTGAGCGTGTCAGAACGCCATTCGATGGCGGTGTTCCGGCTCCCGGTACGCGCTTCGTGCGCTAGCGTGTGGCGCCACTGGTGACGAGAACGAGTCGATCCTCCTCGATGCGCAGTTCATCCACACGGCGCCCCTGGGCGGCGAACTCAGCGTTGAGGCGCTCGGCAAGCGAGCGGGCGAGCTGGTCGCCGGAGATCGCGAGGGCGAGGGGGCCGCTGATCTCGGCGGCCGTCACGGCGATACGCCCATCCCGGGCGGCGAGACTGACGGCGGCGGTGCTGCTAAGGCCGTACGCGCCGATGGAGGCGAGGGCGCGGCCCTCGGTGAAATCGACGCTGGCCCGTTCGATCGGGGCGAGGGCGGCCGGGTTTGCGGCGAGAAAGTCGTTCACGTCGGCCTCGCTTACCAGGAGCTCGCCCTGGGGGAGTGCGGCAACGGCGGCGGGAAGCACCTCGCTGGCTTGCTGCTCAACAGTGGCCTGGAGCTCGCTCGGGGCGGGTTGCGGGCCCGCCGGTGGCATCAGGGTGGGCACCGGGGCGGCGGGTCCGGCGATGCGGTCGGCGACGGCACGGCTGACGAACGGGCGCAGCGCGAGCAAGTAGACGAGGGCGGCCAGAGCGCCCACGAAGAGGATCGCAAAGAGCGCGCCGCTGCAGCCAGCGCCACGCCGGCGGGGGCGGGGCCGCGAGATGGATCGACCCATAGTGCTCCAATGAAAAAGGCCCCGTCCGCCGTGGGGCGAAGGGCCGCTGCGTGGTTCGCGCTGGCCACCGGCCGGGCTTGATCGTCCTCCTGGTACGCATGTGGACAGATTGGCGCGCCCGTGCAGATCTTACACGGGGCGCCGGGTGGCGTCAAGTCGGGATGGGCACGGGTGATGGGCTGAGAGCCATATGCTATGATTGCGCGGCGTGGCGGCTGGTGCTTGCGGCAGGGCCCCCGGTACGCAGTGCGTTCCCTCGCCCCACCACCGCAGAGACGTGCTTTGGATGTCCGTTGCCCGTGGTTACGAGGGAAGCAGAATCGAGAATCAGGAGCGACCATGCTGACCGCGCAAGAGATCATGGCCATCATTCCGCACCGCTACCCCTTCCTGCTGATCGACCGGGTGCTGGAGCTTGAGCCGGGGGTGCGGGCAGTGGCCGAGAAGCTCGTCTCGGCGAACGAGCCCCAGTTCACCGGCCACTTTCCGGGCAACCCGATCATGCCTGGCGTGCTGATCGTCGAGGCGCTGGCCCAGACCGGCGCGGTGGCCGCGTTGAGCCTTCCCGAGCACAGGGGCAAGCTGGCGGTCTTCGCCGGGATCGACGACTGCCGCTTCAAGCGGATCGTGCGACCGGGCGACACGCTGCGGCTCGAGGTGAGTCTGGAGAAGTTCCGTCGCGGAATCGGGAAGGGCGCCGCCCGGGCCACCGTGGAGGGGCAGTTGGCATGTGAGGCGGGGCTGCTCTTCGCGGTGACGGAAGCGTGAATGGCTGCTGCGCGGTGCCGGTGGTGGTGGTGCAGGGTCACGCTGAGAACGGAGACGCTATGCGTATCGCTACGATGTTCGGTCGCACGCTGCGGGAGGCGCCAGCGGAGGCTGAGCAAATCGCGCATCAGCTTGCCCTGCGGGCGGGGCTGGTGCGCGCGCTGGGGCCAGGGAGCTATGCGCTGCTGCCCCTCGGCCTGGCGGCAGCCCGGCGCATCGAGGCGATCATGCGCGAGGAGCTCAACCGCATCGGCGCCCAGGAGTTGCGCACACCGATAGTGCAGCCTGCCGCGCTCTGGGAGCAGTCGGGCCGCTCTGTTCACTATGGCCCGCAGATGTTGCGCCTGGCCGACCGGGGCGAGCGCCCGCTGGTGGTGGCGCCGGCCCACGAGGAAGCGATCGCCGCGCTGGCCAACCGCGAGATCGGCTCCTACCGCCAGTTGCCCGCGCTCGTCTACCAGATCCACACGAAGTACCGCGACGAGATCCGCACCAGGGGCGGCCTGATGCGCGCGCGCGAGTTCACGATGCTCGATGCCTACTCGCTCGATGCCGATGATGCTGGCCTGGACGTGGTGTATGCGCGGGTGGCCGCAGCCTTCGAGCGCATCTTCGAGCGCTGCGGCGTGCGCTTTGTGGCGGTGGCAGCCGGCACGGGCGAGATCGGTGTGCGCGAGTCGCGCGAGTATATGGCGCTGTCGCCGGGCGGCGAGGACAGGCTGGCGATCTGTGCGCGGTGCGGCTACGCGGCGAATGTGGAGTACTACGAAGTGGGCCGCGAGGAAGGCGAAGGGGGCCGTGAGGAACGCGGAGGGGCGGTGCCACCGGTTGAGGGGGTGGCGACGCCAGGTGCTGCCACGATCGCCGATCTGGCGGCTTTTCTGGGTGTTCCCGAGTCGGCGACGGCCAAGGCCGTGTTCTTCGATACGCCTGAGCGGGGGCTGCTCTTCGCCGTGATCCGGGGTGATCTGACGGTGAGTGAGGCGAAGCTGCGGGCCGTGGCGGCGGTGAGCGAGCTGCGTCCGGCCAGCGCGGAGCAGATTGCGGCGGCGGGAGCGGTGGCGGGGTATGCTTCGCCGGTGGGCCTGGAGGGTGTCTTTGTGGTGGCTGACCGTTCGGTGGCGGCGGCGGGCGGGCTTGTGGCGGGCGCGAATCGGCCTGGCTACCACCTGCGCAATGTGCTCCTCGGGCGTGACTGGCAGGCCGCCGTGGTGGCCGACATCGCGGAGGTGCGGGCGGGCGACCCCTGCGGCCGCTGCGGCGCGCCGCTGGCGTTGGAGCAGGGCGTGGAGCTTGGCCATATCTTCAAGCTTGGCACCCGCTACACCGAGGTTCTCGGCACCACCTACCTGGACGAGCAAGGCACCGCGCGGCCGATCGTGATGGGCTCCTACAGCATCGGCGTAGAGCGGCTGCTCCAGGTAGTGTTGGAGCAGCACCACGACGAGCGCGGAATCGTCTGGCCGGTCGCGGTGGCCCCGGCCGACGTGCACATTGTTGCTCTCGGCAAGGGAGAGGCGCCGCGATCAGAGGCTGCGCGGCTCTACGAGGAGTTGCTTGCCGCCGGCTTGCGCCCGCTGCTGGACGATCGGGACGAGACTGCGGGCGTCAAGTTCAACGACGCCGACCTGATCGGGCTGCCGTTGCGGCTGGTTGTGGGGGAGCGGCTGCTGGCGAGCGGTGAGGTGGAGCTGAAGCCCCGGCAGGGCGAGGCCACACGCGTGCCTCGGGACGGTGTGGTGGCGGCGATTGAGGAGTTTCTCCGCTACCCGGCGCAGGGGCGGCGATAGCTGGCCGGCGTGGCGAGCATCACTGTGGCGCCAGTGAGGAAGCAGCTCAGGCGGCCCGCTCCTGGGCGGCGCGGCTGAGCATATCGCGCAACTCGGCCAGCGTGTCGGAGTCGCAGATGCCGAGCTCGGAGACCGCGTGGAGCCCTGAGGCGGCGCGGCGGCGTACCACGGCGTGGAGCTCGTGGGTGGCGCAGCCGAGGATCGCGGCGGCCCGCGCCTCGTCCACAAAGCCCTCGGCGGCCACGTGGGCGGCCAGGTCTTCCCAGGGGTCGGCCTTGATCGGCAGGACGCTGCGGGGCCATGCCTGCTCCAGGGCTGCGACGAGGCGCGGGATGGCATCGGCGGGCTGATCGGCGTAGGTGACGACCAGGGCCTTGCAGCCTTTGAAGGCCGGGGCGGTACTGCTGTGGGCCAGAACGACGGCTGCTGTGGCGCAGTTGCTGCCCGACAGGCTGCGGGACAGGGCTTCGGCGGCGGCGCGGCCGGGGGCGAGGCAGAGCGCGATGCCCGTGGTGCCGCGACGAAGGGCGAAGTCGGGCACGACGATACTGGCTCCGCCCACCAGAGGCTCAGGGTCGCGGCGCATGCGCCAACCGGCGGTGCGTCCGCGCACCATGGCGCGGCCCCAGGCCCGCTGCAGTTCGTCGGCTGCCTCGTCTTCCCAGGCGTCGGCTTCGGGAGCGCCAGCCATCCCCGCCCCGAGGGCACGCAGCGTTCTGGCGTCCAGGCGGAGGATGGCGCGGCGGCCACCCGCGTGGGTCAGCACCTCACCCTCCACGGCGCACCCGGGATGGGCGGCGAGCAGGCGCAGCAGGGCGCGGGCGAGCCGGCGGCCGGCCCGGCCCCAGCCGCCCAGAGCGTCGCGGCGGCCGTGGAGCGTCAGGTCGAGCCGGCTGTCGAAGAGCGAGGCCGGGAGGTCGCCCACGCTATAGGTGAGCCGGTAGCGGCGGGCAAGATTGTGGGCACTGCGCAGGATCGTCCAGACGTGACCGTGCAGGCGCAGGCGCGCGCCCTCGGCGTAGCAGAGGGCCGTCTCCAGAGAGTGGAAATTGTAGCGCTCGATCACCTCGGCGGGGGCTGGCGCATGGCCAGCCTTTACGAGCACCTGCTCGTCCTCGGCGTCGAGGATGAGCGCTCGCTCAAGCCAGTCGGCGGCCCCGTGGGCAGGTGCGGGCGGGGCGCTCGGGGGCGCGGACTGCTCCCAGGCGCGGCGCTCCTCGGCGGCCCGCGCCAGTTCCTCGTAGAGCCCGGCGAGGGCGGACGGGCGATCTTCAGGGGCGATGAAGCCGCCGAAGCGCTCGTTGGCCAGGGTGTAGAGGCGCGCACGCAGTTCGGCTGGCCGGGCCACGCCGGCCCGCTCCAGAAGGGCGGCGGGCTCGGGGCCGAGGGCCTCTTCGAAGCTCAGGCTACGCCAGGTATAGGTGCTGGCCAGGCATGCTACCAGCCCACGGGCGAGGCGCGGGTCGCCGAAGAACTCAAGCAGGGCCTCGGCCTCGAACTCGGCCCGGCGGTGACCGACCATGCGCTCAAAATAGCCGATCGCGAAACTGATCGCGGCGCTGTGCCGGTCGTCGCGGATCTGATGGGGGTAGAGCAGGCGAGCTTCCCCGCTGCCGCGGGCCGTCTTCTTGAAGTCGGCGAGCTTGAAGGCCATCGCTTCCTCCCGTCACCCTGTAGGCGTCTGCGAGCGATCGTCCCTGGTCCTGCGTCTGCGGCGGGCGGCCCCCACTTCCGAGGTGTAGCGGGTCACGAGTTCGTAGAGCACTGCCTCGTGGGCCTTGGGGCGGATGACGCGACCGAGACGCTGGATGTGCTCGCGGGCGGTGCTATTGCCGCTCACCACGATCGCCACACTGGCATCGGGCACGTCCACGCCCTCGTTGAGCACGCGGCCAGCGGCGAGCTTGCTATACCTGCCGGCGCGGAAGCGCTCCAGAGTACGGCGGCGCTCCTCGGGTGGGGTACGGTAGGTGAGCGAGGGCAGCGCCAGGGTGCGGCTGAGGCGGTCCACCAGCAGGTTGAACTCGGAGAAGATCAGCACCTTCTCGTCGCGGTGACGGGCGAGCAGGCGGGCCGTCTCGGCGATCTTGGCCTCGGCGTTGAGCGCGATCATGCGGGCCTGGTGGTGGGCGCGGAGAGCACTGCGGGCGGCCGGGTCGCTGCCGCTGCGACGGATCAGCTCGCCGAAGAAGTCGCCGCCACGGGCCAGGGCGCCGCGCTTGCGGGCAAGAAACCACTTCCACTCGCCCATCAACGTGGTGTAGCGGATGGCCTCGTCGGGCGAAAGGTCCACGTAGATGCGCCGCTCTTTGAAGCGGGCCAGGTGACCTTCGGCGGCCAGTTCTTCCGGGGCGCGCCGGTAGACGGGCTGGCCAATCAGGCGGTAGAGCTCAGCCTCCTGGCCATCACCCCGCTCGGGGGTGGCGGTGAGGCCCAGGCGATAGGGCGCGCCGCTGCGCTCGGCAATCACGCGGTGGCCAGGGGCCGGTAGATGATGGGCCTCGTCGCAGACGAGCAGCCCAAAGCCACTGATCGGTGCTTCGGGCATGCTCGCCGAGGCATAGGTGATTATGGTGACCGGTCGTACCTCGCGCCGCCCGTCGCCCACCACACCCACCTTCTCTGGAGCGAGACCCAGACGCTCGACGGCTGTGGCCCGCCACTGGTGGAGCAACTCGATCGTCGGGACGACGATCAGGGTGCGGAGCTTAAGGCGCTCGATCGCCATGAGCGCCAGCATCGTCTTGCCTGCGCCGGTGGGGAGGATCACCGTGCCGCGCCCCTCCGCCGCCAGCCAGGCCGCCAGAGCCTCGGCCTGGTAACTGCGGGGGGTGAGCGCCAGCTTCGGGCGGAAGCCGCCCGCCAGGTCGAGATCGTCGGGCGCGTCCAGCGGCGCTGCCGCCACGTCGAGCGTCGCATCAAGCAGGCCCTCCTCGGCGTTGTCGAGGGAGTCGAACAGGTCGTCGAGTGCGTGCTGGTGGGCGAGCATGGGGACCTTCTTAGAACAGGCGCGTCTGCACGGCGCGCTGCGGTGGCGCGGGGGCGATGGCATCAAGGATGGCGGCCTGGCGTCGGGGGCCGACGCCCCAGACCCGGGTGAGGCGGCCCTCGGCGGCGGCGCGCTGGAGGCTTGTGGCGTCGGTGGGGCCGAGGTCGCGATGGATGCGGGCGGCGATGGTGGGGCCGATGCCGGGGACCCGTACCAGGCGTGCCTCGTCGGGCGGCAGGGTGTCGATCAGTTCGTCGTAGAAGGCGCAGCGCCCATCGCGGGCCAGGGCGCTGATCTTTGCCGTCAGGCTCTTGCCCAGGCCAGGGATGCCGAGTGGAAGGCCCTGTGCGACGCGCTCGCGCACCGGCTGGCGCATGCGCAGGAGGGCCCGGGCCGCGCGCCGGTAGGCCCGCACCCGGTAGGGGTTGGCGCCATCCTGGGCCTTGAGAATGGCCGAAATATTAAACAGTACCGCCGCGATTGCACGGTTCTCCATCGCTGCACCCTTCCGTCTGATGTTCGTTTCGCGTATGGCATCATGGTGCGGCAAAACCTGAAATTGTCGAACAAGTGTTCTGATTATACCACCGTTGAAGCCGGCTGTCAACATGGGGCGTAGTGTCAAGGGTTTTGATTGGCTTGAGCGCGTGCGGCAGCGGCGAATGCCTGGCCAGGGCTCCAGCCGTTGCCGCGAACGATCGGGCAGGGCCAGCAGCGGCCGGGCGTTGCGGATCTCGCTGCGCCGCGCGGACCTCGCGGCCCACCACGGTGATCGCGCCGCGCCCGATGCAGATAATGTTGGGCGCCTCGAATCCTTTGAGCGTGCGGCTGGCCATCGCACCCACCGTGCCGGTGAGGGATGCCATCGCTGCCGGGGTGAGCGGTGGCGCCTGGCGCCGATCGAACGGCACCGCTGCAGGTGAGGGCTGGCGCGGCGGCAGCCCTGAAACACCATCGGGGCCGGGCTGCTGGAGCCCGGCTGCGTTGGCCTGCCGAAGGTGTTCCGAGCAGGTGGCCTGGCGCTCCTCGCTGCGCCATGGCGCAGCTTACCGGCTATTCGAGCCAGGCCCGCGCATGCGCCGCGATCCAGTATCCTGTAGCTAGATCGCGCCCGACAACCAGCCGCCTGGCAGGGGTGATGTATATTTCTGCACAGGCTGCCCTCGCCCACGTGGGGGTGGGCTCGTCGCCGGGCTCTTCGGAGCCCGGGCTTGTGTGCAAGGCGATACGTCACTCCCCCGGTTGTCCAGCACCAGGAGCATGCCATGCCCTCTCCCGTCCGCGCCGACTTCTCCGCCCTCACCAGGATGACCTACCTGAACCTTGGGACCCACGGACTGATGCCCGAGCCGGCCCTGGAGCGCTATCTGGCCGCCACGGCTCGCTACGAGCGCGAAGGCTACTTCGCCCACGCCGAGCTGGAGGACGAGCGTGAGCGGGCCCGGGCGCGGCTGGCAGCCCTACTGGGCGCCCCTCTGGAGGCGATTGCCCTCACCGGCAATGCCAACGACGGTATCAACCTGGTGGCCGCCGGGATCGCCTGGCGACCTGGCGACGAGGTGCTGATCAGCGACCAGGAGCACCCCGCGATCGAGAACCCCTTCGGCTACCTGGCCCGTACTGGCCGGATCACCCTGCGCCGCTTCGCTATTGGCGCCGACCCGGAGGAGAGCCTGGCGAACCTGGAGGCGGCCATCTCCCCGCAGACGCGCCTGGTGGCCGCCAGCAACGTGAGCAGCCAGACGGGCGCGCGGCTGCCGGCTGCGGCCGCCACGGCCCTCGCCCACGCCCGTGGCGCTCAGATCCTGGTGGACGCCACCCAGGCCCTCGGCCAGATCCCGCTTGATGTGACGGCGATCGGCTGTGACTACCTGGTGAGTAATGGCCACAAGTGGCTGCTCGGCCCCAAGGGTACCGGGCTGCTCTATGTGCGGCCCGAGCGGCTGGAGGAGCTGCGCCCGGCCCACGTGGGCGCCGGTTCGCTGCTGGAGGGGGTGACGCCACCCACCCTGCGGCCAACGGCGGCTCGCTTCGAGTTCGGCACCCGGGCTTTACCCGTCTGGGCGGGGATGAACGCGACCCTGGACTGGTGGGAGTCCCGGGGAATGCTGCCACTCCAGGCGCATATGGCCACCATGGCCGCCGCGTTCAAGGCCCGCGCGGCCGACCATCCGCGCCTCACCCTGCTCACGCCGCAGCCCTGGGAGCACAGTTCGTCCATGGCGAGCATCCGCGTGGCAGGCTTCCCCGATCCCTATGCGCTGCTGCGCGCGCTCTGGGCCCGTGAGGTAGTGGTACGGGCGGTGCCCGAGCTGGGCGCGATCCGCATCTCCCTCGCGCCCTTTACCGACGAAGGCGACCTCGACCGGCTCTTCGCGGCGCTGGACGAGCTCGCCTGAGTGGTACGCCCGGGTGGCATGCCCGCCGCAAACTGCCACGCGATCTCCTCGAACCGTAAGAATCAAAGCAGGCGCAACACGCGAGTGTAGCGTGTTGCGCCTGGCTCGATCGGGCCGCGATAGGCCAACCTGGCCTACCGTGGCCCAATCATTGCTGGCTGCTCCACAAAGCGCGGCAACGGCGACGTGGAGCTCCAGGCGATCGCGTGAAGGGAACGGTTAGCGGGGTGGTGTAGCAGCGAGCCCGATCGCGGCGACCGCCCACCAACCCGTGCCCGGCACGTGGGTGAATGGCTCAGTAGCGGTCGCGACGCCCGCCGAACCCGCCGCCGGGGCCACGCCTGGGGCCAGACGGCTTGTCTTCCGCCTGGTTGACCCGCAGGTTGCGCCCATCCACCTCGTAGCCATCGGTAGCCCGGATCAGGGCGCCGATATCGTTGGTCTCCATCTCGACAAAGCCGAAGCCCCGCGATCGCCCGGTATCCCGGTCGCTGATGACGCGAGCGCTCTGCACCTCGCCATGACCGGCGAAGATCTGCATCAGCTCGGCGTCGCCGACGCTCCAGGGAAGATTGCCGACGAACAGTTTGACTTGCATACGCTCAACTCTCCTCTGCGCAATGCGCAGCATGTGCGGCGCAGCCAACGCTGCGCTCACGGACAGGACAACGACGACTCGAACGACCGGTGGCCAGGGTGTACACCTGGCGCGCTCGCTCCGGCGGACACAACAACATGCTTCGAGCGACGAAGTGCTGACCGTGGGATCTGCGAGAGGAGAAGGAGGCGGGATCTCACAGCGGATGATGTTGCTGACCATATAAGTATAGCACCACCGCGGCATTTGGCAATCCCCTAGGTGGGCTGGGCGAGCCGGGGCGAAGCACGCGGCTACGGAGGGCAAAACCCGCCTGTGCGGGCTCCTGCGGTCGCACGTTGGGGGTGTCGTTCCCGCGTCCGTGGGAACCCGGCCCTGCCTGGTCGGGAGAGGCGCCCTCGCTTGGGCGAGGGGACAGGGGACAGGGCCACGGCAGCAGCAAGCCCTGGATGCGCCCAAACGGTAAGGCGGCCTGAAACATGCCTTACGATGGGAGCATGGCGCCGTTTGCGCGGGAGCGTGTCGCCCGCCAGGATGCGGCACATCGCTACCTGCACGCCGGATCTGCCCGTCCCGGAACGCAAGCAGCGGACGGCCCGTACAGGTTGTTCACAATACGTGGCTACACGCGGTGTGGCCGGGCTTACCCCGCTGTAGGGCTGGTGTTGCGCGGGTCCGGGACGAGGCGGAGGAAGCTGCTCAGCACCACCCAGGCTCGCCCGCCGGCGCCTTCGAGGATACTGAACTGGCCAACCACGCGGATGCGATCCACCCGTACATCGTCGATGAACAGTGCCCCATGCATGTCTTTGTGCGCTGTGGCCACGCCCGCCGTACGCGCTCCCCAGTCGGCCGACTCGTACAGTGAAAGCGTTGTGCTGGCCATGCGGACTCCTCGATTGCAGGGGCAGTGTGCGGCGCCTGCCCTGGTGCGCCTGTCCTGCCAGTGTAGCACGGATCTGATTATGTTTTGTGGCTATCGGAGCCGCCCGATCTATGCTATGCTAGATTAGCCGGAACTTCCGCCCCCGCCAGCAGTCTTTCCTCGTGATCCTCCCCGGATGCCATTTTACCCTGCGCTCAGCGCGCGTTGAGGTGTCTTATGGAGGAGCAATCGCCCGTCACCGGCCACCCCGAGGTCGCCAGCCCGCACTTTGTCGTCACCCGCATGCCTGATGGCCGCTACTGTGTCGCCTACACCAACGGCGTGTTGAGCCGTCGCAGCTACACGCCATCACTTGAACAGGTGATCCGCCAGGCGCAGCTGGCAGGCGGGCTCCCCATTCGTACCGACGACGCGGCGCTCCGCCAGCGCTGCCAGGAAGTCGCGCTGCGGCTGATCTAAATGGAACCCCGTTGCGCTTGCGGTGCCTCGTCGATGCGGCACGCTGCCTCCCGGCGCGTGTGACCGAACGATGGTTGCGGTTCCGTGGGGTCGCCTGCGACGCTGTGTTTGTACACCCTCTTGCGCTGTCCGGCTGACGAATCAGCCTCCGCGCCGCAGGCGCAGCGAGGCAGCCGTGCCGAGCGTATGGCACTGTCCCATCGATATCTATCCACAAGACGGCCTGGCAGGCCATAATGGCGCGACCACGGTTGCGCCCTGAGGGAAGAGGAGGAAGGGACCATGGCCGACTCAGCGAAGCGCACGGTGCGCAAGGGACAGATCTATCACCTGCGCGTGGCCGACATCGAGTACCGCGCCTTTATCTGGCAGTCCGGAAGCAGCTTCTGCGGGCGTATCGAAGATCATCCGGAGCTACCGCTCTGCCGTGGCCGCAGCATTGTGGCAGTACGTGAGCAACTCTGCACAATGCTGGCTCGCGGCCCGATCGGGGAGCCCCTGGCAGGGCCGCAGGCGCGTGGAGAAGGAGTGTAGGATGCGCAAGCAGATCATAGGGGTAGACAGCCCGGGGACCCTGGATGATGGCGGGCCATGGCTCGACCTGGAGCCGATCGCGCGGGTTGAGATCTCCTCGGAGGCGCCCGACTATCCGATCGAGGCCGCGCTCTCCGGCGGGTCGGGCGGCTGGCGCGCCGGTGGCCCCGGCCCCCAGACGATCCGCCTGTGCTTTGATATGCCCCGACCGATCCGGCGCATCAAGCTGGTCTTCGTTGAGCAGGCCCACCCGCGCACTCAGGAGTTCGCGCTGCGCTGGCGGGTCGCTGGCGGAGAGAGCTACCAGGATATCCTGCGGCAGCAGTTCACCTTCAGTCCCCCCGGTACCAGTGAGGAACGGGAGGAGTACCGGGTGGATCTGGCCGGCGTGGCAGCCATCGAGTTGCGGATCATTCCCGACGTGAGCGGGGGGCAGGCTCCCGCCACGCTGTCCATGCTGCGGCTCGCATAGATCCAGGAGGGTACCAGTGGCGATCGAACTGCGCGCCGCTGCCCGCTATCGCCTTGTTGACCGTACGGTGGTGGCCGAGCGGGCCGGGCTGGGCTGGTGGCTGCTACACGCCACGACCGCGCCGGGAGGCACCCGGCTGAGTTGGGCGATCGCGCCCGACGGCCGGATCTACCAGGGATCGATCGAGGTGGCCCAGGACACCAACCCGGCGACGTTCCGGCCCCTTGGCCCGGTGACTGACCTGACCGCCCAGGATCTGGAGTTTGTCGCCGACGGACCCTTTGGGGACGGTGAGATCGACCGGGCCAACCGCCGCAACCTCGGCTAGTCGTCCACGGGGGGCTGGAGCGAGCCGACGCAGGCCGGCGTCGCCGGGCGCGTGAAACGCCCGAGCGCCGGCGCGATGCCGGCGTGGGCTACTCGAAAACGTGCCTGGTTCCACCCGGCGCTGTGCTGATGGCGCAACCTACGCTAGCACGGCAGGGCGGCCCGTTGCTGGCGATTGGCGGCCACTGCGGGCGTGCGAGCCACGGCTCGCCACTACCCATAAGCTCTCCGCCTTTCGTACGACCGCGCGTGCGCGTCTTTGCGCGCCCGCCATCCCGCTCCACACCGACGCGGAGCGCCCGGCGGATCGCTACACTTGGCCATGAGATGACCCTCCACACGTGGAGGAGCACGCACGAATCGTTGCCATAGGCGGAAAGGATGCCTCCGCTGCCCACACCCCTCGCCATCGAAACGGACGCCATCAGTGTGCGCCGTGGCGCCGCCCGGGCCCTGGAAGCCGTGAGTCTTGCCGTGCCCCAGGGTGCCATCTTCGGCCTGCTCGGCCCCGCTGGCGCCGGAAAGACCACTGCCCTGCAGGTGATCGCCGGCCGGTTGCGCCCCAGTGCCGGTGGCGGGCGCGTGCTCGGCTACGATCTGTTGCGCGAGCGGGCCGCTTACCTCCCCCGCATTGGCTGGGTGATCGAGCGGCCCATCTTCCACCCCCTGATGACGGTACGCGGCAACCTGCGCCTGCGGGCCTACGCGGGCCCGGCCCCGCGCCGCGCCCGGATCGACGAGGCGCTGCGCCGGGTGGGCCTGGCCGAGCTCCAGTACCGGCGCGTGCATACTCTCACCCCCGGCGCCCGGATGCGCATGGCCCTGGCCCTGGCCCTTCTTGGGGGCCCCGAGTTGCTGCTCCTCGACGAGCCCACCCTGGGGCTCGGCCCGCACGAGGCCGAGGGGCTTCACGAGTTGCTCCGTAGCCTCCACGCCGGCGGCCTCACCATCCTCCTTGCCAGCCCCTCCCGCCAGGAACTCGAGCGCCTCTGCACCCATGCCGCCGTGCTCAGCGCGGGCCACCTGCTCACCCAGGGTCCGGTGAGCGCGCTTCGCGCCGGCCGGCAAACGCTCCTCGTCGAGGCCGAGCCCCGGCCGATCGTCGCGGTGGTGCTCGAGCGCATGGGTCTACAGCTCGCCCCGGCCGGCCCGGATCGTTTTCATGTCGACGCCCCTCCGGAGGTCGCGCCTCGCCTGGTGTCGGCCCTCGTCAACGCCGGCGCCCACGTGCGCCAGGTGCGGCCCCTGCCCGCCGCGCTGGCCGGGGGGCCACCCCCCGCCGGAACCGATGGCTGAGGGCTGGGTCCGGCAGTCAGGATCGGGGGCTGCATTGTGCCAGGGGCGCCCTCTCCCCTCCACGGCCGTAGGGACAGACGCGAGCCGCTTGTCACCATCTTTGCCAACCTGCGCTCGCGCCGCTCTGACAGGCTATAATGCCAGGCAGGCCGAAAGATCTGATACGGTGTCCGTCTTCGGGGGTTCATGTGCTGGCAGGTCTGATCAACCGCTTCTCGACGATCCGCTGGAAGCTCACCGGCGCGTTTATGGCCGTGTCGCTGCTGCTGGCGCTCACGATGATCGGGATCTTCGTGGGAACGGTGCTTTATTTCCTCAACGCGCCGATCATCCCTCGGGCCCTCGGCATCTCCGCGAAGGATGTGGCCCACGCGGTGTCAGCCGAGCTTGCCAACCCCGAGGGGAGCCCTGGCCAGCTGATCGAGGTGCTCCGACGCTTCGAAGCGGCCAGCACGAACGCCCCGCCGACCTCCGCCGACGGGCCTCGAATCGAGATAACCTCCAGGAGTGAGCCGCGGGCCGACGAGTTGCTGATCGCCCTGCTTGATACCCAGGGCCGCGTGATTACCAGCACTCGCCCCCTCAACTACCCCGCCGGCCTCAGCATTAGCGCCGTGGAGCCCAGACCTGCTGGCGAGTTGGTGCAGCGGGCGCTCGATGGGATCACCCGGACTGCCGAGCTCTCCGCCTGGACGCAGCCTGACCACCAGCCGATCGCTGTGGCCCCGGTGTTCGACAGGGGCGGCGAGGTCACTGGTGTGATCTACCTGCGCCTCATCAACTTCCCCGCCGTCGGCATCCTCTTCGCCAGCCTGACTCCGTTTCTGGTCACCTTCATTCTGCCCTGGCTGATCGTCAGCGCCGGCCTTGGCATGCTCTACTCCTGGCTGGTGGGCCGTGGCTTCGCCAGGCGCATCGTGCGTCTCACCGAGGCGAGCATCGATCTTGCCGACGGCGACCTGAGCCGCCGGATCGAGGACCCTTCAGCCGACGAGATCGGTCAGTTGGGCCGTCAGTTCAATCAGATGGCCGATCAGCTCTCGGCGAGCCTGCGCTCGTTGCGGCTGCTGGCCGACAAGAACGCCCAACTCGCCGAACAGGCTGCCCAGCTCGCCGCCGTGGAGGAGCGCAACCGCCTGGCCCGCGAGCTCCACGATAGCGTGAGCCAGGAGCTCTTCAGCCTGACGATGCTTGCCGCTGCCGCCCGCCGCTCGCTTGAAAGCCGCCCCGACCTCGCCGCCGCCCGCCTGACTGAGATCGAGGAGTCGGCCCGCCGCGCCCTGGAGGAGACCCGCAGCCTGATCTTCGCCCTGCGCCCCGCCGCCCTTGATGGGCGCGGCCTTGCCCCCGCCCTGCGCGACCTTGTGGATGCGCTGCGCGAGCGCCAGGGACTGGCGGTGGATCTGCGGATCACCGGCGAGCGCCGCCTCCCCCTGGAGCACGAGCAGGCGATCTTCCGCATCGTGCAGGAGGCCCTGGCCAACGTGGCCCGCCACAGCGGCGTGCGCGCCGCCAGCGTGAGCTTGTGCTACCACGACGATGGGGTGGCGCTCGAAGTGCGTGACGAGGGTCGGGGCTTTGATACGCGGGCGGATCGCAACCCCGGCGCGATTGGCCTGTGGAGCATGGCCGAGCGCGCCGAGGCCCTCGGCGGCAGCCTGACGCTGGAGAGTGCCCCCGGCGCTGGTACGCGCGTCGCCGTGGAGATCCCCGTGTCCGAGGCCGTCAGCCGGCCGATCTGAGCTGAGGAGCGAGCATGAACAGCGAGACGATCCGGGTCATGCTGATCGACGACCACAATATCGTCCGTAAGGGGCTGGGTGCTTACCTGGAGACCTACCCCGAGATTGAAGTGGTGGGCGAGGCTAGCGGCGGCGCTGAGGGCGTGGCCCTGGCAGCCCGGCTGCTGCCCGACGTCGTGCTGATGGACCTGGTGATGCCCGAGATGGATGGGATCGAGGCTACCCGCCAGCTCAAGGCGGTCTCACCGTCTACCCAGGTGATTGTGCTCACCAGCTACAGCGAGGACGAGCGGATCTTCCCCGCGATCAAGGCTGGCGCGCTCTCCTATCTGCTCAAGGACGTTGGCCCCGACGACCTGGTGCGGGCCATCCGCGCCGCCCGCCGTGGTGAGGCGACGCTGCACCCCAGTGTCGCGGCCCGCCTGATGAGCGAGCTCACCGGTGGCCGCAGTTCGCCCCTGGACCTGCTCACCGAGCGCGAGCGTGAGGTGCTTGCCTGTATCGCGAGGGGCATGAGCAATGCCGAGATCGCCGATCACTTGATCATCGGGGAGCGTACGGTCAAAACCCACGTCTCCAATATTCTCTCCAAGCTACACCTCCAGGATCGCACCCAGGCGGCACTGCTGGCGCTGCGCGAGCGCCTGGTGCCACTGGAGGAGACGGACCGGAACCGGCAGGGATAGCGCCGGGGCTGCTTATAGAGCCCTTGCGTCGCGCTATCACTCGCGGTACCATGCGCACGTATGCGCGACGACCACGCACAGATCGAGCGCCTGGCGCGCCTGCTGGAGGAGGGGTTCGCCCGGCGGCTCGACCGCCGCGAGCTCCTGCGCCGCGGCCTTGCCCTGGGCCTCTCGCTCCCCGCCATCGCCACGGCCCTCGCCGCCTGTGGCATCGAACCGCCTCAGGAGAGCATCTCCGGGCGTCTCTCCACGTGGCGCCCCTCACCCACCCCACCGCTCCGTCTGCCTGAGCAGGCTCCAGCGGCCCAGGCTTCACCCCCGCCCCTGAGCGGGAGCTTCCAGTCGACCGAGGCGCCCGCGCCTCCGGCGCCAGCAGCCACACCCGAGCTCCCGGCACCGGCGGAATCCCGGCTGCGCCTCGCGGTGATCGGCGACTTCGGCATGGAGGGCGAACCCGCCGCGGCGGTGGCCGGCCTGGTAGCCTCGTGGGCGCCGGACCTCGTGCTGACCACCGGCGACAACAACTATCCCGATGGCCTGGCCGAGACGATCGACCGCAACGTGGGCCAGTACTACGCCGCATTCATCGCGCCCTATCGCGGACAGTTTGGCCCGGGGAGCGCTGAGAACCGCTTCTTCCCCGTGCTTGGCAATCACGACTGGGTGGTTGGCTACCCCGAGCCCTACCTGAGCTACTTTACCCTGCCAGGCAATGGCCGCTACTACCATCTGGAACGAGGGCCCCTGGCGCTCTTCGCCCTCGACAGCATGCCCGGCGAACCTGACGGCTGGACGAGCGACTCGCCCCAGGCTGCCTGGCTACAGTCCGCGCTCGCCGGCTCCAGCGCCCGCTGGAAGATCGTCACCCTGCACCACTCGCCCTACTCCTCCGGCCACCACGGCTCCTCCGACTGGATGCGCTGGCCCTTCGCCGCCTGGGGCGCGCACCTCGTGCTCGGCGGCCACGATCACCATTATGAGCGCGTCCTGCGGGATGGGATCGTCTATATCGTCAACGGCCTCGGTGGCGGCGCCCGCTATGCGCCAGGTTTCCTCGGCGTGGAGGGGAGCCAGATCTTCTTCAATGCCGATCACGGCGCCATGCTGATCGACCTCGACGCCGGCAGGCTCCATGCCCGCTTCATCACCCGCGCTGAGCAGGTGGTGGATGAATTTGTGCTCGCGTAGGGAGCATGATCCCCCCGTTGGGGCGCAACCCACGGCACCTCCATCGGTCCCAGGGCTGTTGCAATGTCCTGGCCCTTACCCCCGCGTTCGCGGGGGTTTGTGCGCGGGCAGGCTGCAGGTGTCCCGCCCTGGACGCCCGCCGGCGCGGGCGTGACACACACATGCCCGGGTGTCGTTCCCGCGTAAGCGGGAACCCAGCGCAAGCGGGGCGTGCCCTGGCCCCCGCTCCCCTTGTTGGAGCGGGGCCGGGGATGAAGGGGAACGAGCGACGGTGCAGCAGGCCTGCCATCGGTCGAGCGACGGTTGACACGCCGGGAAACAGACCGTATCCTGAGCTTCAGGCGAGCCATGAGGCGACGCCCGGTAGGGCGTCTGAGTGGAAAGGACCCGCCGTGGTAGGCGACGACGTAGGTGTAGTACGCAGCCGCACGCAGCATCCGAGCTGTGCGCCGGTCGCGCGCGCCCCCGTCGCTCGCTAACGGCGGGGAGGCCTGGCGCGGCCACCCGCGCAGCTCCTGAGCAGACAGGAGCACTCTCGTGGGCTTCCCCAGCAGCTTCGACCCGGCCGAGGCCGAGCCGCGCCTCCAGGCCGCCTGGGCCGCCACCGCTCTCTACCGCTTCGACCCGGCCGACCCCCGGCCAGTGTTCGCGATCGACACCCCACCCCCCACCGTCTCGGGCGAGATCCATATCGGCCACGTCTATTCCTACGTCCAGGCCGAGGCCATGGTCCGTTTCTGGCGGATGCAGGGCCGCAGCATCTTTTACCCCTTCGGTTTCGACGATAACGGGCTGCCCACAGAGCGCTACGTCGAGCGCAGCCGTGGCATCCGGGCCCGCGACATCGGTCGCGCCGCCTTCGTTCGGGCGTGCCTGGAGACCTCGGCCGAGGTGGAGGCCCGCTTTGAGGAGTTCTGGCGGCGCCTCGGCATGAGTGTCGACTGGAGCCAGCGCTACTCGACGATCAGCCCCCTCGCTCAGCGCACCTCCCAGTGGTCCTTCCTCGATTTGTACCGCAAGGGGAGGATCTACCGCGCTCAGGCTCCCAACCCCTGGTGTGTCGAGTGCGAGACGGCCGTGGCCCAGGCCGAGATGGAGGACGCCGCGCGTGAGACCACGTTCTATACGCTGGCCTTCGCCCTCGACAGCTCCACGGCCCCCGGCCCCCAGCCCCCAGTCCTTCCGATCGCCACTACCCGCCCCGAGTTGCTCCCGGCCTGTGTGGCCGTCTTCGTTCACCCGGACGACGAGCGCTACACGGCACTGATCGGCGCCCTGGCCAGCGTGCCTCTCTTCGGTCGGCGCGTCCCCATCCTGGCCGATGCAGCGGTGGACCCGCGCAAAGGGAGCGGGGCCGTGATGTGCTGTACCTTTGGCGACGCGACGGACGTGCAGTGGTGGCGCGATCACCAGCTGCCGCTGATCCCCCTCGTCGGGCGCCAGGGCCAGCTCAGCGAGGCCGGCGGGCCCTATGCGGGGATGAGCCTGGCCACGGCACGGGCACGCATTCTGGACGATCTACGGGCGGCTGGCGCGCTCACCGGCCAGTACCTTGCCGAGCAGACCGTTCGCGTCCATGAGCGCTGCGGCACGCCCCTGGAGGTTCTGGAGACGCGCCAGTGGTTCGTGCGCATCCTCGATGCCAGGGAGGCGCTGCTTGAGGCGGGCCGGCGCATCCAGTGGCGCCCGGCCCATATGCGCGCCCGCTACGAGCAATGGGTGAACGGCCTGAGCTACGACTGGTGTATCTCGCGCCAGCGCTTCTACGGCGTGCCCTTTCCCGCCTGGCACTGCGCCCGCTGCGGCGCGACGGTACTCGCCGATGAAACCCAGCTACCGGTGGACCCGCTCAGCGACGTGCCACCACGGGCATGCGCCTGCGGATCGAGCGACCTGCGGCCCGACGAGGATGTGATGGACACCTGGGCCACCTCCTCGATGAGCCCGCAGATTGCCACTGGCATGCTGGAGGCCCCCGAGCGCTACCGGCGGCTCTTCCCTATGCAGCTGCGCCCCCAGGCCCACGAGATCATCCGGACCTGGACCTTCTACACCATCGCCAAATCGCTGTTTCACTTCGGTGAGGTGCCCTGGGAAACGGTGATGCTCTCCGGCCATGCCCTTGATCCATCCGGGCGCAAGCTGAGCAAATCCAGGGGCAACGCCCCTGTGCTGCCTCTGGAACTGATCGAGCGCCACGGAGCCGATGCCGTGCGCTACTGGGCCTGCCGGGCCACCCTCGGCGGCGACCAGCCCCTCACCGAGGAGACCATGCGCCAGGGGCGCCGGCTGGTGACGAAGCTCTGGAACGCGGCGCGCCTCTGCGCCGCGCACCTGGAACCTGCGGCGCAAGCGCCTCAGAACGCCTCGCAACTGCTGCACGGCATGGTGAGCGTTCCCACTGACAGGTGGCTCCTCTCGGCGCTCCAGGGCGTGATCGCCGAGGCTAGTGAGCGCTGGCAGAGCTACGACTACGCGGGCGGGCTGGAACTGGCCGAACGATTCTTCTGGGGGATCTTTTGCGACCAGTACCTGGAATTGGCCAAGGGCCGGCTCTACGACGGCGCGGGTGCGGCGCGCGATTCGGCGCGAGCCACGATCGCGCTGGCTCTGGATGCCCAGCTGCGGCTGCTGGCGCCGGTGCTGCCCCACGTCACCGATGAGCTCTACGGGCTGCTCTTCCCCGGGCGCGGCTCGATCCATCGGGCGGACTGGCCGCAGCCTGAGCCAGCGCTGCGCGAGAGCGGGGCCGAGGCGGCGGGCGCGGCGCTGCTGGCCCTCGCGGGCGCCGTGCGCCGCCACAAGACGGCACGGGGCCGCTCGCTCGGCGCGCCCCTGGCCGGCCTCACCATCGCCTGTGCCGACGGGGGGCTGCGGGCCATGCTGGAAGCCGCAGCGGCCGATATCCTCTCGGTGAGCCGGGCCACAACCCTGGCCTGGGAGTCCGGGCCGCGCAAGGGAATGCGGGAACTGCTGCCGGGTCTCTGGCTAGCGATCGAGGATCGATCGGAACCGGTGCTGGTTGCCCCGCAAAACTCCTGACAATTACACACGTCAGCTCTGGACATGGGGCCGCCACCGTGCTATAGTGGCGGGAAACCGTCGCCAACTAGCATGGGCATGCGTCAGGAGTTTATGCGGGCAGCGGTGGTGCCGTTTCAGCTGAGTGTGGGCGGGCGCGGGAGCGCCGGCTATGCGCTGCGCGCGGTGGCGGCCGGGCGCAGCGCCGAGGCTGCCCTGGAGTTGCCTCCGCTGCCTGGCGCGCCCGAAGCCCTTGGGCTGGCGCTGGGCCGGGCGCTCTTCCCCGCGCCGGTGCGCCAGCTCCTGATCGATGTGGCCCGTGGCGCCGACGAGGCCGGCGCCCGGGTGCAGATCCAGCTGGAGGTGGCGCCGCCCGAGTTGGCCAACCTGCCCTGGGAACTGGCGACTCTGGGCCGTGAGTCACCCTGGCGCCCCGCCATCCGCGAGGACTACACCCTGGTGCGGGCCGGGCGGGTGGCCCCGGCCCCGCCGCTGGCTGTGGCAGGCCCGCTGCGCCTGCTGATCGCCTGCGCTCCCGGTGCTGCCGACGCCGCTGAGCCCCTCGGCCGCGCTCTCGGCCCGCTTGTGCGTGAAGGGAGCCTGGTGGTCGATCTCCTCCGCGACGCCGACCCGCTGGCCCTGCGCGAGGCCCTCGCCGAGGAGCCCTGCCACTTGCTGCACCTCGTGGCCGCCGATGCGAGCGGTGCTGCTTCGGCGGCGCGCCTCTTGCTCGGCTAGCGCCTCGATGGCGCCGGCCTCGCCGGTATCCTCGCCGAGGCGCCCGCCCTGCGCTTCGTGACGATCGCCGCCGGGCTCGAGGCCGACGCAGCCGCAGTGGTCGATGTGGCGGCTACCGTCCATGGGCGCCTCGGCCTTGCCACCGTGGCCCTCGGCGGGCTCGATGCGGCGCTGGCGGCGGCCTTTAGCGGGCCGTGCTACAGCGCTATCGCTCAGGGCGATCCGGTCGATCTCGCCGCTACTGACGGGCGCGCCGCCCTGGCCGGCGCCAATGGCTCCTGGGGCGCGCCCTGCGTCTGGCTGGCGCCCGGCGGCGAACAACTCTTTGCGCTGCGGCCCGCTTCCGGCGCTGTTCGGGCCGGCTCTCTGCCAGAGCAGGGGGATGAGCCTGGCCCCCCCCTGCCCGTCGGGACGCCGCTGCGCCCACGGCAGGCCACGAGCGACCGCGCAGCCAGGGCCCTGGCTACCGCCCGCTCCTTTGTGGTCGCCACAACCACTGTGGGCGCTCCGGCGCTGCGTGCGCGGCTGGCTACGCCCACGGGCGTGGCGCGCCCGAAGCTGATCGCCCTCGGGGTTGCCCTGCTCGTGCTGGCCGTGATGGTCAGCCGGGTGCTCCCCGGTGAGGCGCCACCACCCGTGGACGAGGTGGAGCTGACGCTCGAAGCCGCTCCGGCGCCAGCCAGTGCCTCTATTCCCCGCCCTCGGAGCTACACCACCTACGTTGCCCAGGCCGGCGATACGCTCGCCGCAATTGCTGATCGGGCCGGCAGCGACGCCGAGGCGCTTGCTGCCGTGAACGCGCTGCCGCCCGGCGCGCCGCTGTGGCCGGGCCGCCCGCTGGTGGTGCCGCTCTACAGCGACGGTGAGGCCCTCCCCCCGGCGCAGCTGATTGAGCGCGCGAACCCTGCCCGGCCGGCGGTCGCCCTCACCTTCGACATCAATGGCGATGAGGCGCCGGTCTACGCCATCCTCGATCTCCTGGCCGAGCGATCCACGCAGGCGACGTTCTTCATCACCGGGAGTTGGGCCGAGCAGTATCCTCAGGCCGTCCAGGCGATCCTGGCCGCTGGCCACGAGATCGGTAACCTGTCCCAGACTCACCCGGCCTTTTCGGGGCTGAGCGCCGAGGGGGCGATCGAAGAGATCGCCCGCGCCGAGCAGGCCATCGCCAGCGCCGCCGGCCGCAGCCCGCGCCCCTTCTTCCGCTTCCCCTACGGCGACTTCACGCCCGAACTGGTGGAGCTTGCGGCGCGGAGCGGCTACCTGGCCGCCCACTGGAGCGCCGATGACTACGCCGCGCCCGCCTGGCTGGCCCGGGCCGCCGCCGATCCCGCTGCGGCACAGGGCGGGATCCTCCTGCTCCACGCGCGCCAGGCGACTGTTGAGGCTCTCCCCGGCTACCTCGATCAGCTTGCCGCCATGGGGCTTACCCCCACCACGCTCGGCGAGGCGCTGCGGTAGGCGCCGGGGGCTTGTAGGGACCACAGGGCCTCCCGGAACCTCCGCCAACCCTGGCCCGTCGCAAAGGCCCGGCTCACTGCCCGAGGAGAATCCGCAGCAGCTCATCATCGTCGTCGGCGCCTGCCTGGCCCGCTCCCCCGCCCTGCGGCCCGGGTGCCCCATCGCCCGCCATCCCGCGCTCGGACTCCGGCACCCGGCGGGCCGACCCTCCGCTCCGCGTCGCCCCGTTCCCACGCTCTTCCAGCGCATGGTCCGGAACGAACGGCTCGTCAGGCGAGGGATTGAGCGCGTCAGCACGCCGTTCGCTTGTGGTGCTCCGGTTCGTCGTGCCTGGTTCTCGCGCTAGCTCCCTGGCGCCCGAGCCGGGAACAGGCGCCCCACCGAAGCGCTCGTAGGCCGTCCGGCGGCGCCGGTAGCCCCGGCGGCTGCCGCGCCGCTGGTAGGCGCGCCAGTCGGCCACGGCGAAGCTCAAAAGGGCCAGGATGGCAATGACCAGGGCCACCACGGCCAGGGTGGGAATCCACCACGCCACCCCGCCGGCTGCCTGGGCGAGCAGATCGGCTACCAGCGCCAGGTCATCGCTGGGGACGGACGTGGGCCGGGTGTTGTCCGGGCTTCCCACGCCCATCGTCTCGGCGGCGACGGAGCTAGCCGCCGCGCCGCAGAGTGCCGCCGCACCGCCCGCCTCGCGCAACTCGCGGCCCAGCAGTCCCAGGCGTACCTGGTCGGTGAGCGGCGCGCCGGGTTGAGCATCGGGGGCCAGTTCGAAGCGGGCGCGCTCGAAGTACTGCACCGTCGTCGGCACCCCCGTCTCCGGGTGGTCTTCGCTCAGGGCGCCGGAGATCGGGTAGCCGAAGATATCGAGGCCGCCGTACTGCTCGTAGAACGTACGGAATCGCGTATCGGCGAAGGCGTCGGCTGCGGCGAGATCGGTGCGGCGCGTGGTCTCGACACCGGGGTAGCGCAGGCCAAACGCATGGGCGCCAAGCTGTGTGCCGGTAACGCGGTAGGGCCAGGGCTGCTCGGTGTGCAGTTCCAGGCGCTGGCGCTCGGTGTAGAGCACGGGCACCGGCGTGGCGCAATCACCGGCGGGCTCGGCGGCCGGTGGCGCCAGGGGCAGGCCCAAGACGGCGATGGCGTCGGTGAGGGGGCGGGGCGTAAAGCCGCCGAGCGAGGCGTAGTGCTGGGCGAAGTCGCCGGGGATGGGTTGCCCGGGTGCCTCTGGAAGGGTGAGCGGCGCGCAGACAGCCACAATGGTGCCGGGCGGCGGAGGATCGGGGGGGAGCTGGCGCGAGCCAGACGGGTCGCGCAGGATCGTGCGCACGTGGGCGATCACCTCGTCGGCAGTGCCGGGGAGGATCGGCGCGGGGCGCGTGTCGCCATCCACGTGGATGGTGGGCAGATAGCGATAGCCGGTCACGCGCACCTGGCCGTCGGGGCTACGGGCCACGCCCACGTAGAAGATGGTGGCGGTAGCAGCGTAGGATTGGGCCTGGAAGGCACCCTGAGAGGCGAGGAAGTTGGCGAGCGAGTAGATCACCAGGCTCTTGCGACTCCCCATGTCGATCAGGTCTACTGGCTGCAAGGTATGGGCCTGGGCGCCAAGGATCACGTCGGCGCCGGCCTCGGCCATGCGCCGGGCCGCGTCGATCTGGCTCTGGTCGGGGTAGAACTGGTACTCGTAGCCGAAGTGGGCCGCCACCACCACGAGCTCTGTCTCGCGGTCAGCCTGGGCGATCGCCTCGAGCACACTGGCGCGCACACCGCCCTGGCTGCCGTAGCTGTTCGACTCGTAGAGCAGATTCACCTGGTTGTACGGGTCGGCGATGCCGTTGGTGCCCCAGGTGGCGGAGATGAACCCGACGCTGAGACTGGCGTCGCCACGGCTGAGGGTAATGCGGGTGTAGGGTGGGCGCTCGGTGGCGCTGCTCAACACGGCGCCGTGCTGGAGAATGCCGTTGGCCTCCAGCACCCGCAGGGTGGCGTCGAGCCCCTCGGGACCCCGGTCGAGGATGTGGTTGTTGGCCGTGGAAACGACGTCGATCCCGGCCTGCTTGAGGGCAGTGGCGAGGGCCGGGTTAAAGTTAAAGTTCGGGTAGCCGCTATAGCCGGCGCCCTCGAGCATCGCGCCGTCGAAGTTGGTGTAGGCCAGGTCGGCTGCCTGGAGGAACGGGCGAACGTAGTCGAAGAGCACATCGTAGCCCTGAGCCTCGCCGACGGCCTGAATATTCTCGTGGGGAAAGGTGTCGCCGGTGGCCGCGATGGTGAAGTGGTCCTCGCCGGCCTCGCTCGCACCACACCTATTGAGAGTTGTGAGCGGCTGGTCGAGGCCATCAGGGCGCTGGGCCAGAGCCGGAGGCGGAGCGGCCAGCAGCACGGCAACGAGCACGATCAGCAGGGCGAGGCGGGGCATAGAAGCCTCCACGTGGGGCTAACGCGCCTTCGGCGCATGGGTGAGGGTCAGGCGTCCTGAGATGAATGAACGGCGACCCACGCCGATCGGGCGGCGAAGTGATCCGTGGCAGCTGCCTACCAGCGGGAGTGCGTGAGCGCGCTGGATGCGACGATTATACCGGCCTGGCGCCCGGGTTGCGAATACGAACATATGTGCTATACTACCACCGGACTCCAAAAGAGTGTAGAATGGCGGCGGAGCGTGCCCTCCCCGGTGTGGCTGATCTGAGGCGTGGGCCCCGATGTTCCTGCGACCGGCGTACAACCTTGTCCTCGGGGGCCTGGCGATCTTCGCCGTGGTCTATCTCGTCGTGCAGTTTGTGCAGACGCCGGCTACCGTGCCTTCGCGCTGGTCGCTGCCGGCAGCGATCGCCCAGGTTTCCAGGGGCGGTGAGGGGTTGCGGGGGGCGGTCGAGCCGCTGGTAGGCGCCATGCAGCCGCAGACGCCTGCCGCCCCACCTGCCGCCGAACGGCTCGCCGCCTTCAACGCCGCCAGCGCCCTCCAGGAGAGCGCCGGTGGGGGCCGCGTGGAACTGTACCGCCGGGGGATGCCCGGTGGCGGCGAGCTTGTCTACGCCGTCGCGCGGTTGGACGAGGCCGTTCAGGTGGCGGTGATCAACGCCGACGGGGCCACCCCCGGCAGCGATGCCACCGGCGATACGATCTGGACGGATGGGCAGCAGCATCTGGCTCCCGTAGCCGAGATGGCCGCTGCCCCCTACGCCGTCCGCGAGGGGATGGAGTTGCTCTGGGCCATGGCCTTTGGCTTCCACGGCGCGGTGCGCACCTCCAACGAGGGCAGCGTGGTGATCGATGGGGTGGTCTACCGGGTGAACGCCGGCCGCGCCGCTCTCTGTATCGACCCGAGCCAGCGCGCCAGCATCGGGCTGTTCAGCGCCGAGCAGCTCGCGGGCTGCCAGCAGGCGATTGGCGGCGGCCCGGTGATCCTCTGGGAGGGGAAGGTGGCCAACCCGGAGGTGGTCGCCCCCAGCGGCGAGTTCATCCCCTTCAATCCTCTCGGCGAGGACTTCGTGCAACTCGATTGGCGGATCAAGGTCTACAGTGGTGGCTACCCCAAGACGGCCGTGTGCGTGGGTGAGTTGCCCGATGGCCGTTCCTTCCTGGTGCTCGCCAACTCGAGTGGGGTGGTGGGCGTAGCGTTTGCCCAGGCCCTGCGCGACATGGGCTGCCACAGCGCCCTCGGTGGCGACGACGACACCTCGACCCAGGCCGTCTGGCGTGGCCAGCCCCTCTGGCAACGCCAGCAGCGCCCCGTCCCCGACGCGCTTGCAGTCTACCTGCGGCGCTGACGCGCCCAACAGGCACGAGGCGCGTCCGGCTGTCATCTCCCCGATTGCGGGCTTCGTGATGTCTATCCGGGAAAGACGGCGGCTCGACCGTAGCAGAGGCGCCCGCGCGCCTACTGCGCGCCGTTGAGCAGCTGGCTGGTCACCAGCTGCAGCGCTCCGGCGGCCGGCAGGGTGGCGTAGGGGTCGCCGGGGATGCCGCCGGGGTACACGAGATTCTCGTCGAGGGCGTAGCGCTCGACCTGGTCGGGCGAGAAGCTCCGGAACGCCCAGGCCAGGCCAATCATCTGATCGAGGCTCAGGTCGGTCTGAATATCGTCACGCAGGGCGCTGGAGAGGTCGGCGAGCATCTGCACCTGGCCCAGCACATTCTCCTTGCGCACCCGCTCGAGAATGGCCAGGATCACCTGCTGCTGGCGCCTGGCGCGGGCGTAGTCGCTGTCCATGTGGCGGATACGGCTGTAGATCAGGGCCGTCTCGCCGTCCATATGCTGAGGGCCGGGGAGGAAGTGGGCGACCATATACCCGTAGTCCATCGTCGGATACTGAGGGTCGTAGAGCTCCTGCTCCACTACGATCTCGATACCGCCAATCGTGTCCACCGCCGCGATGAAGGCGTGAAAGTCGGCGCGGACGACGTGGTCGATCGGGATGCCGAGCAGATCGCTCACCGTCTGGCGGGCCAACTCCGCGCCACCGCCGAGCTCCGGGTACATCTCGCCGTAGACGGTGGCGGCGTTGATGCGCGCCTGGCCCACGCCGGGGATGGCGACGATCAGATCACGGGGGAGCGAGAGCAGCGCCACGCGCTGGCGTGCCGGTTCCAACCGTACGACCATGATCGCGTCGGATCGTGTCTGCCAGCTCTCACCGGGGCGCCGGTCGCTGCCGAGGAGCAGGATGTTCACCGGTTTGCCGCTGGCTACCGCCGGGAGCACGCCGACCGTGGCCATCAGGGTGGGGATGGGCGCGGGCCCGCCCACGGCAGGCAGGCGCACTGGCGTCACACTCGCGAGCGGCGCTGGCGAGGGCGCCCCAACGGGCGCGGCGGCAGGCGGCTCGCCCGCAGGCAGGCCGCTATCGGGCGGCGTGTCGATCACCCCTGCGGCTGGGAGGGCCGTCGTGATCGACGTGGTTGGCGCGGTCGCCGGTGGGCCGGTGGGGACCACGAGCGCCGGGGTGGGCACGATTGAGGGCGCCGCCGTGACCTGCATAGCCGCCAGATTGTCGCGGATGGTATAGGCAGCCATGGCTACCCGGCCTACCAGCATACCCAGGCCGGCCACCAGCAGGGCTAGCCCGCCGAGAAGGGCGTAGCGCCACCAGGGTGCTCGTTCGCCGCGCCGCAGGGGGCGCAGCGCCCCGGGGCGGCTGGCCACCCGGACGGGCCGAGGCGTGGTGGGAACTGGTGCCGGTGGCGCCTCCTCCAGGAGCGCCGCCAGGAGCCCCGTGTCGCCCGGATTAGCCCGGTAGGCGCGGCAGCCCGCGCAGCGCCCCAGGTGGAACCCCAGTGCCGCCCGCCGTGGGTCGGTGGAGCCCGGCGTGATTCCCGCGTCGATGAGCCGTCGTGCCTCGGCGCAATCCATAGTGCTGATGCCGTCTGTGCCAGCGTGACGAGAACTGCCCGGAGGCCGTCTCACCCATGTTGTCGGGAAAGCGTAAAGACTAATCAGGTTCTAGTATACCATTTTCCCCAAAAGTTTGGTATCATTATCGCGTTTCCACTTTACACAATTCCGCCGATACGCAGCGATACCCACCCCCCCCGGCCGGCCAATCACCTGCCCGGCCCCCTGAAGGAGCATCTGCATGCGCCCCCACTGGTGGCTGCCCGTTCTGCTGTTGCTAGCCCTACCTGGCGCGATCGTGCCCGTGCAGGCCCAGGAGCAGCCGAACAACATCCTCGTCGTCGATACCCAGAAGCCCGAGCCGCCGCCGGATCTCCTGAGTGAGGAGGAGGTCGATCGCCTGGACCGCCTGCAGAACGAAGCGGTCTTCAGCCTGCCCATCAGCCCGGTGAGCCCCGACGATCGGACCGTGCTCGTCACTTCTGGTGAGGAGCTTGCCTTCCTGAGCCTCGACGACGGCAGCACCAGCGTGATCAACCCCGAGTCCTTGGGCAACTACTCGCCTCTGCCCCTCGCCGGCTTCTCCAGCTTCAGCTGGCTGGACGAGCGCACCATCGGTGCCCTGGCGGTGGACTTCGCGGCCGAGGAGCAGGCCAACGCGATCGTCAAGCTGCGTATTGACCGCGAGACGCTGGCGATCAACGCGGAGCCGGTGCCGCTCCCTGAGAATACCGGGATCGTCTCTGTGGCCCCTAATCTCGACTTTTTCCTGCTTGTGATGTTGCCGCCCTCCGAGCAGGACAACGGTGAGGCCGTGGGCCGGCCTATCCAGGTGCCCGTCACCCGCAACGCCCCCGGCGTGGCTCGCGCCGAGCGCATCCCCCTGCCACCCGCGCTCCAGCGTCGCGTTGATCGCGCCCTTGCCAGCCCGGCGATGAGCCGGGTGTGGATGCTACAGGAAGGCGCCGAGAGCGAGACGATCCAGGCCACGCCCACGACCCTCGACCTGGTGCTCTATGCCCGTGGCGGGAGCGAACTGCGCTACGTAACAACCATCCCCGAGGCCTCGGTGGCCTTTGGTAGCGTCTGGACGCGCGACTCCTCGCACCTGGCCGCCTCGTTCTACGGCCTGGCGGATCCAGAACGGTCGCGCCCCTTTTACGACGGCGCCCTGCTCTCTGAGGAGGTCTACCGCGACGCGACGGGCAATCTGCCCCCGAGCATCAATCCGATTCTGCAGAACAATAATACCTATGTGGTGGATTTCGCCAGCGGCGCGACGCAGGTGCTGCGGCCTGGCGGTGACAACCCGCCACTCCTCTCGGCCGCTTCCTGGTCGACCGATCATCGCACCCTGCTGGTGAAAGCCTGGCACCCGGCGCGGCTCAAGGGGCGCACCTACCCCATCTACACACCACAGTTTACCGAGCGCAGCTCCTACCGCTTTTACGATCGTGACCTCAACGAGGTGGGCCGCCTGGAGAGCGATCTCTTCAGCGGCGCAGCCTTCGCCAGCGCTGTGGCCGAGTTCGTCTCGCCTGACGAGATTATCTTCCGCGCTGTCAAGGGCAGCGATCGCCACCCCTACTACTACAACCGGGTCAGCGGTGAGCTCCGCAACATGGCCGATCGGGCCGGCTCCTACTACAACGTCTACGCCACCAACCAGAGCCGGCAGGTCGTCTTTATGTACAACTCCTACACCGAGCCGCCGGATATCTACCGGATGGGTTGGGATGGCCGGGGCCTGGTGCGGCTCACCTGGCTGAATGAGGAACTACGGCTCTTCGCCAATCTACGGCAGGACCCGGTACGCTTCACGCTGCGCAATGGCCAGGTGCGGGTGGGTGTGCTGATCCAGCCCGCCGACGCGCCCTTCCCCCCGCAGGATGGACGGGTGGTTGTCTGGCAGCAGGGCGGCCCTGGCGTAGCCATGATCAACCGCTGGCTCGCCAATGTGGAAGACCCCTACGCCCTGCTCCCGGGCATGGGCGTGCCGCTGCTGATAACGCCTCTTGCCGGGCGGCCGGGCTATAGCGCCGCGACCTTCAATGCCCTGGCGGATGGCGGCAACTACGGGCAGATCGACATCGACGAGCAGGCCGAGATCGTGCGCCAGATGATCCAGCGAGGCTGGACGAGTCCGGGCAAGGTGGGCATCACTGGCTGCTCGTACGGTGGCTACTTCGTGTTGCAGAGCCTGGTGCGCTACCCCGATCTCTACGCGGCCGGCAACCCGCAGTGCGGTCTGGTGGACATGATCACCGAGTGGACCCGCAACTACGACCGGCTGACGCCCTACCTCGAAGGACTGCCGCCCTACAACAACCTCGCCGAATACCGGCGCGACTCGCCGGCCTACTCTGCCAACGCCATCACGGCGGCGGTGCTTACCTTCCACGGCAGCGAGGACTTTCTGCCGATCGTCCAGAACGAGAACCTGCACCTCCAGTTGGTGAATCGTGGCGTTCCGGCGCGCATGGTCAAATTCGTCGGCGAGGGCCATGGCCTGGCCGACCCGGCGAATCAGCTCTACGCGGCCCAGGAGCAGCTCGCCTGGTTCCGCCAGCATCTCGACGAGTAGCCGACGCCCTGTAGCACGAGGTACCTTGTATGTGCCAGCCAGTACCCCCGGCGGCCCCGGCGACACGATGGCGTGTCGTACTCTTTGTGCTCGTGATGCTCGTCCTCGGCGGCTGTGGCTTCTTCGGCGGCGGGTGTGGCCTCGGGCCTGGGGCCAGCGCCACACCCACGCCGGCGGCCAGCGGCCAGCAGATTGTCATCACCGCGCCTTCGTCGGGCGCCACCGTCACCAGCCCGATCCTGGTGAACGGCACGACAGCGGTGTCGCCCTTCGAGAACACCTTGAACTACCGGCTCTTCGGTCTCGACGGGGCGCTGCTGGCCGAGGGATTCTTTACGACCCAGGGCGAGCTCGGGGGGCCGGGTGTTTTCGCCGGCGAGGTGCCCTACACGCTTGGCGCTACGGGGCCCGGGCGGTTGGAGGTGATCGAATTCAGCGCCGCCGACGGATCGATCCGCGCGATTGCCTCCGTCAACCTGACGCTGGGCCCGGGCCAGGCCCCGCCGGCCACGGCCCTTCCCGGCGCCCCCACGCCCACGGCGCTGCCACCGCCGCCACCATCCGCCCAGCAGCAGATCTTCATCGACTCGCCGCCGCCAGGCACGGTGGTGGGGAGCCCGGTGGTGATCACCGGGCGCACGGTGCGCCAGCCGGCCGGCAACAGCCTGAGCTATACCATGCGTGATGCCGCCGGCGGCGTTCTCGGAAGTGGGACGTTCCCCGTGTCGATGGCAGCCGGCGATACCGGCAGCTTCAACGCCTCACTCACGTTCAATCTCCCACCGAACGGCGGTGGGATCGTGCTCGAGCTCTTCGAGCCGGGCCAGCCCGGCGCGCCTCCGCTGGCCAGCGCCACCCTGGCGATGCAAGTGGCCCCGCCTCAGGCCATCCTGATCGACTCGCCACCGCCGGGCACCACGGTTGGCAGCCCGGTAGTCATCACCGGGCGCACGGCCCGCTTCCCCTTCCAGGGCAACCTCGGCTACCGTGTGCTCGACGCCAGCGGACGCCAGCTCGGCCTCGGCACCTTCCCCGTGGCCGGCGCCCAGGGCGGCCCGGCGAGCTTCAACGCCTCGATCAACTTTAGCCTGCCGCCCAGTGGCGGTCGCATCACCGTCGAGATCTTCGACCAGAACGCCGCTAACAGCCAGATCGCCGCCGCCGCGCGGATCGAGCTCAATGTGGCCCCACCCCAGCAAGCGATCATCATCGAGACGCCGCCGGCCAACACCGTAGTCGGCAGCCCGATGACGATCACCGGCCGCGTGGTACGCCTGCCGGCCGGTGGCGCACTCACCTACCGCGTGCGCGACCGCAACGGGCAGCAGATCGGCCAGGGCCAGTTTGGCGTGGTCGGCTCCCAGGATGGCGGCGCGCGCTTCAATGCCCAGGTGCTCTTCACCCTGCCGCCGGGGGGCGGACCGATCACCGTGGAGTTGCTCGAGATCGACCCTGCCAACGGCCAGGTGCGCACCAGCGCCACCCTGGCCCTGCAGGTGGCCGGCCCACCGCCAACCGCTACCCTCACACCGCTCCCCTCCAGCCAGGCGATCACGATCGATACGCCGCCCCAGGGCACGGTGGTGGGGAGCCCGGTGGTGATCACTGGCCGCACCACCCTGCCGCCCCGCACCAGCGAGCTCTTCTACGTAGTGCGTACACTCACCCGCGAGACCCTCGGCCAGGGCAGCTTCCCGGTGGCCGTGCGCCCGGGCCAGAGCGCGGACATCCCCTTCGTGGCCTCGCTCACCTTTGCCGAGCCCCCCCAGGGCGGTGCGATCGTCGTCGAGATCTACGACCGCGACGCGGTGGGCCAGATCATCGCCAGCGCCATTGTGCAGCTCCAGGTGAACCCCCGTAACCCGCCCACGCCAACGGCACCCACCGGCGGCGGGCAGGTTGGCCGCCAGGAACTCTTTATCGAGACGCCGCCGCCAGGCACGGTGGTGGGCAGCCCGGTGGTAATCACCGGTCGCACGACCCTTCCGCCCCTTAACGGCGAGCTCGACTACCAGGTGATCGATCCGGCGGGCACGGTGCTCGGGAGCGGGAGCTTCACCGTGCCCATCCCAGCAGATACCGCCCGGACGCCCTTCGTGGCGTCGATCACCTTCGCCGAGCCGCCCCAGGGTGGGACGATCATCGTGATCATCGCCGATACCGACAACGGCACGGGCGCTATTCGCGCCCAGGCCCGGGTGGAGCTCACCGTCGCGGCGTTACCCTACCCGCTGCCCCAGCCCCGTACAGGGCCGTAGAGCGCCGGTAGCGTATGCGCGCGGCCCACCGTCATGCATCCGGAGGAGGGCGAAGGCCGTAGCGAGGGGCGCCGCAGGCCCCTGCGCAGAAAACCATCCTGCACACGCTCACATCGAGCACGCGATCACGGGTGGTTACCCTTCAGGGCGCTCCTCCCGGCAACTTTCGCGCCGGGAGGAACGGCCCCGCGTTAGTCGTCCTCCTCCAGTCGGCGCTGCAGGGCGAGGAGCCGGCCGCGCTCGCGGCGGTAGACGAAAAAGAACCAGGCGAGCAGGAAGGGGATGAGCAGTGGCCAGTTCTCCCGCTCGTAGCGCAACTGGCGCAGCACTGCCCGCATCTGCACGAGGAAAGGTGAACGGGCGATCTGCGTCTCGATGATCGCCTCTATCTGGCGCCGCCAGGTGGACCGCTCGTCGGGCCGGGGCTTGTCGGGCATGGAACGCACCTCCTGAGGCATGGCTTGGCAAGGGCTTGAGCCGTCCGCGCATGGGGGTTGCGCGCTGGCTCCGATCCTGTCCAGAACGAGCGCGATGGCGTGTATCGGCGGGGCGGCGCGAATGGGCCGCAGGCACTCACCACGGTGGCCGGGGGGCCACCCGCAGCGTACGCTCGGCGCGGTAGGTCACCAGGCCGGGCGGGCCACCGGGCACCTTGCGCACCAGGGCCCGCCGGCAGATATCAACATCGACCGCGAGCTCATCGCGGGCCTGGCTGAAGTGGGCGGCCAGGCCGGCGGCCGCCTCGATGGTCGGCTCGGGCACCATGCGTCCGGCGCCGCGCACGATCACATGGGCGCCGTGGATCGTGCGCACGTGAACCCACAGGTCGTCCGGGCGACCGATCCGGAAGGTGACCTCCTCGTTCTGGCGAGCGCTACGACCAACGAAGATGTCGATCCCGTCAGGGGAGACGAGGTGGAGCGGGCGTGATGCAGGAGGCTTTCCACGCCGCCGTGTCGCCGGGTCGGGGTGCTCGCGCAGGTAGCCAAGCTCCTCGGCCTCGCGGGCCAGGAGTTCGATCTGGGCGTACTCGTCGCTGATCTGCAGCAGAGCGGCGAGCTCATCGAGGCCTTGCAGGCGCGCTTCGGCGGTAGCGAGACGCTCGGGTAGCCCGGCGATCGCGCTTCTGGCCTTGTCGTACTGGCGGAAGCGCTCCTGGGCCTGCTCCACGGCGCTGCGGCGCGCATCCAGGGTGATGGGCCGGCCCTCCACCTCTAGCAGTGTCTGGCCGGGGCGGAGCTCGTGGAGGAAGGCGAAGATCATCTCGCCCTCCCAGCGCAGCCGTTCCAGATCCCGGGCCCTGGCGAGCTCGGCCGCGATCTGTTCACGCTGGCGGGCCAGGCGCTCGCGGGCCGCCGCGAGTTGCTGGGCGAGGGCCTCGCGGCGCTGGCTGTGGCTGGTGAGCCGCTCGCGGGCCTCGTAGTAGGCCTCCAGCGCCGCGCTCATGCCTGGTGCCGGTTCGGCGCCGGGTAGATGCGTGATCAGATATGGTGCGAATGCCGCCGGGCCGTCGTCGCCTGGAACGAGGCATGGCCGGGCCGGCTCGGTGAAGAGCTCGCGCAAGCGGGTGGCCAGGATGTAGTGCGGGAGGGGCTCATCGACCCGCGCCCCGGTACGGCCCAGGGCGCGGAAGCTAGCCTCGCGGGCCACCTGGGGAGAAACGCCGCGGTAGGCGGCCACGAGGGCCTTCACCAGGTCGCGCTCGGTGCCACCGGTAAGCGCTTCAATCCCCGCCGCAGTGGCCAGGGCCGGGTCGCGCTTGCTGGGTGAGGGTGGCAGTTCGTAGACAAAGCGGGGCATGATCACCCGGCTGCTCATTCGGGGCGTTACCCGCTTGATGCTGTCGAGAATACGGTTGTCGTCGTCCACCAGGATAATGTTGCTGCGCCGGTCCTGGGGCTCGATCACCAACTCACAGCGCAGCACAGGCACCTCCGCGTCTTCGCCCGCGATCTCTGCGGCCACCATCGGAGCGTACGGCTCGCCGGGGTGATGCGGCCCGCTCGCATCCGGCAATACTGCGCCATCGTCGAGCGCTGGATCGTCGAGCGCCGCGTCGTCTGGCGCGGGGCCGTTGGCGCTCCATTCCCGTTCGTCATCCGCGGCGCGGTTGCGCATCTTCAGGGGTTTGACTATACTAAGCAGAACCAAGCGCTCAAGCGGCGGCTGTTCGACGGCAACGATACGCCCGCCAAGCACGTATTTCCGCAGCAGCAGGAGCAATGGCGTGTCCTGCTCTACGCCCCGTGTCAGGCGACTGCGCACGAAGTGGACGCGGGCATACTGCGGGTGGGCCGAGGCGAGTAGTTGGTAGCGCTGGCCCCGGGCGTAGATCTCGAGCCCGAGGCTCAGCGGGCCGGTGAGGAGCACACGCTGCACGCGCCCGCCGAGGATCGTCGTTCGCAGCTCATCGGTTACCGCAGCCAGCGTCAGGGCGTCAAAATACATAGAGTGGTCAGGTGGCAGGTCGATCGGTGGAGGCCGTTGGGTGTTTATAGCGCAGGTGCAGGAAAAGCGCAACCAGTGCACTGGAGCCCCGAGCCCGGCTGCCACCTGGCGTTACGTGAGGGAGAGCGTTGCAGGCTATGCCCAGTTCCACGCTGAACCCGTTGCTCGAAGGTAAGCCCCCGGAGCCGCTGCTCGTCGTGATCTCCGGCCCTTCGGGCGTCGGCAAAGACTCGGTGCTGACGCGGATGCGTGAACTGGCCTTCCCTTTCCACTTCGTCGTCACGGCGACGAGCCGGCCCATCCGCCCTGGCGAGACCGACGGGTACGACTACCACTTCGTGAGCACCGAGCGATTTGAGCAGATGGTCCGCGAGGAGGAGTTGCTGGAGTGGGCGGTCGTTTACGGCCAGTACAAGGGTATCCCCAAGTTCGAGGTGCGGCAGGCGATGGCGAGTGGCCGCGACGTGGTGCTGCGGATCAATGTCGATGGGGCGGCCACGCTGAAGCGGATGGCGCCCGAGGCGGTGTTTATCTTCCTGGCGCCCGCCTCACCCGAGGAGTTGCGCCGGAGGCTGGCCCTGCGCCGCACCGAGACGCCGGCGGAGATCGACCGGCGTCTCGCGGTTGCCGCACACGAGATGGAACAGGTGGTACACTTCGACTACGTTGTGCTGAACCGTGAGGATCGGCTCGATGAGGCGGTAGGCGAGATCCGCGCGATCATCACCGCCGAGAAGCAACGGGTCTTCCCGCGCCAGGTGCGGCTCTAGGAGCGACCACGGTGATGGCGCGGGAGGGTCGGGAGGAAGCCCACCAGGGGCGCCCCGACGCCACCATCTGGCGCTATCAGCGAGACAGGCCGTTTGCCGGGCCACCCGACGGCCCTGGAATGCCGGGAACGAGGTGGCGCCTGCCTGCCAGGGCGGAGCGGTGTGGGCCGGCTGGCGGGAGCAGTACGCCTGGACGGTAACCCTGACCGGGTATCACGGCACTGGTGGTGCCGGCGCAAGGCGCGATCAGCTCAGGAGTGGGAAGATGACGATCAGCGAGCGGCTTACGACCGATCTGAAGGAGGCGATGCGGGCTGGCGACAAGGGGCGCGTGGAAGCGATCCGCGCGGCCCGTGCGGCCCTGCAAAACGCCCGGATCGAGGCGGCCAAACAGAAGTACGACGCCGCCGCTCGCGCAATCGAGGCCCGGTTCGCCGGGGATAGCGCCGCCCGCGAAGCCGCTCTGGCCGCCATCAGCGCCGACTCCCATGTCGAGTTGGACCAGGCGACGGAGGAGGCGGTGCTGGCCAAAGAGATCAAGCGCCGCCAGGAGGCCGCCGAGCTGTACCGCAAGGGCGGGCGAATGGAACTGGCCGCCCAGGAAGAAGCCGAGATCGCGGTGCTCCAGAGTTACCTGCCGAAGATGCTCAGCGCCGAGGAGTTGCGCCCCGAAGCCGCTGCCCTGCTGGCCGAGCTTGGCCTGAGCGGCCCCGGCGCCATGGGCAAGGCCATGCCCGCCCTGATCGAGCGCTTTAAGGGCCGGGCCGACAGCCGCACCCTCAGCCAGGTGGCACGCGAGTTGCTATCCGGCGCATAGCGCCACGTCCTCGGGCTGCCGGGGCCGTCACTCTGCGGAGAGCCTCCTCTCCGTCCGAGACGGAGCCATGGGAACATGAACATGACGCGCCGACGCTGGCTCGCCAGCATCCCTCGCCTTCGCCCGCTGCGCCCGCTCCAGGCTGTCTCCAGTCGCCTGCGCACGACGTTGCTCCTGGAGGGGCTGCTCCTCTTTGTCGGCATCTGGGCGGCGCTCACCCTTAGCCTCCCCGGCGAGTACGGCCGCTTCGAAGTGGGCCAGCCCAGCCCGCTCAGTATCTGGGCGCCCGAAGAGGTGGTGTACACGAGCGAGGTGCTGACGGCTGAGCGGCAGGCCCAGGCCGAGAATAGCCCCGATAACCTTGTCTATCTCTACGACCCCCAGATCCCGGTGCAGCAGCGGCAGGCCCTCGCCGCCCTACTCGATACGATTAGCGGCGTGCGGGAGAACCCTGCGGCGTCGCGGGCCGACAAGCTGGCCCAACTTGTAGCGCTCCCCAACGCGACACTACAAATCAATGAGGCGCAGGCCGATGATATCCTCTCGCTGGATGATGAGCGCTGGGAGCAGTTGCGCGGCCAGACGCTGGCGCTCTACGACCGGGCGATCGAGCGCTACGACTACGCGCTCGATGAGCGAGCGCTGATCCAGCTCCGCGAGCGCTGGCTCAGCTACTGGCTGGCCACTACCAGCCTCTCGCCAACCCAGCGCGAACTCGCCAGGTTCTTCACGGAGTCTTTTCTGCGGGTGAACCGCACCCTGGACGAGGCGGCGACCACCGAGCGGCGCCAGCGGGCCCGCGACAGCGTACCGCCCCAGCAGGTGCGGGTGCTGGCTGGGGAGAGCATCGTACGGGTGGGTGAGATCGTCACCCCCGAGACGATCGAGAAGCTCCAGCGCACCGGCGCCATGCCGCGCCCGCTGAGTTGGCCGGGCATCGTTGGCCGTGGCGTGCTGGCGGGGCTGATGGCCGTTGGCTTTATGGCCTACGCGCTCACCTTCGAGCGGCGAGTTAGCCTGAAGCCCCGCTCGCTGCTTGTGGTGATCAGCGTCATTGTGGCCACGCTACTCGCGGCCCGCCTGCTGCTCCCCGCTGCCGGGCAGTGGCCCTTCGCCTTTCCTCTGGCAACGGTGGCAATCATCTTCGCCGTGGTCTTCAACGGGCGCCTCAGCCTCGCCGCCTCCCTGCTCATGAGTTGCGTGATCGGCGTGATGGAGAACAACGCGCTGCCGCTCGCGCTGACCATGTTTGCCGCCTGTGTGGTGGCGGTCCTGGCCGCGCGCAGCGCTGACCGGATGCTCACCTTTGTATTCGCCGGCCTCGGCGCCGCCGTCGCGGTGAGTGCCGCCCAGCTCGCCTTCCGGTTGATCGACCAGCCCGACTTCGCGGAAGGCGCTGTCTCCGGGGTGTTGCTCACAACACTGCTCTTCGCCGGCATGCATGGCGGCCTCGCGACGATTCTTTCACTGGGCGTGTTTAACCTGGTGAGCCGGGCCGCCGGCCAGGTGACGCCTCTACAGCTGATGGAGTTGGCGCATCCCTCCCGGCCGCTGCTGCGCAAGCTGATCCGCGAGGCGCCAGGCACCTACTACCATAGCGTGGCGGTGGGCAATCTGGCCGAGGCCGCCGCCGAGGCCGTTGATGCCGATGCGCTGTTGCTCCGGGTGGCCGCCTACTACCACGATATCGGCAAGACGATCCGGCCCTACTTCTTTACCGATAATCAGATGGGCCGCGAGAATGTGCACAACGATCTTGACCCCTTCACCAGCGCGCAGATCATTATCGATCACGTACGCGAGGGGGTGAAGATGGCCCGCGCCGCTGGCCTGCCCGACCAGATCGTTGATTTTATCTCAACGCACCACGGCACCGGGCTGATCAAGCACTTCTACCAGCAGGCGCTGCAGAACGAGGATGCGGTGCGCGAGGCCGACTATCGCTACCCCGGCCCCCGCCCGCGAACCCGCGAACAGGCCATTCTGATGCTCGCCGACTCGGTGGAGGCGACGGTGCGCTCGAAGGCGCAGAATGGCAAGCTCGCCGCCTCCCGCAGCGATGGGGCCACCCGCCAGGTTGGCCCTGGGGGCGCCCAGACCCTGGAGGAGTTGGTCCAGACGATCATCGAGGCGCGGGTGCGTGAGGGAGAGCTTGATGAGGCGCCCCTCACGATGCATGAGCTGGCGTTGATCAGGCAGGCCTTTGTCACCAGCCTCCAGTCGATCTACCACCCGCGCGTGGACTATACGCCGGCGGTGGTTCGCTAGCGGGTGGGGCTGCCACCTGGTTGAAGAGTCGCGCAGCGGGACGCCGCTCGCCCTTCTGCGATCCGTGGTGCTCGGTTCTGGCGCTATGCCCCCAGGCGCAGGCCGGGCACCACGTCCAGATCCCAGCCGCTCTGCACGCCCGCCTCGAAGCGGAAGAAAGCCGCGGCGGCAACCATGGCCGCGTTGTCGGTGCAAAGGGCCAGGGGTGGGTAGCGCACCGGCACCGGGGCGCGGCGGGTGAGCTCTTCCCGCAGGCGGGTGTTGGCGGCCACGCCGCCCGCGAGCAGTATCTCGGTCGCGCCGAAGCGCTGCGCCGCATCCACGGCCTTCGTCACCAGCACATCGACCACCGATTCCTGGAAGGCGTGGGCAATCTGGCCGACGAACTGCCCGTCGAGCGGTGCCGTGCCGGTGGCTGGCGGCGTGGCATGCTCGCCACCTCTGGCCGATCGCCTGGGTGCCTGGGGCTTTGGCAGGCGGGCAGCGAGCTCCTGGCGCTCCTGAGCCTTATGAAGCACGGCCGTCTTCAAGCCGCTGAACGAGAAGTCGTAGCTGTCGCGCAGCCAGGCCCTCGGCAGCATTCCCGCCCCCGTGACGCCCGCCGCAGCGCGCTGGATCGCCGGGCCACCGGGGTAGCCAAGGCCCAGGATGCGCGCCACCTTGTCGAAGGCCTCGCCCACGGCATCGTCGCGCGTCTGGCCGAGCAGTTCGTATGCCCCATGCCCCCGTAGGAGTGCCAGCAGGGTGTGGCCCCCGCTCACCACCAGGGCCACGAGCGGGAACTGCGGGGCGGGGGGATCGGGGGGCCGGCGCGACGGGGATGGTCTGCCGGAAGCGCTCGCGTGCTCGTTTCCGGTGCCCAGCCAGTTCGCGTAGATATGGGCTTCCAGATGATTCACGCCCACGAAGGGCAGGCCGCGCTGCCAGGCGATGGCCTTGGCCGCGTTGAGGCCGGTGAGCAGTGCGCCGCTCAGGCCGGGGCCGTACGTCGCCGCGACGGCGTGCAGGCTCTCCCAGCCGTTGGGGAGCGCGCCCAGAGCCTCCTCGATCACCGGGGCCAGGCTCACAATATGCTGGCGCGAGGCGACCTCTGGCACCACACCGCCGTAGCGCCGGTGCATGTCCATCTGCGAGGCAACAATATTGGCGACCACCTCGCGCCCACCTCGTACGATGGCTGCGGCCGTCTCGTCGCAGGAGGTCTCCAGGGCGAGGATCGTAAAGTCGTTCGGTAGCTGCGTCATGCGTTCAGTATACGCGATCTCGATACCGCTTCATGCCGGCGCGGTCCCTGGCGATTGTACCGAATGCTCATGCCCCCGCGTGCCGTGGCGAGCATGGGGCGACGGGTCCGCGCCGCTCGCCTGTGTGGGTTCCCAGAGCTACCATCGGTGGCCTGCGCCCTGCGCACGCCGTGGCGTTGACGCCTACAGCGTGCGGCACGTTCCGGCACACCCGCCCCTGGTGCGGCATCCTCCCCACCGATCACAATCCTGCGGCGAGCGCAGCCAGGGCCACCACTTCGCCGAGCTCACAGAGTGCGCCGTAGGTGTCGCCGGTGAGCCCACCGAGCTCCCGCGTCCACCAGCGCGCCAGCAGGTGGGCGGCGCCCCAGACGAAGACGAGCGCTACGAGCCCCCCTGCGCCGGCCACCAGCAGCGCTGCCAGGCCGACCGTGGCGCTGGCGGCAACGAAGTCCGGGCGGCGCACCCGGTCGTGGAAGGCCCGGCCCAGGCCACCCTCGGTGGCCGCGGGAAACCAGAAGATCCCGTAACAGTCGGCCCAGCGGCCGAGCGCTGGCGCGAGCAGGACGGCCTGCCACCAGGCCGGGCCTGCCTCCGCAACTAAGGCCACCTTGAGCAGCAGCACGGCAACCAGCGCGATGGCGCCCATGGCCCCGATGCGGCTATCCTTCATGATCTCGAGCTTGCGCTCGCGGCTGCGCCAGCTCATCACGGCGTCGAAGGTGTCGCTCAGGCCATCGAGGTGCAGGCCGCCCGTGATCACCCCCCACGCCACCACTACCAGCGCCGCGCGGGTCAGATCGCCCCAGGCGAGGGATGCGAGCCAGCCGACCGGGAGCAGCAGGGCGCCGATCAGCAGGCCGGCGGCCGGGAACCAGGGGATGGCGGCGATCATCGCGCGTTCGCCCATCGGCGGTAGCCAGGGCATCGGGATGATCGTCAAAAAGCGCAGCGCCTCGCCGAGTTGCAACACCAGCCGCCTCAGAATGCCGCCCTGCTCGTGCCGTTCGTCCATGGTGCGCGTGTCGCTCCTCCGTGCCGGTGCCAGGATAGCGCTAGCCCTCGGCGACTCCGGCCTCGTCGAAGGTGGCCATCTCGCGCATCAGGCGCGTGGCGCCGGTGATGAGTGGGATGGCCAGGGCCGCGCCACTGCCCTCACCGAGGCGCAGCCCGAGCCGCAGCAGCGGGCCTGCGCCGTGAGCTTCGCTGAGGCCGAGGTGCTCAAGCGCGATGGCGTGCCCGGGCTCGGCTGAGCAGTGAGCGGCGATCAGGTGGTCGCGCACGGTTGGGGCCAGTGCAACGGCGGCCAGCGCGGCGGCGGCGGTGATGTATCCGTCGAGCAGAATGGGCACGCGCCGGGCCGCGGCGCCAAGGGTGGCCCCGGCCAGCGTGGCGATCTCCAGGCCCCCGAGCTGTGCCAGGAGTCCGACGCCATCGGCTGGCGCCCCGACCGATCGCCAGCGGGCGAGGGCCGCCGCCACCACCGCCACTTTGCGCGCCAGGGTGGCATCGTCGATCCCGGTGCCACGCCCCACGGTGTAGTCCGGTGGGGCGCCCGTGACGGCGCTGGTGATCGCGGCCGCCGGGGTCGTATTGCCGATCCCCATCTCGCCGAGGGCCAGCAGGTCGGCGCCCGCGTCGGCCAGTTCGCCGGCCCGGGCGGCCCCGCCCAGCAAGGCGCGCAGGGCCTCATCATCGGTCATGGCCGGCTCCCGAGCGATGTTGCCGCTGCCCCGCCTGATCCCGAGGCGCGGCAGATCGGGTCCCTCGGGCAAATCGGCATCGACACCGGCGTCGAGTACGACGAGCCGCGCACCGGCGTTGGCGGCCAGGGCGTTGATCGCTGCGCCACCCGCCAGGTAGTTGTGAACCATCTGCGCGGTGACCTCCCGTGGGTAGGCGCTCACGCCCTCGGCTGCGACACCGTGATCGGCCGCCGCAAGCAGGACAACCGGGCGCGCGATTGTGGGGCAGACATGGCCCGTTGCGCCCGCGAGACGCTCCAGGAGTGCCTCGATCTGTCCGAGGCTGCCGCGAGGCTTGGTGAGCCGGTCCAGGCGCGCGCGAGCCGCGGCGGCGGCGCTGGTATCGGCGGGGGGCACGGACGCGCACAGGGTGGCGAGCTCGCCGCGCAGGCCAGCGTTGGGGGTGTTATCGTTCATCGCTTGGGCTTCCTTCCGTCCGGGTGGGACCCGTGACGCTGGGCAGAGGGGGAACGCTATTGACCATCCGCACGATCGGGCCCGACGGGTAGAGATCGAGGCATGTGACACTCCCAAGGTCCACACGCCAGTGCCAGTGGTCGCCGGGGTCGAGCCGGAAGCAGGCGCAGAGCACGAGCTGAATGGGCGTAGCGTGGGTGGCGACCAGCACACGCCCGCCGCGATGCGTGGCCAGGAGTTGATCCCAGGCCTCGACGACCCGGGCATGGACATCGGCGAGGCTCTCGCCGCCGGTGGGCCGCCCGTGGATGCCCGCTGCCCAGCGTGCCTGGGCCTCATCGGGGAAGCGGGCCAGTACCTCACGGTAGGTCAGGCCCTCCCAGCGGCCGTGGTTGGTCTCGGCCCAGGCGGGGCTCAGGTGCACCACGATACGGGGACGGCCGGCGAGCACGGCTCCGGCAGCCAGGCGGGTACGTTCGGCGGGGCTCACGTAGGCGGCATCGAAGGGGATGCGGCGCAGCCGCTCGGCGAGCGCGATTGTCTGGAGTTGCCCGTAGGCTGTGAGGGGGCTATCGCTACGGCTCTGGTAGCGCCGTTCGAGGTTGGCGCGGGTTTGGCCGTGGCGGATGAGCCAGACGCTGGTGCGCATGAGGGTCCTGGCTTCGTATGGGTCTAACACTACGCCCCGCCGAGGGTCCGGGATGCCGTACTGGCCTGCGTGTACGGGCGCCGGCGTGCGGCGAGAACACGCAACGAGCTCTCCAACAGCAACCTGGCTGGCTGGCCCACGTAAGGCCAACCACGGTATCAACAATGCGGCGCCCGCGCGCCAAGCTGGCCGAGCACGTGGGCGAGCACGACGATCGCGCGCTGGTACTCGGCGAGCTCGACGTGCTCGTCGGGGGTATGGTCGAGGCGCGAGTCGCCGGGGCCATAGGCGACGATCGGGCAGCCCCAGGCGGGGCCGACGACGTTCATATCGGCGGTTCCGGTTTTATGGAGAAAGCCGGGCTGGCCACCCTCGGCGCGGATGGCCCGCACGAAGGCGCCGGCGAGGGCGGTAGTGCGCGGGCTCCGGAAGGCGGGGCAGCCTCCCTCGAAGCGGAGCCGGGCGGGGGCGGCGAGAGCGCGGAGCTCCTCGGCCAGGGCCGCCGGGTCCACCCCTTCGGGGAGGCGCAGGCCCACCGTGGCCTCCGCCCAGTCGGTGAGGCCGTCGCCTCCGCTGGCAACACGGCGCAGCGAGGGGCTGAGTTGCTCAAAAAGCCGCTCGCGGCCCGCGTTGTGCCGGGCGCAGTGCTGCTCGACGGCGCGCCAGAAAGCGACGAGCGCCTCGGGTGCGGCGGGGAGTTCGCCGGCACTGTGTGCGGCGGGCTGCTCGTGGCGGTAGTGCGCCAGCAGCCGGCCCTTGTACCCCAGCGTCACCCGATCCCACCCGCTGGGCTCGCCGATCACGCAGAAATCGGGGGCGTAGCGATCGCGGGCGTAGTGGGCGCCCCGGGAGCTGGCGGCCTCCTCCTCGGTGGCGCCGATCAGCGCGAGGCGGCAGCGGAGCGGGTGCCCGGACCGCTGGCCAGCGAGCTCGGCACGCCGCGCGGCGGCCACAAAGGCGGCGAAGGGGCCCTTGGCGTCCACGGCGCCACGGCCGTAGAGCCGGCCGCCCTCCACGCGCACCGGTATCGCGCCCGGTACCGTGTCGATGTGGCCGAGCAGCACCACCAGCGGGCCTTCGCTGCCCAGCAGGCCGACCGCGTTCCCGGCCTCGTCGATAAAAGCGTTCCAGCCGAAGGCGGCCATGCGCTCGACAAGGAAGGCTGCCGCAGCACCCTCCTGGCCGGAGAGCGAGGGAATGCGGAGCAGCTCTTCAAGCAGGCTGATGTCGTCCATGGGTGCCGATTATAGCGGATTTGCGGCGCTACGATACCAGTTGGCCATAATTGACGTGGTACGTCACCGATGCTATGATATGCAAAATGCCGCGCTCTGACGCCTAGAAAGGTGCGCCTGCACCATGCAGCAAGAGCAGCTCATCGCCCTCCGCGAGATCTACTGGAACATTCCCCAGCCGCTCGGCTCGCTCGTTCTCTACACCCTGGCGATCGTGACCACGGCGGTCATGACATGGGGCATCCTGCGCGATATTGCCCGCTGGCGCAAGGGGCGCCCCGAACCCCGGCTGGACCAGCTGCCCGCCCGGGCGGCTGAGTTTCTCGCCCAGCTCTTCGGGCAGAAGCGCGTCCTGCGCGACAGGCGGGCGGGCTCGATGCACGCCCTGATCTTCTTCGGGTTCCTGGCGCTCTTCATCGGGACCGATATTATTGCGGTTGAGGAAGACTTCACCCTGCCCCTGATGGGTCCCGACGCGGGAAAGATCCTGGTCGGTTCGTTCTACCAGAGCTATGAGCTGATCCTCGATACCCTCGGGCTCGTCTTCGTCATAGGTCTCACCTGGGCTGCCGTGCGCCGCTACCAGGCGCGGGAGCCGCGCCTCGACAACCGTCGCACCGATGGGTGGGTTCTCGGGGTGATGCTCTTCCTCGGCGTGGGCGGCTTCCTGATCGAGGGCCTGCGCATCGCCAACCAGTGCTGGCCCAGCCAGGCCGACTGCCGGGTCTTCACCTATACCCAGAGTTGGGCTCCCCTAGCCTACGTAGGCTACAGCCTGGCGCTGCTCTTCCGCGCCGTGGGGCTGGGCGATGGCAGCCCCGCCGCTCTCGCCATCCACCAGGTGCTCTGGTTCACCCACGCGCTGGCTACCTTTGCCTTTATCGGCTCGCTGCCGTTCAGTAAGTTTAAGCACCTCTTCTATACTCCGCTCAACACCTTTTTTCGCGATACCACCCCCGCTGGCGCCCTCGATGCCATCCCCGCCCTTGAGGCCGAGATCGAGAAGGATGAACCCCGCCTCGGGATCGCGACCCTCGCCGATCTCGGCTGGAAGCACCGGCTTGATCTCGATGCCTGCATGCGCTGTGGCCGCTGCCAGGCCGCCTGCCCGGCGCACACCGCTGGCGCTGAGCTCTCGCCAAAGTACATCATCACCAAGCTCCACGACCTCATGCGCCAGGAGCCGATCCGCTTTAAGGATGGCACCGTGAAGCTCGCTACCGAGCTCGATGGCGGCCACTCGAACGGCACAGGGCCGGCTGGCGCGCAGGCCCCCGATGTCGAGACGATCCCGCTCTATGAGAACCTCTTCAGCGAGAACGAGCTGTGGAGCTGCACCACCTGTTACGCCTGCGTCTACGAGTGCCCGGCGATGATCGAGCACGTGGACGACATTGTCGGCGTGCGACGCCACCTGACGATGATCGCCAGCGAGGTGCCCCAGGGCGTGAAGCGAGTGCTCGAAGGTGTGGAGCGGGCCGGCAATCCCTGGCGCCTGCCCGCCCGCGAGCGCGCTGGCTGGGCTGCCGGCCTCGATGTACCAACCCTCGCCGAGAAGGGCGAGGTGGAGGTGCTCTACTGGGTCGGCTGCGCCCCTAGCTACGATGAGCGCAGTAAGCGCGTGGCCCGCGCGATGGTCCAGTTGATGCAGCGCGCCGGGGTTGATTTCGCGATCCTCGGCGACGAGGAGACATGCACCGGCGACCCGGCCCGCCGCATGGGCGAGGAGTTGCTCTTTCAGGCCCAGGCCCAGCAGAACCTCGAGACCTTCAAGCAGTACCGCTTCCGGCGCGTCGTCACAACCTGCGCCCATTGCTTCAACACGATCAAGCACGAGTACCCCCAGCTCGGCGGCACCGCCGGGGTCGATTACCAGGTGCTGCATCACAGTGAGTTTCTTGCCGAGCTCGTGGCCGCCGGCAGGCTCCGCCCCGTCACACCGGTGGACGAGCGCGTTGTGTACCACGACCCCTGCTACATCGGGCGCTACAACGAGATCTACGATCCGCCCCGCCAGCTCCTGGCGAGCCTCCCTGGCCTGGAGCTGGTTGAGGCCCCCGAGCGCAACCGCGAGCGGGCGATGTGCTGCGGTGGTGGCGGCGGCAATGTCTGGATGGAAGGCTGGGGCAAGCAGGGTGTCAATGTGATCCGCCTGCAGCAGCTCACGGCCAATCAGCCCGCGACGCTCGCCGTGGGTTGCCCGTTCTGTATGGTCATGTTCGAGGACGCTGCCAAGAACACTGGTCGTGACGAGTCCCTTAAGCGCCGCGATCTCGCCGAGCTCCTGCTTGAGTCCGTCACGCCGCGCGATGGAGAATCAGCCGGTGCGCCGTAGATGATTGGCGCTGGAACCAGGTCTCCCCGTTGACCACCGCTGTGAAAGAACCAAACCTACGGCTAGCGGTAGTAGGGGGATGTGCGCTATACTGAGGGCGGGCAGAAAGTCTCGCCTGGTGATCCTGTACGTCGCGGAGCGAACCCTCATGCAGCTCATCTCCTGGTCTCAGCGCCATGTCCGCGCTGAGCTCCACGTTCAGCCAGGCATCCCCGTCAGCGCCGAAGAAAGTGCGCTGATCCTCATTGCGGAGGACGATCCGTCTGTCCGCTCACTGCTAGCCCGGGTGCTGCGAGCCAGAGGTTACACCGTGGTCGAGGCGGCCAACGGCGCTGAGGCGCTCGAGATTGCGGCGACGTTCGAGGAGCCCTGCCAGCTCTTGCTCACCGATGTCGTCATGCCCGAACTGAACGGCCCCGAGCTCGCCGCGCGTCTGTTGCGCGACGGCCGGGCCGAGCGGGTGATCTATATGACCGGCTACGCCGATGTGCTGCTCGAAACGCGCGAGCCTGTAACGGTGCTCCGCAAACCCTTTACCCCTACTGCGCTGGCCGAGGCTGTGCGCGACGTGCTCAGCCACTAGTACCCGGCTCATCCGGACGGTCTACACAACCGGGGCCTGCCATCCACGGCCCCTGGCGGCCTACCTGCTAGCCCTCTGGAGTGCCCCAACCACGGCGCTATGCCGTTCCCGCCGGGCGTGGCCCTCACGGTGCCGCATCCAGCAGCGCGCGGACCGTCTCGATGCTGTCGGCCTCGCGGGCGGGTTTGTCGCGCCGCCAGCGTAGCATGCGTGGGAAGCGTACCGCCACGCCCGACTTGTGGCGCGACGAGCGCTGGATGCCCTCGAAGGCCAGCTCGAAGACCAGCTCGGGCTTCACGGTGCGGACCGGGCCGAACTGCTCAACGGTGTTGCGCCTCACAAAGGCATCCACCTGGCGAATCTCGGCGTCGGTGAGGCCGGAGTAGGCTTTGGCGAAGGGCACAAGGGTCTCGCCGTCCCACACCCCGAAGGTGTAATCGGTGTAGAGGCTGGCCCGCTTGCCACTGCCGCGCTGGGCGTAGATCAACACCGCGTCCACGCTATAGGGTTCCACCTTCCACTTCCACCAGTCGCCTCGCACGCGGCCCACGCGGTAAGGCGACGAGCGGCGCTTGAGCATGAGCCCTTCGGCGCTCAGTTCGCGGCTGCGATCGCGCTGGGCCGCCAGCGCCTCCCAGGTGGCGCCAGGAGCGATGGGTGAGAGGAGCAAGGTGCCCGGGGGAGCGCCGGAGGATGGGGCCGGGCGGCCCCCATGGGCCGCCACCAGGGCCTCCAGGCGCTCGCGCCGCTCGACCAGGGGCAGCTCGCGCACGTCGAGGCTGCCATGTTCCAGCAGATCGTAGGCGAAGAGCGCCACCGGCACCTCGGCCAGGAGCTTCTTGCCCAGGGTCTTACGACCGATCCGGCGCTGCAACTGGGCAAAGGGGAGCACCAGCCCATCCCGGTACGGCACAAGCTCGCCATCGATCACAGTGCCGTCTGGCAGCTGCGCGCCCACTGCGGCTAGCTCCGGGAAGCGCTCGGTGATCAACTCCTCCCCGCGTGACCACAGGAAGACCTGGCCGGACCGGCGGATCAGCTGGGCGCGGATCCCGTCCCATTTCCATTCGGCCTGCCACTCGCCCGGGTCGCCCAGGCTCTCCGGGCTAGCTTCAAGCGGGTGGGCCAGGCAGAACGGGTAGGGCTGGCTCACATCGGCGTCACTCGTCTCTGGTGCGAGCAGCTGGCGGTACCAATCGGCGCCAGGCTCCCAGGCGCCCATCATCCGGTGTGCGATCACAGCATCGTCTACGCCGCTCACCTGCGCGAGCGCCCTGGTAACGAGGCGCTGAGAGACGCCCACCCGCAGGCCGCCGGTGATCAGCTTGTTCCAGAGGAAGCGGCCCGGGCCATCTAGTTCCGCCCAGGCCCGCAGCAGTGCGGCCCGCTGGGTGGCCTCGTCGGCGCCTTGTAGCGGCAGCAGCCGCCCCTCAATCCAGGATGCCAGTGAGCCATGCGAATCGCCACCCGCGCCGGGTACGCCGGGAGCAACAGACAATCGACCGGCGCCGTCAGGAGCCCTCGCGTCGCTACCTTCCCCGATGGCAGAGTCGGGCAAGAGCAAGCCCACCGTCTCGGCGAAGTCGCCCACGGCGTCGTAGCACTCGCTGAAGAGCCATGGCTGGATGCCGGCAGCGGCGATTGCCCACTCGCTGAGGCGGCGCGTACTGATCACCTGGCGCGGCTTGCGCCCACTGAGGAAGTAGAGTGCCCATGCCGCGTCGGCGGGCGGAGCCCCGGCGAAGTAGCGCGCCAGCGCGGCCACCTTCTCGCTGGTGCGGGTCGTCTCATCGAGGGCGGCGTAGAGTTCGGCAAAGGCACGCATAAGCGTTAGAAACGGCTCAGTGGGGGCCAAGGAACCGCTCGCCGTTAAAGTGGATCAGATGAGATGGCGACTCGGCGATCCATACCTCCGTCTCCCACGAAATCACCGATACGTATTCACGCATGGCCTGGCGTGTAAGGAATGCCGTGACATACACCAGTCCAGGCCGGGCTTCCTGAAAGAGTCGAGCTAGATCGCTTCGGCGCTTCGCATCGATCGGACCGTGTGAGGTGACCGCCTCTATCAGGAGAAGCCAATCCTTCTTGCCATAGTACAGCACGACGTCCGGCATCTTCCCGTGGGCGTCGACATTGATCCCGAGTTCGCGTGCACGCTCCCGTGCGAAGTAGGCGAACTTTTCAGCGGCATCACCGACATACAACACCTCGCAGGCCGGGGTAAAGCGTGGTGCGAACTCTTTGATAATCTGCTCAATCAGCGTATTTTGCCCGCCCGGTGAAAGGGAGATGAGTTCACCGGTAGCGAGTTGCACCGGTATGCGGCTCATCGCACGCTCCTGGGCATAGCGCTCCCGCAGACTGACCACACGAGCCAGGTAGGCCTGCAGCTGCCGGGGCCATTCCGATGTAGTGTATGTCCGCAACAAGGTAAGGGCCTCAGGGGCGATCTGATACACCGCTTTCGGACTATTGATCGGCCGAGTAGGGTTGTCCGGGTTAGCGATGATCAGACCTGCATCAAGAAATTGATGAACAGTCAGGCGACGTACTGTCTCACGGGTGTTCGGCTTGTAGAGTTTGCCATAGTGCTGGAAAAAAAACCCCATCATCGGTGTGATACCGCAGAGTGGGTTGCTCGCCGCCGACCATGGATCGCCAGGTTTCAGATCCAGAAGCGCCAGGAGTGTGAGCGCCGATCGCTCGTTGAGCTGGGCGCGGGGAAACCCCAGGTCGCGTAGCACAGCCAGTGCTTCGCCCAGGCGTTGTTGTATCCGGAGCGGATCGCCAGCAGCCGAGGTTGTCACAAGAAGTTCCTCGCGGATGATCGTATCGAGCTCACTCTGAGTGGGAAGCCTCCGACCAACACGTGCGCCGATGGCCAGGAGTTGCTGGCGATGTGGGTAGCGCAAGGCACGCAGATCGGTGGCGTTCACCTGGGTATGGCCGTTGAACTGACGCACATACAGGTCTACCAGAGTTGAATTGAGAAATGCCGCAAGGCCGCGAGCCAATGTCTCATCCATGCCTTGCCCGGCCACGTGATAATAGTTCAAATGGTTCTCAAAACCCACGTAATGCGTTGCTACAATACCTGGATCGTACACTGCCGCTGTCACCCGTCGGCGTTCCTCCTTGGCCGAAAAGCGCTTTACCAGCACGTACCATCCATTGGGGACGAGCAAGTCCTGTACGTCCGTGCTATCGATGATCGCGTTTGGTTTCTTGCTCTCAGGTCTGGGCCATATGACGGCGCCATTCCGCAGATGGGTTGGGTAGATCAACGCGGTTGTGCCTGGTTCAGGCAGCTGCCGCAAGAATGGGGCCGCTCGGAAGTCAATCACACGTCCTGTCGAAACGGAGAGCCCCAACTCGGCGAGTGAACAGGCGAGCCCTGCAATCTGCATGGCAACCGCTTGTCCCGACGAATCGGCCACAAAGCGGATAAACCGTTCGGGATCACCCGGAACAACGACGTGCTCGTAGGGTACCTCGTGGGCCTGAGGTAATTCATCGTCCGGTGAGTGGCGAATGACGATTGTTACTGTATCGGGCGATGGAACACCTTTTTCGGCGCCGAGGATGATGTTCTCCTGGAGTACATTGTCTTCTTGAAAGGCTTGCTCCCGGGATTCAAAGATCTGCAGGTTCTGCAGGGCCATCTCGCGGAGCAAGAGCTCCCGAAAGGGTCGGAAGTACGGTCCGTTGCAGAAGCTGCGAGGGGTAATTGCTATTAAATGTCCTCGTTGCGCGAGCAGCTTGATTGTTAATGCTAGAAACGCGGTGTAGAGGTTCGATGTCTCAATGCCCACGCTGCTGAGCAACCGGCGATGGGTTGAGTCGCTGCGGATTTTCTTGTATGGCGGGTTCAGAATGGCCGCTGTGTAAATGGACGGCCTCTCTGAGAAGAGAGGCATGCGGAGTTGCTCGACGGCGTGGACAATAAAGTCGTGCTCGATGATATGACCACGAAAGTCTATTTGCCGCGCTTCACACAGCTGCTGGCAGAGCTGCATCGTCTCACGGAGATATGGCAACAGCTTCTGGTCGATCTCGTAGGCTGTGACATCGATCGTCTGGGGTGGGGTCGGCGACACGACGAGGGCCTCAACGCCGGCACTGAACAGCGTACCGACGCCAGCCCCAGCGTCGAGCAGGGACACATAGCGCTGGCCGGTAGGTAGCATTGCCCCCATGAGCCGGGCCAGGGGCGCCGGGGTGAAAAACTGGCCCAGCTCCCCTCGACGGGCCGCGTCTCGGTGGCCTGCGGCATGGTGGCCCAGGAGATCGACCTGTTCGACAAGGGTTGGGACGCCCGGGTGAGTCTGCATCATCGCTACGGCTAAACGGAAACGTGTGTTCGATTATAGCTCATTATGGCGTCTCCGGCAAGGGTGGGGGCTCTTCCGCCATCGCTTCGGCGGCTGGCTCGCCCTCGAAGCGGGTTGGCACGGCTATGGCCTCCAGCCCCTGCTCCTGTAGCCAGCGGGCCAGGACGGCGCTGTAGCCGTGGGTTGCCCAGACGCGCTCGGCACCGGTGGCGGCGATGGCCGCCAGCAAGCCGGGCCAGTCGGCGTGATCGGAGAGCACGAAGCCCCGATCGACGGCCCGGCGGCGGCGGGCGCCCCGGATGCGCATCCAGCCCGATGCGAGGCTGGCCGATAGTTCGCCGAAGCGCCGCGTCCAGGGGGTGCCGTGGGCCGAGGGCGGGGCTATGATCAGCGCCTTGCTCCAGTCGAAGCCACGCTCCACGGCGCTGCTGTGCCGGGTGGGTGGGAGGGCCACCCCGCCGGCGCGGTAGTCGGCGTTGAGGCGTTCTACGGCGCCATGACAGAGGATGGGACCGATACTTGCGTCGAGCCCGGCCAGGAGGCGCTGGGCCTTGCCAAGGGCGTAGCCGAGCAGCAGGCTGGCCCGGCCGGCGGCCTGGTTGGCCCGCCACCAGGCGTTGATCGCCGCGAAGACCTCGGCCTGGGGCTGCCAGCGGTAGATCGGCAAGGCGAAGGTGGCCTCACTCACGAAAGTGTGGCAGCGCACCGGCTCAAAAGGTGCGCAGGTCGGGTCCACGTCGGTCTTGTAGTCGCCGGAGACGCACCAGACTTCGCCGCGGTGGGCAACGCGCACCTGGGCCGAGCCGAGGATGTGCCCGGCGGGGTGCAGCGAGATCTCGACATCGCCGATGCGGATCGTCGTACCGTAGGGCAGGGCGCGGATCGGTGCGCCCTGCCCGAGGCGCGTCCGCAGCACGCGCTCGCCGTCGCTGGTCGTCAGGTAGGCCTGTGAGCCGGGGCGGGCGTGGTCGCTATGGGCGTGCGTGATCACCGCGCGTTCCACCGGGGCCCACGGGTCGATGTAAAAGTCACCGGCGGGGCAGTAGAGGCCGCGCTCGCTGAGCTGGATAAGATCCATGGGCTGACTTCGGTCGGGGGTTGGTCGCCGCCATTCTATTGTACCGCGTGACGCGGCGGAATGCCGGGCGGTTGCTGGCCCCCTCCGGCGCCCTGTGGGCCACGGGATCGCGGTGCGCGCTCCTGCATGGGGCCGCACCTCTGCGCAGGGAAGGGACGCGAGAGCTCATGGAAGCGGGTGTGCAGTGCATACACCCGGAGGGCGCCCGCACGGCACGCCCCGACCTCTGTGCCTACCTGAAATGCCAGGTCTACGTGAAGACTTTCCGTGCAGCCCGGCCTGGGAGCGCGGGCGCCCCGCCTGCCTGGACGCGTCTCGATGGCCCTCCCGTGTGTGCGTTCACTCCACCGCACGCACACCCTGGAGAGGCTTGCTGTCAGAAGGATAGCAGACAGTATCTCACACCCGTCGTGCGCGCATCAGCGGGTGTGGCGCCCCGAGATGCACCGGCGCGGGATTGGTGCTGGGAGCGCGCTCATCGCCACAAGCAAGAAGCCCCCTGTCGTACGACAGAGGGCCAGGGTGCGGAATGGATCGAGCCGGCCGAGGCGTAGGCCAGCTGGGGCAGGGCTAGAGCATTGCTCGGAACGGGTGCGCTCGAAGCGGAGGGCTGGAACGTGTCAGGACATCATCCGTTTAGAGTTCGCCGGTTCCTGGTGCTCGGTTCGTGCGTTTATGGAACCACAACCATCGCTCGGTCGCATGCGCAGGGACGACGTATGCTGCGCCTACGAGGTACCAGACGAGCAACGTGGTTCCAGCTAGTACGGCCGGCCGCCGCCGTAGCCGCCGGAGTCTCGACGGGGGGCGCGGCCCTTATCCTCGGCCTCATTGACCCGGATGGGCCGTCCGCCCACCTCGAGGCCGTCGGTCGCGCGGATGACGGACGACACATCGTCGACGTCCATCTCGACAAACCCGAACCCGCGTGAGCGGCCGGTGTCGCGATCGTGGATGACGCGGGCGCTCTGGACATCGCCGTGCTGACGGAAGACCTGCTCCAACTGCTGGTCGTCGATGCTCCAGGCCAGGTTGCCGACAAAGAGCTTCACGTGCATGCGGTCCAACTCCTGCGTGCCAGGCACGCGCCATGGCACTGCGTCGGCAGGGACTCACTCCCTGCGCTCCTCACTCCAGGCCACGCCTTGCGGCGCGCCGCCCACAGTACGCCTCGCCCTGTGTGCGGCGATGCACAACGTCTCGTGCTGTTCCTCGGGCGTGGAGGTCGTGCGGGCCGGGGAGACCGTCGTGAGACAGGGGAAACTCTCGCGGCAACGTGACGCTGTGTGACATCTCGCAGTGTACCATAGCGCGCATCATTTGAGAAGTACCCTGCGCGGGGGAGGGGCTGTCGAACGCCAGTGTCATTATGCGCTGAACAGTCAAACATGATTCCAACAAAGGATCACATGAAAAATTATTGCGTGTGCAACAGTGGCTAAGGGATGATCATCAAGCCTCAGCCAGGTTAGTGTGCTCACTATTTCTGTAAAGTACGTATGGATAGCAATCTCATACAAGTCGTGAAGCCCGGCCTGGGATCGCGGGCGTCCCGCCCACATGGAAGCGTCTCGATGACGCTCCTGTATGTGCGTTCAGGCCACCGCATGCACACCCTGGAGAGGCTTGCTATAGTGTGGAGACGCCGATCTTCAGGCGGCACCGCGCGACCATGCCGGGGCCGGATCGAGCCAGCGCGGTAGCACCACAGGACGGCGTGGAGTAGCGACGCGCGGTGTTTCAGCGCAGTTTGGGCTGATGGGGTTGGGTTCAGCCGTGAGGGGTTGACAAACCGG
>SFCB01000165.1 GCA_004367505.1 Chloroflexi bacterium OHK40 | reverse complement strand
CGAGCCCTAGAACAGGTATGGTCCATCATCGGCTTTTCCGCAACAGTATCCTCCCCTGTGGCATCGTGTCGCTAATTGGGGCCAAACTTAGGTGATAGAGTCTGCAAACGGAGGCGTACCATGCGAGTGCTGCTGATCGATAATTACGACTCGTTCACATACAACCTCTTCCAGTACCTGAGCGAGCTCGGCGCAACCGTAGATGTGCGGCGCAACGACGCGATCACGGTGGCGGCGGCGGCGGCGCTACGGCCGGATCGGATCGTTGTGAGCCCAGGGCCGTGTACCCCGGCTGAGGCAGGGGTGAGTGTCGCGATCGTGCGCGAGCTCGGGCCTGAGGTGCCTACTCTCGGGGTCTGTCTTGGCCACCAGGCGATCGGCGCGGCCTTCGGTGGCACGGTGGTACGGGCGCCCACAGTGATGCACGGCAAGCTCTCGGCGATCCATCACGCGGGCCAGGGCGTGTTCGCCGGACTGCCGGACCCGCTCACGGCTACACGCTACCACTCGCTGATTGTGCGCCGCGACGACCTTCCGGCGGAGCTGGAAGTAACGGCCTGGACGGACGACGGACTGATCATGGGGCTGCGGCACCGGAGCTACCCGATCGAGGGAGTACAGTTCCACCCCGAGTCGATCATGACCCAGTGCGGGAAGGAGCTGCTGCACAGGTTCCTGGCAGCCTAGCGTCGTCCGCAACCCGGATGGCCGTGCCCCCGAGCCGGGGCCGCGAAGGCATTCGCTCCATCCCCGGACCGATCCGCATGGCGCCCCCGCCATGCTACGCTGCCTGTATGCGAAGCTACACCGACAACCAGCGCTCGATCGCGGAGCTGATCAGAACGGATCGGAGGGGAGGGCCGCGCGCGCCACTCATGGCCGTAGTGTGCCCATATTCCGCGTGCTGAGGCGGCAGTAGCCAGCCAGGAAGTTACCGGAAGGCCGTGGGTGCATCAGCCCCACGGCCTTGTTGTATGCCCGGCTACCCGCGCCTTACCGCATCCCCGTGCCGGAAACCCTGGTATCGAACCACGCTCACGAGAGGAACAACCTGATGAACCCGAGCAACGATCTTTCATTCAAACGTGTGAGCGATAACCCCGATCTCGACGAGCGCCGCGTCCTGCTGATGGCGATGCAGGCCCTGCTCGACCCGATGATGCTCAGGATCGTGGCCACGCTCCACGCTGGCGAGCGCAGCCTGCCCGACCTTGCGGCCGAGCTCAGGGTGCCGCCGTCGTTCAGCCGTGGCCCACTTGGCCGCCTGATCTTCCTGGAGATCATTGCCGTGAGCCAGGAGAACGGCCGGATCCTGTGCCGGCTCAACCGCCAGCGCCTGCGCGAGCTCAACGGCGCGCTGCAGCGCCTCAGCCGCGATCTGCTCACGACGCCGAACCGCCACGACGCGGCCCACGCCGCAGACCTCGACGAAGCGGAGCGGCGCTTCCTCCGCGGATACCTACGCGGTGAGCGGCTCATCCAGATCCCCACCCGCCCCGAACGGCTCCAGTCGGTGCTGCGCTGGCTCGCCGCTCGATTTGAGCCCGGCCGCCGTTACCCGGAGCGGGAGGTCAACGAGCTCCTGAAGATCCACCACGAGGACTTCGCCACCTTCCGCCGTTTGCTCGTAGACCACCGCTACATGGACCGGGCCAACGGGATCTACTGGCTGCGCGACACACCACCCGGTGTGTCGCAAGCCGCCGACCATTCCTGTGAGCTCCCAGACGCCAGTCAGGACTGATGCAACCTCGGCGGATGCGCGTCCTGAGGAGCGCACAGCGCGGACCATAAGGGTGCGTGCTTCCCGTCGCTCCGGCCCCCGCTGGATGCACGCCCAGGGAGGTTGCTCAAGCCCGGGGAGATCGGTTTCCGGGCTTGACACAGTGCTGGCGCTACCGTATCATGTCACCACTCATGAGTGGTGACATATAGCACAGGAAACACCATGGACGCTGGGGAGGAAACGATCGACCGGCTAGTGGCCCTGGGGCTCACGCGCTACGAGGCGGCGGCGTACAGTTCGCTGCTGAGCCGCCGGGGCTACACGCCGGCCCAGGTCGCGGCCTACGCCGGCGTTCCGCGCCAGCGCATCTACGACGTGCTGGCCGCCCTCAGCGCCAGGGGCCTCTGCATCGAGCGCCACGGCAGCGGCCAGCGCCACTACTACGCGGTTGACCCGGCGGTGGCCATTCCCGCCCTGCTCGACAAGCAGCGCCAGGAGTTCGAGGCTGCCCAGGAGCGGGCCCGTGCCCAGGCCGCCGCCCTCGTCGATCTGCTCACACCCGCCTTCGCCGCCGGCAGCGACGTAGCCGATCCCCTCGATTATGTCGATGTACTCCTGGACCGGCGGCGAGTTGCCGAACGGGCGGTGAGCCTGGCGCAGGCCGCCGAACACGAGATCTGCGTCCTCTTCAAGGCGCCGCTGGTAGGTGGCCGCGAGGAGAACTTCGCCGAAGTGCGTGTGCCCCGCGAGCGCGGCGTACGCTATCGGGCGCTTTACGAGCGGAGCCTCCTGGACGATCCGGAGCTGGCCGGGTGGGTGCGGCAGTTCCAGCGCTGGGGCCAGGAAGCCCGTGTAGCCGAGAGCCTGCCAATCAAGTGCAACCTCTACGACGGCCGCGCCGCCCTGCTCTCGCTGCAAGACCCGATCACCGGCACCCCGAGCCTCACCGCCCTCTGTGTCACCCATCCCGGCCTCGCCCAGACACTCACGATCGCCTTCGAGGGCCTCTGGGGAGGCGGCCAACCAGTGTCATGAGCCCCTGGTCGCCCCGGGGGCACCGGCCATCTACGATGTGCCCGACGAAAGGAGTACGACAATGGCGTCTGCACCCGACCCGCTGGACCTCTTCGGGATCGATTACGTCGAGTTTTACGTCAGCAACGCGCGCCAGGCGGCCCATTTCTACCGCAGCACCCTCGGGCTCACACCGGTAGCCTATGCCGGGCTGGAGACCGGCGTGCGCGATCGGGCGAGCTACGTCCTGCAGCGCCGCAACGTGCGCTTTGTGCTCACCGCCCCGCTCACACCCGGCCACCCGATCGGCGAGCACATCGCCCGCCACGGCGATGGCGTCAAGGACATCGCCCTGCGCGTGCGCGACGCCGTGGCAGCCTACGAGGCGGCCCTGCGGAACGGCGCCGAGAGCGCGCTGGAGCCCACCGTCGTCGAGGATGCCCACGGCCGGATCGTCAAGGCATCCATCCGCACGTACGGCGATACCGTACATAGCTTCATCGAGCGCGACGGCTACGAAGGCCCCTTTGCGCCCGGTTACCGCGCGATCGAGGAGCGCCCCCCCGTTCCCGAAACCGGCATCGCCGCGATCGACCACATCGTCGGCAACGTCGAGCTCGGCCACATGGAACGCTGGGTGAATTACTACCGCGACGTGCTGGGATTTCGGCAACTCGTCCACTTCGACGACCAGGATATCTCCACCGAGTACTCGGCCCTGATGTCGAAGGTGATGCAGAACGGCACCGGCAAGATCAAGTTCCCGATCAACGAGCCCGCCGAGGGCCGCAAGAAGAGCCAGATCGAGGAGTATCTCGAGTACTACGGCGGCCCCGGCGTACAGCACATCGCCCTCGCCACCGGCGATATCTGCGCCACTGTCGATGCCCTCCGCAGCGCGGGGATCCCCTTTATCAAGGTACCGCCCGCCTACTACGACGATCTGGAGAGCCGCGTCGGCAGGATCGATGAGAGCCGCCAGGCGCTCCAGGAGCGCGGCATCCTCGTGGACCGCGACGAGGAGGGCTACCTGCTACAGATCTTCAGCCAGCCCATGCAGGACCGGCCCACGCTCTTCATCGAGATTATTCAGCGCAAGGGCAGCCGGGGCTTCGGCAAAGGCAACTTCAAGGCGCTCTTCGAGGCCATCGAGCGCGAGCAGGCCCGGCGCGGGAACCTCTGACGCGCCTGGCTCTCCCCCCGCCTGCGCGGGGTTCAGGGGCTGACAGCTCGGGCAGACGAGTGGCGGTTTGCCGCATCCTGGCGGGCAGCCTTCCCCCGCTCCCGTGCTGGGAGCGGGGGCCAGCGGCCTGCCCCCACCTGCATCCAGCCGGGGCGAGCGAGACGCCCGCGCTCCCGGCAAGCGGCAAGGGTCTTCCGGACGGCGGCACTCATGGCCCACCGCCCTGGTCCTGCCGGTACAGACCGTCTCATCAGGGAATCTCAGCAGGTTCGCAATCCCGCACAATTACCGTGGTGAGCAGCTAGCGAGCCATCCGGCAAAAACTGGCGTGGGGGGCGTTCCTTCAAAAGGAACGCCCCGCACCCGCACACATCGCACCTCCGGGGTAACGAGATGCAATCTCTCCCGGAGGTGCGCTATGTTCACCATTCGCTTTCAGACCATCCGCTACCGCCCGGACCTGTCGGTGACCATCCGCAGCGACGTTGACGGCTGGCAGAACGACCTCGGCGGCGTGTACGAGAACGACGCCTGGATCTTTCGCCTGGACTCAGCGCGCTACGCCGGGGGCATGTTCTTCAAGTTCGTGCTGGAGGGCCAGTACTGGATGGAGGGTGGCAACCTCTTTCTCCAGCCCACCGACGGCGCCACCTACACCTACGGCCCCGGCCAGGTGGTCTTCCCGCCGATCGGCGAACTGCTCGTAGAGAACGGCTTCATCCAGCAGCGCTTCTTTTCGCCAAACCTCGACCCGAACCACGAATACGATGTGATCGTCATCGGCTCCGGCGTCGGCGGCGGCATCCTGGCCGACCAGCTGGCCGATCTGGGGCTCGATGTGCTGGTGCTCGAGGCTGGCAGCTACCTGGTGCCAGGCCATGTGGGCAACCTGCCGCGCCAGCACACCCTCGCGCCGCGAGTAGACAAGCACATCTGGCACCTGTGGGACGACTTCAAGGTGACGAACTACGTCAACGGGCCGGGTTCGGCCTACCAGGGCGGCCAGGGATTCAACCTCGGCGGGCGCAGCGTCTTCTGGGGTGGCCTCATCCCACGGATGAGCTGGTGGGAACTGGAGACGTGGCCCCAGGAGGTGCGCTGGTACCTGGAAGATCACGGCTACACCCTGGCCGAAGAGCTACTCAAGCGCTCTCAGCTCGACAGCGACTATCAGCGCCGCGTGCGCGCAGAGCTCACCCGCGCCATGCCCGACTACGTAGTGATGGGCGCCCCGATGGCGGTACAGCACTCGCAGCCGCAGCTGAACACCATCCCCGCCGGTATCTTCTCCACCGCCGACCTGCTGATGGAATCGCGCTTGACCGGCGGGCCAAGCGGCAATCAGCAACTCACCATCAACCTGAACCATGCCGCCGTGGCGATCCTCACCGAAGGCGGGCGCGCCACGGGCGTGCTGGCCCACGACCTGATCGCCGACACGCAGCGAACCTATCGCGCGCGCGCCGTGGTTCTGGCGGCCGGCACCGTAGAGAGCGCCAAGCTGGCTCTGCTGAGTGGCCTGAACGACCCGAGCGGGATGATCGGCGCGGGTATCACCGACCACCCGATCTTCTTCACGCACTTCGCGCTGCCTGCTGGAGCGCCGCTGCACCGGGCCGACGCCGCCGCCAAGCTGCTGCTACAGCACCGCGACGCCCGCACCGAGGCCGGGCCGCCGCGCAGCTACCACCACCGCTACAATGTCGTACTGGAGCTTGGCAGCGACTTCAACCAGGGGCGCTTCGTCGACCCGGAGATCCTGGGGGCTGCCATCGCCGCACGCGGTGGTCTGATGCTCTGCGAGCTGGTGGTGCTCTTCGATGCCCCGTTGCTGAACGAGAACGGCCTGGCCCAGCCGGGACCGTCCTTCATGAAGCCAGTGGTGACGATGCGGGAGCCACCGATCAGTGGGGCGGAGTGGGCCGAGATCAACACCCTGCGGGATCAGATCCTCGGGCTGCTCGGCGCCGTACCCCTGCCGGGTGGCACCCTGAACCTGGTACGGGCACCTATGGGCGGCGTTGCCCACGAGGTTGGCACCTTGCGCATGGGTCCCGAAGGCGTGGTAGACACCAACCTGAAGTTTCGCGCCTACGAGAACCTCTACGCATGCGATCTCGCGGTCTTTCCCTCCTCGCCGGCGGCCAACCCCACCCTCACGCTCGCCGCGCTGGCATTGCGCCTGGCGACCCACCTGCGCTCCGTGTTGTAGACTCGTGGCCCCCGAGGCTGATGGATCGAGCGGTCTGCCCGTATAATACCGGCATGAAACTTGTCACCTTCGTACCGCCCGAAGGTCCACCCCGCGCCGGTGCGCTCCTCGGCGAGTCGGTGATCGACCTGGCCGCCGCCGCGCCCTTACTGATCGAGGAGGCCGAGGGCCTGCGCTGGGATATGCTCAGCCTGCTCCGGGCCGACCAGGATGAGGTAAACCTCGATGCCGCCGCCGATATCGTGGCGGCCGTTGCCCAGATGGTGGGCGCCGAGCCCGAGTTCGGGGGGCTGAGCCTGGACGAGCCAGGCTTCGACGAGCTCCCGGCAAGCCTGGCGGGCAGCCTCTCGATCGGCGGCGCGGCGATGCTCCTACCGCTCAGCCAGGTGCGCCTGCTCGCCCCATTGCCTCGCCCGGCGAGCCTGCGCGTCTACGAGGCCTTCGAGGAACATGCGATCGCGGCCCGCAGCCTGCGCGGCCTGAGCCTCCCCGCTGCCTGGTACCGAGGCCCCAGCTTCAGCTTCGCCAACCACGCCGCCGTCTTTGGCCCCGACGCCACCGTGCCGGTGCCGTCGGCCGAGGAGCTGGATTACGGACTCAGCCTGGCCTGTGTACTGGGCCAGCCCGGCCGCGATCTCTCCCCCGACGAGGCTACCGCCGCGATCGCTGGCTACCTGATCACCAATATCTGGTACAACCGCGACGCCGAGGAGCTCGAACGCACCCTCGGCGCCGGGCCAGCCAAATCGCGCGATTTCGCCACCTCGCTTGGCCCGTGGCTCGTCACCCCCGACGAACTGGAACTCTACACCGACGACGAGGGCCGCCTCAGCGTCAGCCTGGTCGCCCGCGTGAACGGGGTCGAGCGCTCGCGGGCCACTGCCGCCAGCCAGTATTACCCTTTCCCCGCGCTTCTGGCCCACGCCAGCCGCGGCACGAGCCTTGAGCCCGGCGACGTGATCGCCGCAGGCCCGGTGCCCGGCGGCACATTGCTGGAGGCCACCGGCGGCTTCGGGCCATGGCTGGAGCGTAGCGACGTCGTGGAACTGGAGGTAACGGGCCTGGGCACGCTGCGGAACATCATCGATCCCGCATCGTAAAGACGCCCCACGGGGGCGGCTCTCCGCGTCCCCACCGGGGCATCCTGTACAGACGCCCCACGGGGGCGTCTCTACCTGGCGCGGCTCTCCGCGTCCCCACCGGGGCATCCTGTACAGACGCCCCAATGGGGCGTCTCTACCTGGCGCGGCTCTCCGCGTCCCCATCGGGGCGTCTCTCCGCGTCCCCACCGGGGTGCGCCCTGGGAGCGCGGGCGTCTCGCCCGCCCCGGCTGGATGCAGGCGAGATGCCCACGCTCCCGGCAACCGGCAAGGGTCTGCCGGCGGACTGCACTAGTCTCGCGCCGGTGCGCCTACCAGCGCCTCGGCTTGATCGATCAGTGCCGCGAGATCGTAGTGCTGGCGGGCGATCAGCTCAGGAAGCTCGGGAAGCGCAGGGAGTGCAGGCGCCGAACCGGTGAGCTCAGCGCGGCGGGCCAGCGTTGCGGCAGTGGGGCGCTCGGCAGCGCAAGCCGCGTAGAGGCGAGCCGCTTCCACGCGCGCATCCTCGCGCGTGGGGTCGATCTTCCAGACTGTGTACCGGATTGCAGCCCGCTCCTCCGCGCCGTACCACTCCTCATCGAGCGCCTCGATCCCGTCTACAGCCACAGCCGGATCAAGGCCATCGGCCACGCGAAGCCGGGCCGCCAGGAGCTGCGCGCCCAGGCGAGCCGGCCGGTTGCAGCCAGAAGCGCCGGCAGAGCGGATCACCTCCTCGGCGAGCCTGGCCGCCAGCGCCTGCTCGCCCTGGCCATCGGCGAGGCGGGCTCGCTCGTAGCGAAACTCACAGCTCCAGTAGACGAGCCGGATCGAATCGCAGAGCGCCACGGCCAGATCCCCCACCCGGGCTGCCCGGCGAGCGTCGCCGAGCTGCGCGTAGGCACTGGCGAGAAACCCGAGGCCGATGCTCAGATCGCGCCGTTCGCCGAGCTCCAGGCCAACGGCAACCTGCAACGCATAGCAGCGCAGCGCGCCCGTCATATCGCCCATCAACTGGTGGCACCGGCCGATCTCCCGCGCGAAACGGGCCACAAAGCGCCGGTCGCCGATCTCGGCAGCCCGCAGCAGCAACTCATGGAAGATCGCCAGCGCCTCGGGAGCGCGATGCTGCCGCAGCAGGACGAAGCCGATCCCGCCCCGCGTGCGGGCCAGCAAGCCCCAGTCGGAGAACTCCTGCGCCATCGCGGCGCTACGCTCCAGGCAGTAGAGCGCCATCTCGTCGTCGGAGATCTCCACGTAGACCAGGCCCATCGAGCCGATCGAGCGGGCGATCAGGCGCCTGTCGCCCAGGCGCACCGCGATCTCGTGGGTATGCTCCAGCTGGCGTAGCCCACGGGTGTACTCACCGAGATCAATCAGAACCGTGCCGAGCACCCAGAGCGCCTCGTAGTGGCCGGAGGGATCGTCGAGTTGCTCCCAGACCGGCATCACCTCGTCGATCAGGGCGATCGCGGCGTCATAATCGCCGCGCAGCGCCAGGAGGTGGGCCTGCTCGGTGCGACAGCGAGCGATCGTGGCGTCATCGCCGGCCTGCTCAGCGATGGTGATCGCCTCGCCCACGGCCGCCTCGGCTTCGCTCCAGCGGCCCACTAGCTGGAGCACCTCGGCCTCGCGCAACAGGGCGCCGGTCTGCTGATCGGGGGGGAGCAGCGCCCGCAGACGACGGTAGTAGTCGAGGGCGATCGCATTGGCATAGGCCACCCGGGCCGCGTCGGCGGCGAGGGCAAAATACTGGCGCTGTTTGGCGCTATCATCGCTGCGACCATAGTGAAAGGCCAGCAGATCAAGGTAGCGCTCCAGATCACCGGCAAACTGGCGCTCGATAAAACGACCGACCGCTCCGTGGAGCATCGTACGGGTAGAGAGCGTGAGGCTCTCGTAGGCCACCTCCTGGGTGACCACGTGCTTAAAGAGGTACTCTTGCTCGGGCCCGTCGCGCTCCAGGGATGTCAGGTCGAGCCGGCTGAGCGCCTCTAGCAGACCGCGCACCTGCTCGGGGCCACCGAGAGGCGGGTAGATCTGCCCGAGCCAACTCGCGCGGAAGGCGCGCCCGAGCACGCTGGCAACCTTCAGCGTCGCCTGCTCTTGTGGAGAGAGCCGATCGATCCGGCTGATGATCAGCGCGCGCAGGCTGTCGGGCAAGCGCACCGCTTCCAGAGCCGTGGCATCGGCCGGGCTGATACCCTGGTCCTGGATATAGTTGATCATCTGGTCGATGTAGAAGGGGTTGCCCTGAGAACGCTCGGTGATGCGCTGAACGAAGCTAGCGGGTAGCACACCCCTGGCGCCGAAGAGGTAGCCGAACTTGAGCCCGATCAGCCACTCCGTCTCACGCAGGCTAAACTCGCGCAGCCGCACCTCGGTGAAGTGGGGGAGGCGGGTCACCCGGAGGCGACCATCGTCGCGCTCGGGCGGGCGGTAAGCCAGCAGGAGCAGCACGGGCCGATCCACGATCGAGCGGGCCACCACCTCCAGCAGATCGTGGGAGAGCAGGTCGATCCAGTGGCAATCCTCGATCACCATCAGCGTGGGCGAGGGCGTGGCCGCCGCCTCACGCCCCGCGCGGCGCCCGCCGGTGATCGCGCGGACACAAGCGATCACGGTTGTTTCCAGCGCATCCTTGCGCACCCGCGCATCAAGCGAGCGCGTCAGGTCGGTCTCACCAATCTCCAGATTGAGGGCCACCGCAAGCAGGGGGAGGCGAGCGAGGATCTGCTGATCCACGGCGGCGATCTGGTGCCGGAGATGCCGCAGCTGCGCCTCGGCGCTCCAGGCCGAGTTGATGCCAAAAAGCCCGCGCAGCAGGCTGTGCCAGGGGAGGTAGCTGACGCTCACCCCGTGGGAGAGGCACTCGCCACTGAGCACCGTCACACCCCGGCGGGCAGCCATCCGGACTACCTCAGCCACCAGGCGCGACTTGCCCATCCCAGCCTCGGCGGCCACTCCAAGCACCTGGCCCTGGCCGCGCAGGGCAAGCTCGAGGCGCTGCTCGATGAGCTGCATCTCGGCCTCACGGCCCACCATGGGCAGCTTATAGGCCGGCTCGTAGTGCTGGTCGGAGCGCTCGCGGGCACGAAGCAGGCGGTAGACGGTCACCGGGCGCGAGCGGCCCTTCACCGGCAGGGGCTCCAGCGGCTCCCAGATGAACTGCTCAGCCACGGGGCGGTGGGCCCCACTGGCTACCACAATCTCGCCCGGCGCCGCTGCCTGCATCAGCCGCGCCGCGAGGTTCACCGTGTCGCCCATCACCGTGTACTCACGGCGCAGCGTGGCGCCCACCAGCCCACAGTACACAAGGCCGGCAGCGATACCGATTCTGGCTGCCGGCCCCGGCAGATCCCGCAGGGCAAGGGCGCAATGCATCGCCCGCTCAGCACTATTCTCGTGGGCCACGGGCGCGCCGAACACCACGACACACTTGCTCCCCTTGTCGCCAAAATCGAGCTTATTCAGATCGCCGCCGTAGCGCTCCACCTCACGGGTCACGGCAGCCACGTAGCGCTGCAGACGGTCGTAGGCCCCAGGATCGCCGTCGTAGTCGATCCCATCGAAGCCAACGAAGAGCACACTCACGCTCCGGTGCTCATTCACCAGACCGGCGCGATCGTCGGCAAGCCTGCGCGCGATTGCCGGGTGGACGAAGGCGGCGAGGGTAGGCTGGAGCTCAGCGGCAGGGGCGGGCAAGGGCGGCAGCGGAGCACGAGGTGGGGCGACGGCGACTCCGGAGGCCACCAGGTAACCGGAGCGGGTCTCGAGCACGGCCAGGCCGGGCAGGAGCGTCGCCAGGCCGGGGTGCATCACCACCTCGCCGCTGTGAGCGAGGTGCTCCGCCTCCGCCGCATGGTCAAGCGCAGTGCCGGCGAGAACACTCTGTAGGCGCAGGGCTGGATCACCCACCACGGCCGAGAGCACCGGCCCGGCGGCGAGGCCGATCTTGATCGCAAGCGTGAAGCGGCCCGCCCTGGTATCGACCTGACCATAGGCCTGCATGAGCCGCTGCATATCATGGGCGCACTGCGCTGCCCGGGCGGCACCGCCGCCCGCGATCGGGAAGAGTGCAGTGAGCGCGTCGCCGCCGAAGGAGGCCACCATCCCACCAGAGGAGGCCACCCGGTCGATCATGGCTGCGAAGACCGCATTGATATGGTCGGTGAGCTCCTCCGTGCCGGCCTGGCCGAGGCGGGCAAGGGCCTCGCTCATCGGCGTAAAACCCGAGATGTCGGCGAAGAGCACAACGGCCTCAAGACGCCGGGTAAGTCCCTCGGGAAGCGTGACCGGCTGGCGCATGAGCTCAGCGGCGATCTGGTACGGCAGAAACGGCAGCAGGCTCATGGCGGCAGAAGGCCGCGGCGGCATGGCACACCGCAGCAAGTATTTGGACCGCAGGCAGTGCGGCTCCCGCATTCCAGCCCCGATGCAGCGCGGTGGTTGAGTGTGGCCGCAGGCCTGGCGCCATACGGCGGTGGGCGATGTAAGATAGAACGTGGGGCGAACGGGATCTTATAGCCATGGTACCACAGCTAGCCCATTTGCGTCACCCGCACCCATCTGGTATAGTCTGCCCCCGGTATGGAGAAGAGCGAGTATACAACGATGGCGGCGGTGGAGCTGCGCCACTGGTGGTACGGCGGCATGCGCGCCATCACCGCCGCCCTGCTCGACCCACTGTACACCGGGCGTCAGGGTTTGCGCATCCTCGACGCAGGTTGCGGCACCGGCGGCGACGCGCTGTTCCTGCGCCGCTACGGCGAGGTCGTGGGCCTGGACTACGCCGCAGAGGCCGCCGAACTGGTGGCCGGGCGGCTCCCCGGCCGCTTCACCCGAGGCTCGGTGCTGGCGCTGCCCTTTGCCGACGACAGCTTCGACCTGGTGACATCCTTCGATGTGCTCTACCACCGCGCCGTGCCCGACGAGGCCCCGGCCCTCGCCGAGGCCCGCCGCGTGTTGCGGCCCGGCGGCCGCCTGCTGATCCGCCTGCCGGCCTACGAGTGGCTCCGCTCCCGCCATGATCGACACGTCCATACCCGGCGCCGCTACACGGCCAGCGAGGTGCGCTCCTTGCTGGAGTCGGCCGGTTTCTTCGTCGAGCGCTGTAGCTATGTGCTTAGCCTGCTCTTCCCACTGCCCGCCACAGCACGCCTCCTGGAGCGCCTCACGCCCGACCGGGGCGATGAGTCCGCGATGGAGATGCCGGCCAGGCCACTCAACGCCGTGCTGCGTGCTCCGATGGCCGTCGAGGCGGCATGGCTCAGCCTCGGCGGCTCACTGCCCTTTGGCCTTTCGATCATGTGCCTGGCCCATAGCGGCAAGCTCGCGCGGGTGATGGTGCCCGCCCCACGCCGACAGACGCACCCTGGCGATCCGGCTGGCACGGAGCTCTCCTTGCGCCGCTAGCGTGGTGCGGCCTGCCTGACCGGCGTGCTAGCTGAACGTTTGTCGCAGCCTTTTGCGGTGGAGCAACGCCATGGATCGTTCCGCGCTTTCCTCGCCCATCGAGCGTACACTCGACCGCGTGAGCGCCGCGCCGCGCCTCTGGAATACCTTGCGCTGGGTGGTTGAGGCCGGCTTTACCGGCGAACGCATGGCGATCGCCCGCGAGCTGCGCCCCTGGGCCGGTGACGGGCGCCGCTTCCTCGATCTCGGCTGCGGCACGGGTGAGTTCGCCGGTGAGTTCCCCGCCGCACGCTACGTTGGCGCCGACCCCTCCACGGGCTATCTGCGCTTCGCCGCGCGCCATCGGCCCGGCAGCTTCGTAGCCAGCACCGGCGAGCGTTTGCCCTTCATCGATGGCAGCTTCGACGCGGCCCTCGTGCTCGGCGTGCTACACCATCTGCCCGACCCGATCGCTCGCGAGGCCATGGCCGAGCTCGCCCGCGTGCTCCGCCCCGGTGGTACCGTCCTGGTCATGGAGGATGTTCCGCCCCCCGCCGGGGAGAACCCCGCTGGCCAGTTGATGCACGCCATCGACCGTGGAGGTCACATCCGCAGTGATTCCGACTACCTGAGCCTGTTCGGCACGAACTTCGCCAGCGAGAAGATGTACCGGATGCGTAGCGGGATCTGCGACTATGCGGTCTACGTGCTGCGCCGGGAAGCCTGGTGATCTGGCAACCTGGGTGTGATAGATGAAAGCCTTCGCCATGCTCCCTGTCCTCGCCCTGCTGATCACCGCCAGCGCCCTGACCGTCGTCGGCGAGGTGCTACTCAAGCTCGGCGTCAACGCGGTAAGCGCCCGTGTCGGCGCCTTCTCGCTCGACCCGGCGGTACTCTGGGCCACCTTCACCGATTGGCGCGTGGTCGCCGGCTTCGCCCTCGTCTTTGGTGGGGCCCTGTTCTGGCTCGGGGTGATCTCGCGGGTCAATCTCTCCTTCGCCTACCCGCTGCTGGCACTCAACTATGTGCTGATCCTGATCCCCTCCCGCTACCTCCTCGGTGAGACGATCACCCCGGCCAAGCTGATCGGCGCCCTGATCGTTGTGGTCGGGGTGGTGGTGATCACCTGGGGCTCAGGGAACGGGTAACCACGCGTGCGCAGGACCACCTGGCAACCCGAGCTGCTGGCCGCAGGTTTTCTGCTGCTGCTCGCGCTGTGCCTCTGGGTCATCGCCTATCAGTTCCCCCTTCACCAGATCATCCGTGTTGGCGGCGATCTGGCCCTGCTGCGCCGGGACGACGACGCCCCTTTCCTCCTGGGCATCAATGGCTCCGAGCCACCCGATCGGCTGGCCGACCCGGCCGATCCCGGCGGTGAGCGCCAGATCTGGTGGTTTGAGCTCCTGCAGCGCACCGGCGAACGCCCCCTGCGCTGGACGAGTGCCGAGACGACGCTCCTGGTGCCAGGGGCGGGCGGCGGCAGCTATCTCGTGGAGTTGCTGGCGCGCAGCGGCCGCCCCGACGGTGTGCCCACACCGAGCGTCTGGACGGCAGGTACCTTACTGCCGCTCGATGTGAGCCTGCCTGCGGGCGAGCCGCGCCGCTACCGGCTGCTCGTTCCCGCCGATCACCGGGGCGTAGTGCGCATCACGATGCGCACTACGCCCTATGCGGCACCGGGCGACCCGCGCGAACTGGGCTTTGTACTCCACGAGGTGCGCCTCCAGACGGCGGGCGGCGGCCTGCGCGCGCCGGCCTGGCCGATGCTGGGCTGGCTCACACTCACTACACTTGTTGTGTACGGGATGGCGCTCGCTTTTGGAGCCGGGCTGGGTGGCGCGCTCGCCCTCGCCGGGGGCGCAGCCGCTGGTGGGGCCTTCGCCCTCGCCGGCGCGCGCCCGGCCCTGACGCTTGTCGCACCGGCCCTGGGGCTCCTCGCCCTGGGCTGCGCCGCACCTGGCGCCGTGGTCTGGACGCTCACACGGGGCCCACGGTGCGCCGCCCTTACCCCGGTCCTCGGCCTCACCCTGCTAGCCTTCGCGCTGCGCATGGCCGGGATGCTCCACCCCCATGCCCGCTTCAGCGACCTGGGCTTCAATGCCAACAATCTCTACCGCGTCACACTCGGGCAGGTCTTCTTCAGCGCGGGGCTGCCGAGCGACGCAGGTGGCGGCCAGGCGCCCTACCCCCCCGGGCTCTACCTCGTGCTCCTGCCAGGCCAGATCCTTGCGGCAGGGGATGGCTCCCGGCGCCTCCTGGTCCAGGGGGGCACCGCCCTGCTCGACAGCCTGGCACTCCTGCTGATCTGGGCGCTCACTCGTCGGGCGGGCCTGGGGCAACGGGCGGCCCTGCTCGGCGCGGCCTGCTACCTCCTGCCTACGCCGGCCCTCGAGGCCTTCTCGATCGGCGAGTACGCCAACCTGGGCGGCCAGGCCCTGGTGCTACCGCTCCTGGCGCTACTCGGGCTCGGGCTTGTTGGCGAGGGTTGGCGCTCTGCCACCACAAGCAGTGTGCCCATCCCCATCGCTCTTGTCGTGGCCGTGGCCCTGGGGCTCCTCGGCCACTCCGGCGTCACGCTCTCGGTGGGCGCGCTGCTCGTGGCCGCGTGGGCTCTGGGCTGGGCGGGCCGGCTGCGGGGGCGGGCAACGCCAATCGACCCGGCGCGCCTCACGTTCGGGGCGGCGGCGGGCCTCGGGCTCGCCCTGCTGCTCTACTACACCGCGCCGAGCATGCTGGCGACGCTCGGCGAGCGTGCCGGGAGCACCGGGGTGGCAGGCACCCCCCCGCTGCGCATCGTGGCCGACACGGCACTCGCCCTGCTTGGCCTCGCCCCCCCCGAGGACCGGCGCGTTGCGCTGCCACCACTGATCGGGCCGCTGGCGATCGCGGGTGCGCTCCTCCTCGCGCGGCGGCGGGCACCGGGCGCGGCGCCAGTACGGACCCTGCTCGCGGCCTGGTGGCTAGGCGCCGCGCTCACCCTCGCCTTGCTGGTCGTTGCCGGTCAGGGGGTGCGCTGGGCAATCTTTCTCTACCCCGCCCTGTGCCTCGGCGCGGGGGTGGCGCTCGATGCCCTCTGGCAACGCGGGCGCCCGGGTCAGCTAGCGGCGTGGGCAGCAATCGCGGCGATCATCGGGGCCGGTTTGGTGACGTGGATCGTAACGATTCGGGACTACATCCACGTGTGAGGCATGTTTCAGGCCGCTTGACCGTTTGGGCGCATCCAGGGCTTGCTGCTGCCGCGGTCCTCTCCCCTGTCCCCTTACCCAAGGCGCACTGCCGGATTGCGCAGGGGCGTGCGACCCCTCCGCGCCTCCCCGCCGATACACCCCATCAAGCCGGATGTGAGATCACCCGAAGCCTGCCTGACGATGGGCAATCCCCTACGCCTCGGCGTCCTCCAGATCGTCACGGGCGATATCGCGCACAACGTCGGTCACGGAGACGATCCCGATCGGCTTCAGGCCGCCGCTATCCTCTTCGACCACCACCACCCGGTGGATGCGCCGCTCCATCATCAGCCGGCTCGCCTGCTGCAGCGTATCGCCGACGTGGACCGAAACCACATCGGTGACCATAATATGGCCGGCCGTGAGACCACGCCAGTGCTTCCAGTACTGCTCGTAGAGCCGCGCATTGACCAGGTCGGTGCGCGAGATCAGCCCGATCATGTGGCCGTCGTCGCTCACAACTACCAGTGCGCTCACATCGTGCTCCGACATCTGCCGGGCCACATCCTGGATGGGGGTGTCGCGCTTGCACGTGAGCACGCCATGGTGCATAACCTCACCGACCGTCCGCTCCATACACGCGTTCCTTTCGGAGCTGCAAGCTTTGTGAACGAGGGTACATGGGAGTGTACCCGCGCTGGACACAATGCGTCAACCACCCATGCGGGTAGGGTGGCCCCATCTCATTGGCGCGCCCAGGTTGCGAGGTTCCAGGTGATCGGCGCGGTTGGGTCGGCCCGGACGCCGCTCAGGGCCGGATTCGCGACGGTGACATCGATCCGCTGGAAGAGGGGCAGCACTGGCAACTCCTGGGTGAAGAGTTGCTGCTGACGCAGGTAGGACGATACTCGCTCCTCCTGGTTCAGCGCCGTGGTCGCCAGGCGAATGGCCCGGTCGGCCTCGAAGAAGCACCACCCGGGAAAGTTGTTGCCCGTCCAGCCATTCTGCTCACTCGGCACACCCGCACAGCTCCAGCGCTCCCAGCCTCGCGGGTCGGGCCCGGCGATCCACGCGAAGAGCGCGAGCTGAAAGCTACGCCGGAAGAGCGGCCCCTCGGGGCTGTAGAGCGCCGCCGTGGGAACTTCCTGTACCGAGAGGCCGATTCCCACTGCCTGTAGATCGGCAGCGATGCGCTGGGCGGCAGCCAGGCGCAGCGGCGAGCTCTGAGTCGTCACCAGGCTCAGCGCGAATGGCTGGCCGCCGAACTCCCGCAACCCATCACCATCGCTGTCGAGCACACCCGCTTCGTCCAGCAGGCGGCGGGCCTCGTCGGGGTTATACGGGTACCTGGTGAGCTGGTCTTGCGGCGCGGCGGCCCATTGCTCGGGAACGATCCAGCTGTCGAGCACTCGACCGTAACCGCCGAGCAACTCACGCACCATGGCCTCGCGGTCGATGGCGTGGGCGATCGCCCGCCGCACGCGGATGTCCTGGAGCGCCTGCACATCGAGGTTGAAGTCGAGGTGCTCCCAGATCGGGCTGGCCACCGCGCTCACCTGCATAGCCCCCGCATCGCTGTCGGCACGGATAGCCGCCAGCGCCTCGGGCGAGGGCTGGTCCAGCACCGCGACATCGAGGCTGCCCCCGGCCACCGAGCTGCGCAGCAGATCGACGCTATCGCGGAAGATGAAGCTCACATGCTCGAAGTTCGCGGCCGCACCCCGGTAATGGGGGTTCCGCTGGAGCCGCAGGCTGCCCTGGTCGCGCTGCGCTACCATGTATGGCCCGTAGCCTACCGGCAGCAGGGCATAGTCGCCCGTGCGCAACTCAGCCGGGTCCCGCGCCTCCAGCAGGTGGCGTGGAAGCGGCGTCCAGTACATCGTCAGGTAGGCCGGGTCGGTATAGTCGGGCTTCAGCACGGCCCGGGTGGTATGGTCGTCCAGGCGCTCGTAACTCTGGAGCAGGGCCAGCCTGGCCGCCGCCTCCTGGCCCAGGTTGGTACGCCGGGCAAGCTCGAACGCGAAGAGCGAGTCACTGGCCGTCACCGGCGTCCCATCCGACCAGACCAACTCCGGATTCCAGCGGTAGGTGACGCTGATCTGCTGCACCTGGGTGATCACACTGGTGGTGGTGGTAGTGATCGCACCGGCGGCGTCGAGGAAGACCTCTACCGTACTGATCACCACATCGCCGTTCTCCACTGTTGGTACGCGCTCGAGCACGCCCGTGGCGGTGTAGGTATAGCCAACCGGCAGCAGGGGAGTGGGGAAGAGCAGTTCACTGATCGGCGCGGTGGCGCGCTCGTCAGCGGCATCGTCGTGGTAGGGCAGGAGATCGCCTGGGTCGGCCAGCAGGCCGATCCGCAGCCCGCTGTCGTCCACGATCGGCGCAGAAGTTGCCGGCTCGGCCGTCACGGCCGTGGTTGCCACGGGCGTAGCCGCAGGCGCCGTCGTGAGCTCCGGCGCTGTGGGGGCCAGGGCCGCCGCCGTGGGCCGGGCCACACCCCCCTCGATCTGGCAGGCCGTCAGGGCCAGCGCGACGAGAGGTATCAGAAGGATTGGAAAGGCTTTCATAAGGTGCAGGATTGTACCTGAGCTTGCGCGGTTTGTCGAGAGTTGACCACGGGCCTGCGCCCGGCTACACTGAAGGTGTACGCAATAGTATAAATCAGGTTTGCCATGCTCTTTGTGCTGACCGCCGACACGCTCCCCGTGGATCAGCTGCTGCTGGGGTTTCCGTCGCTGATCCTCCGGCAGGGTGATGAGCTCTACCACCAGGGCCGCGCGGCGGTCGACCAGAGTACGCCCACGCGCGCGGTCGTGCGCGTTGCTGAACCCGCCGGCGAGGCTGCGCGGGTGGTCATCTCGCTCTCCGGCAACTTCGTCAACGTCGGCTGCAGCTGTAGCCGCAGTTACGGGTGGGGCCAGTGCCGGCACAAGGTCGCTGCTCTCAAGGCCCTGCAGGACTACCTGCGCGCCCACCCACCGAGCGTGTGGCGCACCATCCTGGAGCGGGCCGTCCAGCCCCCCGCTCGCCGCAGCGCCCCACCCCCCAGCGGCAATGTGATCGTCTTCAGCCTCCAGGAGCGCGGCCAGGCCTGGATGGTTGCCCCCTACAGCCTTACGGGCAAATTACTGCCCCCCGATCACGGCGGCGACGCCGACACGATTGCTGCGGCGATTGCGCGCGGCAGCCACGAAGCCCAGCTCAAGCCGATGCGCAGCCAGGTGAGCCCCGAGAGCTACCCCACCATGCCCCTCGGCGCCGTGGCCGCCGCCAACAACGCCATCGCCGGAGGCAGCTACGGCTACTGGTACGGCGGCGGCAGAGCCCTCGGCGCCGTCCTTGCGATGCTCCCCGGCTGCCTCGTCTACGTCGGCGACGAGTACAGCCCCACCGCCGGCGGTCGCATCGTCGTCCACGACCAGCCGGCCCGCGTGGAGCTGGAGCTGGCCCGTGATGGCGCCGACCTGAACGCCCAGTTCCAGGTGGCCCTCGATGGCCGCCGTCTCGCCCTCCGCCCCGGCAGCACCACCATCGTCACTCGTGAGCCACTCTGGCTCCTCGCCGACAACCAGCTCTTTCGCCTGGCAAACACCCCCGTCGGCCCCGAAGTTCTCACCAACCACCCGCGTCTGCACATCCCCGCCGCCGAGGAGGCCGACTTTCTGGAGCGCTATCTCGTGCCGCTCACCGAGCAACTGCCCATCCAGGGTGATCTGGTACGCTGGGAGCAGGTGGAGGCCCCCGCCGAGCCACGGATCTATCTCAGCGAGCGAGAGGGCCAGCTTCTGGCTGAATTGCGCTTCGGGTACGGACCGTTCGAGCTCACCTACGAGAAGCACCTGCCCGCCAGCAGCACCCGCCGCATCCCCGGCACCACCACTCTCGCCCGCATCCGCCGTGACCCCGAGGCCGAGCAGGTGGCCTGGGCCCAGCTACCATCCTTTGGCCTCAAGCGCGGCATGGCGCCCCACGAACAGGTGCTACGCAAGAGCCTTGCGCCCGCCGATTTCCTCCTGCGCGAGGTGCCCCGCCTCGCCGCCGCCGGGTTCACCGTCTTCGGCGAGGAGGCCCTCACCCTCGCTCGGATCAACCGCAGCCGCCCGACGATCAGCTTCAACGTCAACTCCGGCATCGACTGGTTCGATATTGAGGCCGTGGTACAGTTCGGCGACCAGCTCCTGCCCCTTAAGGAGCTCAAGCGCGCCATCCGGCGCCGTGAACGCTTCGTGAAGCTCGCCGACGGCTCACTGGGCGCCATTCCCGAGGAGTGGGTCGAGCGCTACCGCCACCTCTTCGCCTTCGCCGAGGAACGCCCCCAGGGGATGCGCGTCTCTGCCCATCACCTCGCCCTGCTCGACCAGGCCCTCGCCACAGCCGACCGGGCCCAATCCGACGCGGTCTTCGCCGAGCGCCGCACGCGCCTGCGCTCCTTCGACCGCATCGAGCCCAGGCCACTGCCCCAGGGCTTTAACGGCACCCTTCGACCCTACCAGCAGGCGGCCTACGACTGGCTCCACTTTCTCCGCGACTACGGATTCGGTGGCTGCCTGGCCGACGATATGGGCACCGGCAAGACGATCGTCACCCTGGCGTACCTCCAGGCGCGCTATGAGGAGCAGCCCCGCCCCCCCGCCAGCCTGATCGTGATGCCGCGCTCCTTACTCTTCAACTGGGAGCGGGAGGCAGCCCGATTCACCCCGGGCCTGCGCGTCTACATCCACGCCGACCAGGGTCGCATCAGCGCCGCCCTCGACTTTGCCCAGCACGATCTGGTGCTTACCACCTACGGCGTGATGCTGCGCGATATCGAGCTGCTGCGCGGCTATCGCTTTCACTACGCCATCCTCGACGAGTCCCAGGCGATCAAGAACCCGCTCGCCGAAACATCCCGGGCCGTCCGGCACCTACAGGCTGAGCACCGCCTCGTGCTTACCGGCACCCCGGTGGAGAACAGCACGCTTGAGCTCTGGTCCCAGTTTGCCTTCCTCAACCCCGGCCTGCTCGGCAACCTGGACTACTTCCGCGAGGAGTTCGCCACCCCGATTGAGCGGAAGCAAGACGAGACCAGCGCGCGCTTCCTGCGCCAGATGGTCTACCCCTTCATGCTGCGCCGCACCAAAGATCAGGTGGCGCCGGACCTGCCGCCCCGCAACGAGGAACTGCTGGTGGTGGAGATGGAGCCGGCCCAGCGCAAGCTCTACGTGAAGACCCGCGACTACTATCGGGCCCTGTTGCTCGGCCTGATTGACGACGACGGCCTCGACGACGCGCGCATGAAGATCCTCGAGGGCCTGCTCCGCCTGCGCCAGATCTGCAACCACCCCCGCCTGGTGGACGAGCAGTTTCGCGGCGCCTCGGCGAAGTTCGAGCTACTGCTGGAGACCCTCGACACCCTGCGGGCGGAGGGGCACAAGGCGCTGATCTTCTCGCAGTTCGTTCAGATGCTGGCGCTGATCCGCGAGGCCCTTGATGCGCGCGCCATCCCCTATGCCTACATCGACGGCGCCACCCGCCAGCGCAAGCAGGAGGTGGATCGCTTCCAGTCCACCCCGGAACTGCCCTTTTTCCTGATCAGCCTGAAGGCCGGGGGCGTAGGGCTGAACCTTACTGCCGCCGACTATGTGATCCACGTCGACCCGTGGTGGAACCCGGCGGTGGAGCTTCAGGCCACCGACCGCACCCACCGCATCGGGCAGACCAGGCCCGTCTTTGTCTACAAACTGGTCACCCGCGACAGCGTCGAGGAGAAGATCCTCACCCTCCAGGAGCACAAGCGCGCCCTGGTGTCCCAGCTGATCGCCACCGATGGCGGGGTCTTCAAAGCACTCACCCGCGAGGATGTGGAGGTGCTGTTTACCTAGTGGGCCACATCCGCCGTGTCTCGGAACTTCTACGCCAGATCGCGCGCAGCCGGCAGCCCACCGAGGGGCGTCGCGGCGAGCGCGGCGAGCTCGATGGCTCGGGCGAGTACATCGGCGGCAACCGCGCCGAGGACCACCAGGTGCGGCGCCTCGCGCTGGCCCGTGGCAAGCGCGAAGACCGTGTCGCCATCGAAGGGCGTATGCACGGGGCGGATGGTCCGGGCGAGCCCGTCGTGGGCCATCTGGGCCACCTTGCTAGCCTGGGCCTTGGTGAGGCGCCCATTGGTGGCAACCACCGCCAGGGTCGTATTGGCCAGATCCTGGCCCCTGGCCCCGCCAAAGGCGAGCAGCAGGCGCGGGTCGCGCAGGAGAGCCATGGTATCGGCGAGGCCAGGGCGCTCCGGGTGCCGAGTACCGGCGATCAAGCCGCCGTGCTCGCGCCACACATCACCGAAGGGGTTCACAACGGCGAGGGCGCCCACCACGGTACCGTCCGGCAGGGTCTCGCTCCAGGTGCCCAGGCCGGACTTCATGGCGAAAGGCATGCCGAGGGCCTTCCCGATCGTAGCGCCCATGCCGGCACCTACACAGCCCATGGCGTCCGAGTGGCCGGCCGCAGCGCAGGCGGCGTAGCCCATCTCGGGATCGGGCCAGGCGTCAGCGTGACCGATCGCCAGATCGAAGATCGCCGCAGCCGGCACAATCGGCACCCGGGCCGCGCCCACGTCGAGCCCGTAGCCGTGCTCCCGCAGCCAGCGTACCACCCCCTGCACCGCCGCCAGACCCATCGCGCTCCCACCGCAGAGCGCCACGGCGTGGAGCTCCTGCACCGCATTCTCCGGGCGCAGCAGGTCGGTCTCGTGGGTGGCGGGCGCCCCACCCCGCACATCAACCCCACCCACTGCCCCATCGGGCGTAAGCACCACTGTCACCCCGGTGAGGGCATCGGCATCATGGGCGTGGCCGACGAGGACGCCAGGGACATCGGAAATCGCTGGGGGCATGGCCGGCATCCTGTACCAGGAGAGCGAGCTACCACCAGGCGCGGCGTCGCCCCCCATCGTCGCACATATCGCTATCGTGTCACTTCTTCGGGGCGGGCGAGCGCGGGGTAGACAGCGCCGGCCACCGTCGGCGCCTGACGGCTGCCCGGGGCCACACCATCGTCACCGCAATAGGGGCAAATGCTCCACGTCAGATCGACCACCCGGTTGCAGCTCAGACAACGGCGACGCAGCGACGTCTGACAGTGGGGGCAGAGGATGAAGTCGGGCTCGATCGGGCGCTGGCACTCGGGGCAGACATACTTCTCCTCGATGTCGCGCCGCAGGTACTCTTCCTCGAGCGAGCGCTCATACTTCTCGGCCAGAGTCTGTGGGGGGCGCAAGATCAGATGCAGTGGGATCCCCACAAAGGGGAGCAGCAGCACCAGGCTCACCGCCAGTACCTGCACCGAGACATCCTCGCTGCGCCGGCGGATGTCACGGTAGGCCCAGAGCACCGAAGCTGCCCACAGCAACACCAGATATGCGCCCAGGAAGATCCCGAGCACCTGGAGCAAGGGCACGAGGTTAGCTAAAAAGTCCTGAATTGCGTCCATATTCCTCTTTTTGAAACCACAATGCGCTGTCGGCGCCTCGGATGGACGCAGCGTGCTGCGTCACCGTCTCTGGAGCCGCCCTATGCCCGTGGTTGGATGGAGATCCCTCCCATTGCCATCCCCAGGCTCGCTCACAGCTTCGCCGTTTCGGCCTTAAGCACAAAGACCGTCGCCCCACCAACCTGCACCTCGAGCGGCGCGGGCGGATAGAACTCGCCTGACTCGGCGATCGGCGGCATCGGAGATACGTAGCGGGTCCGCGTCGAGCAGTGCTCCCGCACCACCTTGATCACCGCGTTGACCTGATGGTCCTCCACGCTGAGCATGAGCGTCACGTTCCCTTCACGGAGGAAACCGCCCTGGCTGCTCAGGCGCGTCACGCGGTAGCCCTGCTCGGTGAGGGCGTCCACGAGGGTACTGGCATCCTGGTGTTGGACGATGGCGAGGATCAGTTTCATCCCTGTGATCCTAGCAGCGCGACACGGCGCAAGAGCGGCTCGACCTCGTGATAGATCTGCTCGGCCAGTTCGCTCACGGGCTGCTCTGCGGGCAGCCGCCGCCAGCGGGCCGGGTCGCGGCGCATCAACTCGGCAAAGCCGGCAGCCACACGCTGGTGGTAGGCCAGGTCGCGGGCGTCAAGCCGGTTCCACTCAGGGCGTTGGGCCGAGCCGGCCCCCACGGTGTCGGCACGCTCGCGGGCCGCCTGCTTACGACGCAGGCCCGCCTCCACGTCGAGGTCGAGGTAGAAGGTGAGATCCGGCATCAGGCCACCGGTGGCCACCGCCGTGATCGCCTGGAGCTCATCGAGATCGCGGCCAAGGCCATAGCCCTGGTAGGCGAACGTTGAGTCTGCGTACCGGTCGCAGAGCACGATCCCACCGGTGTTGAGGTAGGGGCGCACGAGCTCGCTCACCAGCTGGGCCCGGGCCGCTGAGAAGAGCAGCGTCTCCGTGGTGGGGGCCATCTCAGTATGGCGCAAATCCATCACGATGCGGCGAATCATCTCGCCGATTCGCGTACCACCCGGCTCGCGGGTGAGGATTACCGGATAGCCGGTAGCCTGCAGCCGCTCGTAGAGCAGCCGCGCCTGAGTGCTTTTGCCGCTTCCTTCCGGGCCCTCAAAGGTGATGAACACGCCCATAGCTGAGCAACCGTGCTGCGCCGTACAACCCGACTTTTACCTGTACGGGCTATTATACCCGCTCATCGCCATTCTTGTACAACGGTGGCAAGCGAGGGTACGCGGCCCTCGCCGGTCGTGCAGGACACGTCACCCTGGCTTCCAGGCGGCCTGTGAACAGATATGGGCGCTCCACCGTCCGACCGGCGAGCCGTACGGGCGTAGTTTGCGCGTGCTGTCGGCGCAGCGCCAATCGCCAAAGGAGCGCTGCGCCGCAGGGCCTCGTGGCCAACCACGCGCCCAACACCGTATTGCTCCCCGAGACACGGCGGATGTGGCCCTCCAGGGCGAGACGCGGAGCAGCCTGGCACCGTGATCGCCCGTGACAGGCCCTTCACCGCACCGCGCTGCGCCCCGTTACCGAAAGATCTTCACACGCCGGTTAAGCTCCTCGCCCCGGCTCTCCGAGCGCAAGTTGTAGCGGTCGGCCATCTGGTGCTGCAAGCGGCGGATGTAGCTGCTGCGGGGCGCGAGCTCGACAGCCGAGCGCTCACCGTTCATCACCTGGGTGATCGCCTGCTCCACCTCCAGCAAAGCCTCCTCGACAACCCCACTGTCATCGCTCCGGCGAGCCGAGAGCGGGCTTTCATCATTGTCAGGCTCCCGCAGGTTGAAGACGTGGGCCAGCTGTCGCTCCATCTGTGAGATCGTGTTGTTGCGCAGCACATACACCGGCACGCCCTGCTCCTCGGCCTGGCGCAGGCGCTGGGCGCTCTGCCGGTAATAGTTCTTTAGCGTCATCACCAGTGTGGCGTCTTTCATATCGCGAACGATCACGGCCGGTACGCGCAGCCGCTCGATCGCGGTCTCCAGCCGGTTCCGGCTGACGCCAAACGGGAAGATCCGCTGGGTGGGCTGCCCAACCGCGCTGCCGTTGCTCCCTCCGCCGTTGCGCTCACGCATGCGCGGCCCACTGGTGCCCATCCGCTCACCGCCCCGCGCCATCTGATTGCCGCCGCGCTCCATGCCACCGCGCTGGCCGGGGCCGCGCCGGCCGAGGGCCGGCGCATCGATCACCTCACGATGGACCGGCGTCGAGTGCAGCACCCCATCGGCGTCGCGCCGCCGCTCTTCGGCGGGCGGGTCCTCACCCCGCAGGATGGCATCCACTGCGGCTGCGACATCCTCATACACCGTCACGTGGTCCCAGTTCTGGATCTCCACGAGCACATCGAACGTAGGCGGGGCCTTACGCTCCAGCACCGTCTTCTGGGTGCCACGGCGGCGGGCCTCCTCGTCGCCCAGCGTCACGGCCTGGATGCCCCCAACCAGATCGGAGAGGGTCGGATTGACCATGAGGTTGTCGAGGGTGTTCCCATGGGCGGTACCGACGAGTTGCACGCCGCGCTCGGCGATGGTGCGGGCGGCCATGGCCTCAAGCTCGGTGCCGATCTCGTCGATCACGATCACCTCGGGCATGTGGTTTTCCACCGCCTCGATCATCACGGCATGCTGCTCGGCGGGGCGAGGCACCTGCATGCGCCGGGCACGCCCGATCCCGGGGTGAGGGATGTCGCCATCGCCCGCGATCTCGTTCGAAGTGTCAACAATCACCACGCGCTTGCGGAGCTCCTCCGCCAGCACGCGGGCCGTCTCCCGCAGCAGGGTTGTCTTGCCGGTGCCAGGTTTGCCGAGCAGCAGAATGCTCTGCCCCGTCTCCACCAGGTCGCGGATGATCGCCACAGTGCCAAACACCGCCCGGCCCACCCGGCAGGTGAGGCCGATCACCGTGCCCCGGCGGTTGCGGATGCCGGAGATGCGATGCAGCGTGCGCGGGATACCAGCACGATTGTCTTCGCCAAACTCGCCGATCCGGCTGATCACCGCGTCGATCTCCTCCTGGGTAACCTCGCGGTCGCTCAGAAAGCGCTCCTTGTCACGGTAGCGTGCCTCAGGCAGCCGGCCCAGGTCCATCACGATCTCAAGCAAGTCTGCCGGGTCATCCTCGCCAGTGGTGATCGCCTCCTGAATATGCGCGGGGAGCGCATTAAGCAGCAGCTGGATATCGTTGGTGACATCACGTCGTTCTGACATAGGGTTGTGAGTCCTCTCTCGGCGTGGAGATCCTGGGGGCGGGCAACCGCGGCTCCAGGCCGGGCTCGAGCGCAGGCACGAGCAGCGGCCGGCGAACAGGGACGACGGTGCTCTTCACAAGGAGCGCCTGTTCGCCGATGGGCTGGAAGCCGAGGTTCTCGGCCGGGGCGAGCAACTCGCCCTGGTACTCGCGGAGCAGCAGGTAAGCCGGCCGGGTGTCGCTGAGCTGCGCAAGCCCGAAGCGCAGCACGTCCACGGCGGCATCGCGAGCGTCGGGCCGGATCAGGAGGCTGAAGACGTGACCAGACGGGCCACTGGCGAGGCGGAGGTAGGCGGTCAGGTCGTCGTCGGGGCCGAGCACCCACGCCTGCGTCCGCACACGGCGCCAGGCACTCGGCATCGGGAGAGCCCAGTGGCGGGCGTTGCGCACCTCGGCGTGCTGCACCTGCCGTGGGGTAATGGAGCCGTAGAGCTTATGGATTGCCCAGTGGTCGCGCCGCGACTGGTGGCGCATCGGGGCCAGGCTCGTGCCCTGATCCCAATCGGGACCGGAAAGGTGCAGAATGCTGCTATGGGCAAAGGCCTGAAAGCCCGTCTGGCGGAAGATCTCCCGCACCTCGTTGTGCTGAACCGGCACCGCGGCGTAGAGCCGCTGCACCTGGGTGTGGCCCGCCTGCGCCGTGAGCCGCTCGAGCAGCCGGTACCAGAGCTCGTAGTCGCTCGGGGCGCTGGCGGGACGCGCGCCCACCGAAGCCAGATAGACGATATCCTGCTCGAGACGCCCGCTCCGCCCCACCGCCTGGACGACCGCCGCCCCGTTCCGGTACGGGTACACCGCCATCCCAAGCTCACGACCACTACCCTGGAGCAGGCAGCGCAACGCGAGCCACGCCGGCCTGTGCGCATTGGCCAGCAGCCCCTCGGTGTAGAGGACAACCTGATTGCGAGGCTTCCGTCGCAGCGACCAGAGGTCGCCCGGCGCGACTGAGCGGATCATGGGTGGGGACAGGGGACAGGAGGATGGGACAGGGGAGCGCTCGCCCTGCCACCTGCCTGATGCCCTGCGTTACAGCTCCATAAAATAGCGATGGACCCGGTCGTCGTCCGTCAACTCCGGGTGGAAGGTCGTGGCGAGCAGCCGGCCCTGCCGCGCGGCAGCGATCCCACCATTGGGCACCTCGGCGAGCACCTCGACCCCACGGCCCACGCCGACGATCTGTGGGGCACGGATGAAGACCCCTGGCAAGGGGGCCTCGCCAAACACCGGCGCCACCAGCGGAACCTCGAAGCTGTCGAGCTGGCTCCCAAAGGCGTTCCGGCGCACGCGGATGTCCATCACACCGATGCCCGGCTGGCCCCCCTGCTTCTGATCGAGTACCTCCCGGGCCAGCAGGATGGCCCCGGCACATGTCCCCCAGACGGCCAGATCACGCCCAGCGCGAGCCCGGATGGGCTCGAGCAACTGGTAGCGGTTCAGCAACCGGCCAATCGTCGTGCTCTCGCCGCCCGGAATGATCAGACGCTCGACTGCGGCCAGATGTTGCGGGAGGCGCACCTCGATTGGCCGGGCGCCTATGCGCCGCAGCACCTCGATATGTTCCCGAAAGTCGCCCTGCAGGGCGAGCACACCAATCGTCATAGTCGCTTACAGATACTGGCTGCCAGAGGTTCGATCGAGTGCTCTAGCCATCACGAGCCCCCGTCAACCCGCTGCGCTCCCGTCGTCACCAGCCCCGCTGCGCCATCCGCTGCTCCGCCGGGATCTGCTCGAGGTTGATGCCGACCATCGCCTCGCCCAGGCCCTTGCTCACCTCCGCGATGATCTCGGGGTCGTTGTAGTGGGTGGTCGCCTCAACAATTGCGCGGGCCCGCTTCATCGGATCCCCGCTCTTAAAGATCCCCGAGCCCACAAACACACCATCCACACCGAGTTGCATCATCAGCGCGGCATCGGCAGGGGTGGCAATACCGCCCGCAGCAAAGTTCACTACCGGCAAGCGGCCCGCCTCGGCAACCTGGCGTACGAGCTCGTAGGGGGCCTGAATCTGCTTGGCATAGACGAACAACTCGTCCTCGCCCATGCTCTGCAGGCGGCGAATCTCGCTGTAGACGGCCCGCGCATGGCGCACCGCCTCCACGACATTGCCCGTGCCGGCCTCGCCCTTGGTGCGCAGCATCGCGGCGCCCTCCGCCACACGGCGTAGCCCCTCACCAATATTTTTGCAGCCGCAGACAAAGGGAATCTTGAACTTATGCTTGTTGATGTGGTGCTCCTCGTCGGCCGGCGTGAGTACCTCGCTCTCATCGATATAATCGATCCCGAGCGCCTCAAGCACCTGCGCCTCAACGAAGTGACCGATCCGGGCCTTCGCCATCACCGGGATGGTTACCGCCTCTTTGATCGCGACGATCAGCTCCGGATCACTCATGCGCGCTACACCGCCCTGGGCCCGGATGTCGGCGGGAACGCGCTCCAGCGCCATCACCGCCACGGCGCCCGCCTCTTCGGCGATGCGCGCCTGCTCGGGCGTGACAACATCCATAATCACGCCGCCCTTGAGCATCTGCGCAAGGCCTACCTTGGTCGTCCAGGTAGACTTTTCCATCATCCACCTCTTGCCCGGCCCACCGTCTCTTAGCGCGGCAGCGGCCAGACCTGTTTCAATCTCGCCCCGCTCGGGCGATTCGAGTACCACGCACTTTGATTTTACCATACCCCCCCTGGCGGGACAATAAGGCCAATTGGCGCGGCTGAGTGGGGACAAACCCGGCGGTCTACCCACGCCTGCTAAGGCTCCGTACCGCCATGGTATCGCCCAGCGCTCCCCAGCGGGCACCAACAAAGAAGCGCCCGTGTGGGCGCTCCGTCTATAGTAACTGGCCCCAACAGTCGGTAAGCGACCCTACCGCAAGGCCGTCTCGTAGCGTGCGTTTACGGCAGACCAGTTTACGACGTTCCACCAGGCGTTCAGATAGTCGGCCCGGCGGTTGTTGTAGCGCAGGTAGTAGGCATGCTCCCACACATCGATGCCAAGAAGCGAGGTGTGGCCAGACATGTAGGTGCTATCCTGGTTGGGGGTGCTGTAAACGTACAATTTGCCAGCAGAGTCACAGGCCAGCCAGGTCCAGCCACTGCCGAAGCGACTGGCGCCGGCGGCGTTGATGAGCGACTTGAGGTACCCTGCCGAGCCAAATTGCACGGTGATCGCCGTTGCCAGGGCCCCCACGGGCTCACCGCCACCGCCAGCACCGCTCGGCGCCATCGTCGCCCAGAAAATACTGTGGTTCATGTGGCCGCCACCGTTATTGCGCACCGCTGTGCGGATGGCGGCAGGCAGATCGTCGAGGTTCGCCAGCATATCACCAAGGCTCTGGGCTTGCAGCTCCGGGTAGGGGCTGAGAGCGTTGTTCAGCCCGGTGACGAGCGCGGCATGATGGCGCGTGTGGTGGAGCATCATCGTCTGGGTATCGATGAAGGGCTCCAGCGCCTCGTATGCGTAGGGCAACGGGGGCAGCACGGCGGGCAGCGGGTCGCCAGCGGCACGAGCCACCGCGGGCCGCAACCCTCCCATCACCGAGAGCACAACCGCGCTGCCCAGCCCGCGCCCGGCCAGAGCCAGCAGCTGGCGGCGCCCCATTCGCGTTGTCATAGCCTTCCTCCTTGCCAATGACCAGTGTGGTGTAGTCTCTGCGAATACCGACACCACCTGCTGCGAAGTCAGGTGGTATTCCGGATGCATGGCGCGCAGTATCCGCACGATGGCGAGCGTCCCACTGCTATATCCCCTCTCCCCCTCGCATGGCGACCGGGCCAGATGTGGTATACTGAAGGCTACTGCGCGCTCGGAAGGAGGAGCGATGAGCGAAAATGATCAGCCCACCGAGCTTGACCTTGTGGTCGGCTCGATGATTACGGTGCGGCCCGATGAGAACCGCGCCGAATACACCGAAGAATACGACTCGATCTCGGCTGTGCAGGATCAACTCCGCGACGAAGGCATCGACGTGGATCTGCTGAGCCAGCCGGGCACCGAGGTCTGGGAGGGCGGCCTTGAGAACATGGGCGCGCTCTACCAGCTCTCCCGGCTCGCGGCCCGCCTCGAGCGCGGCGACGATATCGCCGAGGTGATCGAAGATGGCCCCGTGATCTACGAAGACCTGGACCGGGCGGTCACCGATATCTGGGATGAGCTCGCGAAGACACGGTATGCCCACCTGATCAACCTGCAGGGCATTAACAGCTACTATCTCCCCGCCGACTTCGCTCAGCCCGTGTGGCTCAACTTTGAGAATGAGGACGGCGAGGAAGACAGCGCCTTCTTCGGCTCCTCATATCGCCTCCAGGCTGAACTGGCTGAGCTCGCCCCCCTGCTGATCCAGGCCGGCGTGAGCCATAACGCCGAGGCCTACCGCTGCCTCGAGTTGTTGCGCACCGCCGCCGACAAGAGCATTGAGTACGGATTGCCGATTATCGTCTGGTAGAACACGGAGGACGGCGTTCATCGAACGGTCCCCTGTCCCCTGTTCCCTATGCAAGATCTTATTTTCCTCGAGAAAGCAGCCCCCCGGCCCGACCGCGACGCTACCCCGCGCTCGCGGCGTTACTATGTGTGGACGGTCGGCTGCCAGATGAATGTGTCCGACTCCGAGCGCCTTGAGGCGGCCCTCCAGGGGGTGGGCTATAGCCCCGCACAGCGCCCCGAGGACGCGAGCTTTATTGTGCTCAACTCCTGTAGCGTGCGCGCCAGCGCCGAGGAGCGCATTCTCGGCAAACTCGGTGAGCTCGTGCGCGTCAAGCGCGCGCAACCCGATACCCGGGTAGTCCTCTGGGGATGCATGGTCGGCCCCGACAACCGCTCGATCTTCGAGCGCCAGCTACCCATGGTCGACCATTTCGTCGCGCCGTCCGCCGTCGACGAGGTGCTCGCCCTGGCGCCTAACCCGGTCTATTCTCTCGACGAGCCGGCTCTGCCCGTCGCGAGCTGGGCGCACCCGCCTGTGGCGGTGCACGTGCCCATCCAGTACGGTTGCAACATGAGCTGCGCCTACTGCGTGATTCCGCTGCGACGCGGCCGCGAGCGCTCCCGCCCCCTCGATGAGCTCGTCGAGGAGTGCACCCGTATCGTCGCCCGGGGCGCCCGTGAGATTACCCTGCTCGGCCAGATCGTTGACTCCTGGGGCCACGACTTGCCTGGTCGCCCCCAGCTCGCCGATCTGCTCGAAGCCGTCCACGCGATCCCCGGCCTGCAGCGCCTGCGCTTCCTCACCTCGCACCCCGCCTGGATGACCGACCGCCTCATCGAGACGGTCGCGCGGCTGCCCCGCTGCATGCCCGATATAAACCTGCCGGTCCAGGCTGGCTCCGATCGGCTGCTTAAGCTGATGCGCCGTGGCTACACCGCCGCTCGCTACCGGGCTCTCGTGGCTCGCATCCGCGCTTGCATCCCCCATGTCTCCCTCACCACCGACATTATTGTTGGTCATCCGGGCGAGACGCGGGAGGATTTCGCGCAGACCATGGCCCTCTGCGAGGAGCTGCGCTTCGATAAGGTGCATATCGCTGCCTTCTCCTCCCGCCCTGGCACCCTCGCCGCCGATCTGGAGCAGGACGCGGCGCTCGCTGTGCCCGAGGAAGAGAAGGAGGCCCGCCGCCGCGAGCTCGAACGCCTTCAGGAGCGTATCGCGACAGAGCGCAATGCCGCCTTCCTCGGCCATACGGTCGAGGTGCTGGTGGAGGGCGAGAGCAAAGGGAAGTGGCGTGGTCGCAGCCCGAATAACAAGCTCGTCTTCTTTCCCCACCCCGACGACCTGACCGGTCGCCTGGTGACAGTGCAGATCACGCAGACGAGCCCGTGGGCGCTCCAGGGTGCGTTACGCTAGCGGATCACCACGGTGATCCCGCTGGATCACGGTCCCGCTGCGACGCCCGATGGGGCGTCTTCACCACGTATGATCAGGGTGGTCGGCCGCCAGTCGCGTTCGGCCCCATCCATCGCCAGCCGCGTTCCCCCGCAGCAGCGCCGCACCGGGCGAGCCTATGTTAAGGAGAGCGAACCCTTGGCCAAGCAAGATGAGAAGATGCGTATTCGCCGCCGGCTCCAGGAGAAAGCTGTGGAGCTCGCCGCGACGAACCGTTGGGAAGAGGCCGTCGAGACGAATCGCCAGATCCTCGCCACCGGCGAGGACCCCGATACCTACAACCGGCTCGGGAAGGCGCTGATGGAGCTCGGCCAGTACGCCGAGGCCCACGACGCCTATCAGCAGACCCTGCGACTCAACCCTACCAATACGATCGCGCGCAAGAACCTTGCCCGCCTTGATGCCCTGATCGCCCGTGGCTTCGAGAGTGGTCAGGCCAACCGCAAGGCCCGCCAGCAGGTGGATTTGCGCATGTTCATCACCGAGACGGGCCGCACCGCCATTACGACCCTGATCGACCTCCAGCGGGGTCCCGCCGTCGATGCCCTGATTACCGGCGAGAAGATGGAGTTCCGCGTCGAGGGCAGGACGGTCTATGTCATCGATGCCGACGGCAATACCATCGGTCGCCTTGAGCCCAAGCTCGGCCAGCGGCTCGCCGAGTTGATCAGTGGTGGCAACCGCTACCTCGCCGCGATTGCCCAGACCGACCCGCGTACGGTGCGTCTGCTCATCCGCGAGACCTACCAGGACCCGAGCCAGCGCAACCGGATCTCCTTCCCGGGTAAGCTCGGCGAGGGCGCAACCTATGTCTCCGGCCTCCGCTACGAGGAGTACGAAGACGCGATCGAAGACGACGACTCCACCGACGACGATAGCACGATCGAGGAGGAGTTCATCGGCGGCGATGAGGAAGAGGAGCTCGGCCTCGAAGAGATCGACCAGGATATGGGCGACGAGGACGAAAACCTCGAGGAGTGATCGCCCCGCCGGACGAGCAGGCCCCCCAAACAGCTTGAAGTGCCAACCAGCAGGCCCACGAACACCCGCTGTTCCGTGTTTGTGGGCTTGCCACCCCCCCTCCCCCTCGCTATACTATAGCAGCACGCTCAGCGCGTCGCAGGGCGTCGTGGTGACGTCCTCGTCGTCCGGCACCCGGCCCGGTACAGGCGCGGCATACGGCGTTCTAGCACCCGGCACCGCCGAACACCGTGTGGCTCGACATCGCCAAGGAGGCCCGATGACTTTCCGTCTACACGAGATCGCGACGGCGCAGTCAGCATCCCCCCGCGATAGCGCCAGAATGCCTGATATTCCACCGCAGCCCGCCTCGATCGCCGAAACGGGCCTGACCATGGGCTTCCTGAATGATCTTGTCCTGAAGATCGTCTACTTTACCGGCGCGATCACCGGGCAGCGCCTGGAGGAGATGACGAAGCTCCCCTTCCTCAATGTGATCGACCGCGTGCTCGAGTTTCTGAAGCTCGAAGAGTATGTGGACATTATTGGCGCCGAGGGTGGCTTCAGCGAGCGCTCCTTCCAGTACATCATCACCAACAAGGGCCGTGTGAAAGTCCACGAGGTGCTCGACCGCAACCAGTATGCCGGGCCGGCTCCCGTGCCCCTGGATCAGTATATTGCGATGGTCGAGCGCCAGCAGATCGGCGACCTGACGATCGAGCAGGCCGTGATCCGCCAGGCCTTCAGCCATATCGTGATCAATGAGCGCATGCTCGATAAGATCGGCCCCGCAGCCAACTCGGCGCGCTCGCTCTTCCTCTATGGGCCGCCCGGCAATGGCAAGACGACGATCGCCGAGGGCATCGCCAGTATGCTCGGCGGCTATGTCCTCATTCCCTACGCCGTCGAGGTGGACGGCCAGATCATCAAAGTCTTTGATCCGCTGAACCACCAGGTCGTGCAGCAGAATCAGGTGGGCCACCGCGAGCCCGCCTCCCCCTTCGCCAGCCAGGCCGCGGCCACGTACTTCCCCGACGCCCGCTGGATCGTCTGCCGACGCCCCCGTGTCGTCGTCGGTGGCGAGCTCATCCTTGAGCAGCTTGAGCTGATCTTCGACCCGGTGAGCAAGATCTACGAGGCCCCCTTCCAGATGAAGGCCAACGGCGGCCTCTTCCTGATCGACGACTTCGGTCGCCAGAAGAACCGCCCCCAGGATCTGCTCAACCGCTGGATTGTACCGCTCGAGAAGAAGTTCGACTTCCTCGCCCTCCAGACCGGCAAGAAGATCCAGATCCCCTTCGATGTGCTGATCGTCTTCTCCACCAACCTCAACCCCAAGGATCTGGTGGACGACGCTTTCCTGCGGCGCATCCGCCACAAGATTGAGGTCCCCAACCCGTCACCGGCGGAGTTCCGCGCGATCTTCCAGCTCGTCTGCAAGGCCAAGCAGATCCCCTACAGCGATGAAGGGCTGCGCCACCTGATCCAGGAGCATTACATGAAGGTTGGCCGTGAGCTGCGCGCCTGCCACCCCCGCGATCTCTGCGACCAGATCCTCGATGAGGCAAAGTACCGTGGTATCCCTCCCGCGATGACCAAGGAGCTGATCGACCGCGCCTGCGAGGCCTACTTCGTCAAGCTCGGCTAGGAGGATTCGCATGTCCCTGCTCAAGCGCCTCGGCGGCGCACCCCAGCCCGGCGAGGGGGCTCCCGCCTCCACGACCCCCATCACCACCATCGCCGCCCCCCCTGAGCCTGTGGCTGCCAGTATCCCCGTGGCCGCTACGGTCGACCAGCGCTCCTCGCTCCTCGCCGGCCAGGCTACGGGTGGTTCGACTGTCAGCGACCCCGTCGCTCCATCCGACCAGCAGCGGATGCTCGAGCTCTCGCTCTGGATTGTCGATCGCATCCAGGCCTCCCTCGGCAACCAGACCGAGCTGAAGCGCTCTCCCGAGACCGAACGCATGCTCCAGGAGCGCTTCGCCCGTATCTATCAGCAGGCCGGCGTGAACCTCAGCAGCGACCAGGTCAAGCAACTCTTTACCATGGTCTGCGACGAGCTGATGGGCTTCGGACCCATCCAGCAACTCCTCAACGATGACTCGATCTCCGAGGTGATGGTCAACGGCCCCGACCGGATCTACATCGAGCAGAAGGGCAAGCTCCGCCTCACCCCTGTGCGCTTCGCCAACGATGAGCACGTGCTGAAGGTGATCGACCGGATCATTCGCCCCCTCGGTCGCCGCATCGATCGCAAGTGGCCCATGGTCGATGCGCGCCTCCCCGATGGCTCCCGCGTCAACGCGATCATCCCCCCATGCGCCATCGATGGATCGACGATCACCATCCGCAAGTTCTCCAAGAATAAACTCAAGGTCGATGACCTGATCCGCTTCGGCTCGATGACCCCGGAGATGGCTGAGTTCCTGCGCGCCTGTGTGATCAGCCGCCTCAATATCGTCGTTGCTGGCGGTACCGGCTCCGGCAAAACCACCCTGCTCAATGTGCTCTCCAACTTCATCCCCGAAGACGAGCGCATCGTCACGATCGAGGATAGCGCTGAGCTGCAACTCGCCCAGGATCACGTGGTGCGCCTGGAAGCGAAACCCCAGGAGGTGGACGGTACCGGCCGTGTGACGATCCGCGATCTGGTCATCAACTCGCTGCGTATGCGCCCCGAGCGGATCGTGATCGGCGAGTGCCGTGGCGGCGAGACGCTCGATATGCTCCAGGCCATGAACACCGGCCACGACGGATCCCTGACCACCCTCCACGCCAATACCCCCCGCGATGCCCTCGCACGTATGGAGACGATGTCGCTGATGGCCGGCATGGATATGCCGCTCAAGGTGATCCGCGAGCAGATCGCTTCCGCCATCGATGTGATCGTCCAGCAGACCCGTCTCGAGGACGGCCAGCGCAAGGTCGCCTATATCACCGAGGTGCAGGGTATGGAGGGCGAGACGGTCGTGCTGCAGGATATCTTCAAGCTCGAGATCCTGGGCAAGACGCCCGAGGGCAAGATCCAGGCCGAGTTGCGGCCCACCGGTGTGCGCCCCCGCTTCACACCCCGCCTCGAGTCCCACGGGTTCAAGCTGCCGCCGAGTATCTTCGGCGCGCAGATCCCCGGCCAGAAGCGCGGCTGGTAGGCGCCGACTTCTCACTGGCCCCGAATCGACAGACGCCCCGGCGGGGCGTCTGTCCCTTTGCGGAAGAGAGCCCCATGACTGCGCAACTCCCGGTCGTGATCGTCGGCGGCGG
>SFCB01000109.1 GCA_004367505.1 Chloroflexi bacterium OHK40 | reverse complement strand
GATGATCTGCTCGACCGTGTGCTGACTGGTCTTCATGCTCGTCCTCCTGAGGGAGGACTCTAACATACCGACCTGCCTAGTTTATAGGGGGCACCACACCCACCATTGCGGCGGGCACTTGCTCCGCCACCTCAACCGCAAGTGCGCGAGCGGCTACTATCGATAGGTCGCTTCCTTCCTGCCAGGCCGCCTCGAACGCACGAGACTCACTTGTGGCCCGCGCCCGGGCCACGGCGCTGGCATACGCGAGCTGATCAGCCGGCCAGAGATCCCACCCCTCCGCGGCACTAACTTCGGCGGCGGCGCCCCAGAGCCGCGCCGTGTCCAGCGGACGATGCAGTTCCGTCGCCACCGCCCCCAGCGCAACCAGGCCCTCCATCACGCCCCGCTCGATCCGTGACGCGGCGAACCCGGCAAGACTCTGGGCGAAGCCCAGAGCGGCCGCCGCAAGTTCACCTCGGCGCAGTGCGAGCTGGGCCAGATTATATAGAGAGCGATCAAGGTGCGGTGCTGCTCCTCGGCGAGCGGGTCAGTCGTCAGGGCCTGCTGTGCTACGGCGATTGCCTCGGAGTAGGCCCCCTCAGCCTGATAGCCGGCGACGAGGGTGGCGAGCGTGTCGAGATAGCGTCGCTCCCAGGCCTGGCGCTCTCCGTCGGCCCAGGCTTCAAACTCGGGCGCGTCGGGCAGTGCGAAGCCATCCAGGAACGGGCTGCGGTACAAACGCACGGTCGCCGCGAGGTCAGGCAGGCTGCCGGTGCGGAGCGCATGTGGGACGAGTGCCGCGAACGTGGCCATGTCGGTCACGATGGCTTCTTCGTGCAGGCCGATGGTATGGCCCGTCACGACCAGAACGTCGTCCCGTGGCAGCGCGTGGCGCAACTGGGCGACGACGACGCTCAAATTGCGGCGGGCGGCGGCCTGCGGCAGATCGGGCCACAGGAGAAAACAAAGCTGGTCGCGCGAAACTGGCTGGAGGGAAGCGCCGGCGGGGGTGGCGAGACGGTAGAGCAGCGCGGGTGCCTGGCGACGGGGAATCGGCAGTGGCCGGCCGGCCCATAGAACGGACGGCGGGCCGAGCAGCGCAATATGAAGGCGCTCGTTCGATGCGCCTTCTCTCCGAGCCTGGATCTCGTCCATCGGCAACCTCCCCTCTCACCGAGCCGGTTCAGGGTCTTGCCGAGCAGTTGTAGCAGAACCAACTGGCAACGAGATCGGGCATGTGGCTGAGATCATCGTGCAGGAGGCGACCGGCGCCAACGGCCTGCGACGGCAAACGCGCCTCGGTACGCACGCTCGCCCCTCGCTCGTGTGGGAGCAAGGGGCGGTAGCGTCTGGGCCGCACGACCACGCTCGCCGCACCGAGCGAGCTGTACTGGCACGTTCAGCGCACGAGCGCGGACTCAGTGCGCAGGCGCATCGGCTGGGCGCGGCCGTAGGTCAGGGTGCGCCAGAGCCACTCGATCGGGCCGAACTGGAAGTGGCGCAACCACCAGACGCTCCACACAACCTGGAGCGCGAAGATCACCACGGTGAGCAGCACCCCCAGCGCTGCGCCGACCTGTCCATAGAGCCCGGCGCCATAGCCGTAGAAGAGCGTGGTGCAGATCACGGTCTGCAGCAGATAGTTTGTCAGCGCCATGCGCCCGGCGGCGCCGAGCGGTGCGAGCTGGCTGCGCCAGCGCGGCTGCTCGTGCAGCAGGACGATGGTTGCAGCGTAGCCCAGGGCCAGGAGCGGCCCGGTGAGCGAGTGGGCGAGCAGGAGTGCCGCGAGTCCGGCGAAGAGACTCAGCTGCGTCTGGGCGAGCACGAGCAGCGCGCTCAGGGTGAGGCCGAGCAGCAGCCCCCAGAAGCGCACCCGGCGCAGCAGCGGGAGGTGTGCTGGAACATCGGCGAGGATGCCCTGCCTGCCGGCATACAGCCCGAGCAGGAACATCGCCAGCACCGGGAGGCCCTGGGTGACGAGGTTGTAGATCAGGCCGACGGGGGCGAGGGTGCGGGCTGCAACCAGCTCGGCGTAGCTGCCGTCCCGGTAGAGCGCCGTGTCGCGTGCGATCTCCGCCTCCACCGCCGCGAGCTGCTCACGCTCCGCCGCGAGGATCGTCCCGCCGGCCACGGGGTCGGCGCGCCGCAGCTCCACAAAGGTGATCCCGGCGCCGAGCAGCAACGTCATGCTGGCCAGGAGCGCGAGCGCCCAGATCAGCAGGACGCGGGGTGACTGGTTGCGAAACAGCAGCAGCGCGAAGCCGAACAGGGCGTAGGTCAGCAGGATGTCCCCGTACCAGAGCAGCGTGGCGTGGGCAACGCCGAACAGCAGCAGCACAAGCAGGCGCCGCGTGTAGCGGGCGACGAAGGGCACGCCCTGCTGCCGGGCGCGCAGCAGCTGGGTGGCGAAGCCAAAGCCGAAGAGAAACGAGAACAACGTGAAGAACTTGCCCTCGGCGAAGAGATTGATCGCCTGGGCCGCGAGCTGGTCGAGCGGGTTGCTTGCTGCGGGAGCCGTAGCCTGCACAATCGCCGGCGCCTTGAACAGCGCCAGGTTCACGAGCAGAATGCCGAAGAGCGCGAAGCCACGCAGGACGTCTACGTGGGCACGTCGCTCGTGCCCGGCGATGGGCGCCGTGGCGGTCACGGCGATACGAGGAGCCGTCGATGTGATCATGATGGAAATCCTCCTGGGTCGGGGTAGCCAGGACCATGCCGACGCTGGAACAAGCCGGTGCGCACGCTACAGCGCGAGCAGGCCGAGCTGGGCCAGGGCATCGTTCCAGTCCGCCGAGCTTTGCTGCGCCACAACGATACCGTCGACAACGTATGCGAGGCAGATGCTGCGGCCACGGACAGCGGCTGGCGCTGCCGCAGGCAGACGCCGGCTTCATCACGCGCAGCCGAGGCCAGCCTACGCGGCCCTCATTGACATGCCATTGACACGGCGGCACATCCCTGGTTGGGAACCGTCAACAGTGTGTCAGCAGTGCGCCGCTAGGCTGGCCGCACCTGTCAACCACCGTCTTAATGCGACGAGGAACAGCCTGATGCGACACAGCACGTGACTATCCGCCCTGCGGGCAGTGGCGCTCCTGAGTCCGCTCATCGTTCGAGCGGATTCCATTACGCCACCTGCGTCCGAAGTGCCCACCGAACATGCCGCTCGCTTCTGGCCCCGCCCGATCGCCTGGCAGCCCCGCCCCGAGCACGCCACCTTGGCGTGCGGCACGCTCGGCTGTAGGGGTCCTGCGCATGGAACAGCCACGCAGCTATCGTTCGTTTCTCGTGCGGCTCTGGCTTGAGCCCGATGTCGATGGGCACGACCGCTGGTGCGGCGAGGTCGAGCAGATCCAGAGTGGTCATCGCTGCGGCTTTCCCTGGTTCGACGACTTGATGACGCTGCTTCGCCCGGGCACCGGAGCGGATTCCTGGCCTGCGCCCGATCCAGCACACGAGCCCCCCGTGAGCACCTACACTCGATAGACGTGTCCTACGTGTTGAGAGGAACGACCGATGAAACGAACCACCCTGCCGATCGTCGCCCTGACGCTGTCGGCAGCTTCGGTTGGCTGCGCCTGGACGGTCAACATCGCGCTGTACCGGCTCTGGCCGCTCGTGCCGGTAGATGCCTTTCCGGCCTACCAGGCGGCGCATGAAAGACACTTCGTGCCATTGGCAGCGCTGCTGGGCATTCCCAATCTGATTGTCGCCATACTCCTCGCCCGACGGGGCCTGCCCGCGATGCCACGATGGTTTCTCTGGGTCGGAGCATTGCTAGCCCTCGTGCCCTGGGTCGCGACACCCGCCTACTTCATCCCACTCCAAAGCCAGCTCGCGCTTTCCGGGCCGACCCCGGAGCTGGTTGCACAGCTTGTCACCGCTGACATGGCACTGCGTGCTATGCCAGTGACGCTTCAGCTCGGCATGGTGCTCTGGGCGCTTCGGAATACATGCTACCGTGAAGGGAACGAGCAGCAGCGCCGGGCCACGACCCTTCGTCGCTGAGCGACAGCCATCCAAACCAGGGGCTTCGGGGCCGGCGCGTCGACGAACTCGGCTGCGGTCGCGGGCTCTGCCGCCGGCTCCTCAGCGGCGGCCTCGGGCTCGGGGGCCACGTCGTCGCGAGATGCCCCCAGGAATCTGGGCCAGTTGCTATGGTAGAGTCCTCCCCAGGAGGACCACGTGAAGACCCGTCACTTCTCAGCCGAGCAGATCGTCACGATCCTGGAGCAGGCCGAGCGGCCCGAGGCGTCAATCAGCGCCATCTGTCGCGAGCACGGCATCAGTGAGACCACTTTTCATCGCACGTGCCCGACAGGTGCTGCCGGACTTTGATCGCCAACCCGAGCTGTTGGCACGGTAAACGTGAAGCGCGAGCCGACGCCGAGCGTGCTGCTCACCGTGACCTCGCCACCATGGGCCTCGACCAGGCGCCGAACGATCGTCAGGCCGAGCCCGGCGCCGCCGGTAGCGCGATTCCGCGAGCGATCCGCCCGGTAGAAGCGCTCGAAGATCAGCGGCAGATCCTCCGGCGCGATCCCCGCACCCGTATCCTCCACGCTCAGCTCCAGCGCCGGCCCGGCGTCCTCGTCCCGCTCCCGCACCTCCACCGTCACCGAGCCCCCGGCAGGCGTGTGGGTCAGGGCGTTGTTGAGCAGGTTCCGCAGTACCTGGCCCACCCGCTCGGCGTCGAGCTCGGCAAGCGGAAGTGCCTCAGGGAGCCGTAGCACGCAGGTCACGCCCTTCGCCTCCATACGGGGCCGAAACACGGCCACCGCCTGCTCGGCGAGCACGCCCATGTCGGTCGGGCAGTACCGGAGCCGCAGTTGCCCCGCGTCGGCTAGCGCCAGGTCCTGCAGGTCGTCCACAAGGCGATTGAGCAGCATGGCCTCCTCGTGGAGCGAGTTGATCGTGCGGGGCGTCGGACTGACGACGCCATCGCTGATCGCCTCCAGGTAGCCCCGCATATTCGTCAGTGGTGTCCGCAGCTCATGGGCAACGTCGCTCACCATGGTCCGGCGCAGCTGCTCGGCGCGCTCCAGGGCATCGGCCATGCTGTTGAAAGCCCGACCCAGTGCGCCGATCTCGTCCCGCGAGCGCACGCTCACCCGGCCGCTCAAATCGCCCGTCGCCATGCGCGTAGCCACGGCGCGCAACTCCTCAAGTGGGCCGATGATCCCCCGTGAAAGCACCGCCGTCAGCACCAGCGCCGCCAGCCCCGCCACCACCACGGCTAGCCCCAGCGAGCGGTTGACCCCACTGACGAAGCTGGCCTGGATCGGGTCGGGGCCGGCGAATTGCGACCACTGGATGTTCACTGGAGAACCCGCCAGCTGCACCATGGAGGCGGCCTCGCTCGCCGCCGTGTCCGAGAACGGCAGCGTGGAGTAGACCACGAAAGCGCCCGGCTGCGACGCCTGCACAGCGGAACCCTGAACCGGGACCGCTGTTGGGCCGAGGATCGGCGGCGCGCTCAGCTCTGGCGGCGTTCCCAGGACGACCTCGACGTCGGCTCCCGGGGTACTAAGGGAGCTCCCCGCCGGGACCGGGTCGAGCCGGACGATCAGCACCTCGGACGGGTCGAGGTCGCGGGCGTTCCACCCCAGGGCGAGGCCGGCTGAGTCGATCAGGATCGTGCCGGTGGTCTCCGCGAGCACCACCCTGTAGCCGGACTGTTCGCTCATCGCGCGGATCACCGCCTCCCGCCCGGCCTGATCGAGCCTGGGCAACTCGCTCGCCGCCGTGAACAACTCGCCGACACGACGACTGCGCTCGCTCTCCAGCGCAAGGTAGCGCTCGAACTCCGAGACAGTAATCCGCCACGCCAGAACCGCCACAGCGCCCGCCGTGAGCGCCACCAGGGCGATCATGGTCAGCAGCAGGCGCAAGCGCAGTGAGTGGAGCATAAGGATGTTGCTCACAGCGCTGTCCCTCCCGCCGGACTCTCGCTCTCCGCGCCGAACTTGTAGCCGTAGCCGTAGACCGTGAGTACGTAGCAGGGGTTTGCCGGGTCAGGCTCGATCTTGCGGCGCAGGTTCATCACATGGACATCGACGGTGCGGTCGAGACCTTCATAGTCCGCACCGAAAACGTGTCGGAGCAGCTCAGCGCGGGCGAAAGCCCGCCCGGGCGAGCGGGCCATCAGCTCCAGCAGGCCGTACTCCTTCGGCGTCAGGCGCACCAACTCCCCGTGGCGGCGCACCTCGCGGCTCGCAAAGCTGATCACGAGCTCGCGGTAACGCACGATCGCCGGGGCGGACTCGTAGGCGGCCCGGGCGCGGCGCATCACCGCCCGCACCCGAGCCATCAACTCGCGCGGGCTGAACGGCTTGGTCACATAGTCGTCGGCGCCGAGGTCGAGTCCGAGCAGCATATCGTGCTCGGTGGTGCGGGCCGTGAGCATGATCACGGGCACCCGGGACTCGCTGCGGATGATGCGCGTGATGTCGAGCCCGTCGACGTGGGGCAACATCAGGTCAAGCACGATCAGGTCGGGGTGTCGCTGACGGGCGAGGTCGAGAGCCCGACGGCCGTCGTAGGCGCTCACGACGGTGAAGCCCTCGCGCTCCATATAGAGCGTGATCAGCTCGACCGTCTTCGGGTCGTCGTCCACAACCAGTGCGGTAAGGGCCATAGCGGTGATCCGTGATGAATGGTCGCCATTCCTGCGTTGTCGCAGCTCATAACGCTGCGGCGATGCGGTTGTTCCCGATTGTAACAGCCAGGTCCCTCACGGGGATCGAACTTCATAACTATCTGATAGGAGCTTCATCAGTTCTTTACAGCCGCTCAGCTATGCTCACCACTGCCCGGGGCCGAACCCCGCCAGCTCGAGTATGAAAGGAGAGCGCCCATGGTGCGCACCGTTACCATAATCCTCTGCGCCCTGGCGATGTCGTTGAGCGCTTGCGCGCTGCAGTCGCCCGCTCCCGCCGCGCCGTCGGGCTCGCCGCCGGCTGCGGGAGCAACCCGGATCGGTTTCGCCGCTCTGGAGTTCGAACGGCCGATGTACGAGCCGATGATCGAAGCCTTCAACATCGCCAACCCCGACCTCCAGGTGGTCTTTGTGCCCCTGGAGCCCAATCTGGACGGCGGCGACGCTACCGATCTCGCCCGTTACGCCGCCTCGTCCGCCGATACCTTCACCTCGATGCTCGCCGGGCCTGAGGCGGCGGCGTCGGGCGCGATAGCCGACCTGCGCCCGCTGATCGACGCCGACGGCGGCTTCGACCGCGACGATTTCCAACCCGGCGCCCTGCCGGCCGACGGTCCCATCTACACGCTGCCCACGCACCTCAGCGTCCAGACGCTGAGCTACAACAGTGATCTCTGGGAGGCCGCTGGCATGCCCGCGCCCACCGGTCGCATGAGTTGGGAGCAGGTCCTCGCCGCCGCCGAGCAGCTCACGCAGCGCCGGGGCGACGAGGTGCTCGTCCACGGCCTCGACGATGGCCAGGACGGTCGCGTGGTGCTCCAGGGCCTACTGGTTGAGGCCGGCGTGCCCCTGGCCCCCGCCGCTGATGGCAGCTACGTCCTCGACCGGCCTGAGGTGGCTGCGGCGCTGGAGCGGGTGGCGGATCTGCTGGAGCGCGGCGTGCTCTACCGGAGTCCGCAGCGAGACAGCCCGGTCTCGATGGAGCAGATCGGCGCCCACGTCCGCGAGGGCCGCGTGGCGATGTGGCTGGGCGGCGACCTGCTGCTCGGCGGCCCGATGGCAGAGCGGCCCGCCTTCGCCGTAGGCGACATCGCCCTCCCACCACTGCCCCGAGACGCCGTCATCGCCAGCCGTGGCTACATGCTGAGCGTGGGCAGCGCGAACCCCGAGGCGGCCTGGCGCTGGCTGAGCTACCTCAGCCGCGAGCAGCCCACGGCCCAGAACGGCATGGTTATCTTCGGCCTCGGCGTGGATGTCCCTGCCCGCCGTTCGCTAGCCGAGGCTACAGGCTTCTGGGAGGGGCTCTCGTCGGAGCGGGCCGCTGCGATCGAGGTCACGCTCGACGGTGCCGACGCGCTCCCACCCGCAGGCGCCACGCTCGTGCGCGGCAACCTGGGCGGCGCCCTGAGTTCTGTCGCCGCCGGTACGCCGGTCGAGCAGGCCCTCGCCGAGCATGGCGCAAACCTGGCCCGGCAGCTTGCCGAGCAGGTCGCCGCTCCGACTCCCACCGCCGGGCCGTTGCAGGTGCAGCTCCCCGACCCCGTAGTCGTCCCCGCCGGCGCGACGGCGATCAGTTTCGGCGCCTTCGGCGCCGAACTGCCCGCCCTGCGGGAGTTGGCCGCGCGCTTCAACGCCGAGGGCCGCGGTATCTACGTCACCGTCGAGCCGCCCACCTTCGACTCCACCTTCTCCCTGACGAGCCTCGCCGAGCGCTACGACTGTCTCGTCTGGCCGACGGCCCCCAACCCCCGCGAGCGCGAGGCCCTGCTCGACCTGCAGCCCTTGATCGACGGCGATGCCGGCTTCGACGCCGACGACTACCCGGCCGGGCTCCTCGCCCCATACCGGGACGGCGCGGCGCTCTACGGGCTGCCCTACAGTGTGCAACTCCGCTCGTTGAACTACAACCGAGGCGCCTTCGCGGCCGCCGGCCTGGAGGCCCCCCGCGCCGACTGGAGTCTTGCCGAGTTGCTGGAGGCCGCCCGCCGCCTCACCGATGCCTCCGGCCCCGACCAGCGCTACGGCTACGGCGTGACCGGCTCTCACACCGATGATCTGCTGGCCTTTCTGGACTGGCAGGACGCCTCGCCGATCGCCGACGGCAGACCGCGTTTTACGGACGAGCAGGTTGTGCAGGCGATCGGCGACTACATCGAACTGCTGCGCGAGTACTCGCCCCACACCCGGCTCCAGGGCTACACCGCCGGCACCTTCGCGGACAGCGTGGTGGAGGCCCTTGGCCGCGAGGGGCGGGTAGGGATGTGGTTTACAAATGGTTTCAACAACGGGCAGATCATGATCGTCGTCGGCGCGGGGCAGTCCGAACAGCCCGATCTTGCCGTCGCCCCGCCGGCCCTCGGCGAGCGCGGCCTCAGCTCCGCCGACTTCCGCACCACGGCCATGCAGATCTCCGCCACAAGCCGGAACCCTGAGGCGTGCTGGGAGTGGCTGAAGTTTCTCAGCGAGCAGGCCGAGGGGCTGGGCGAGCGCTTCCCCGCCCGCGCCTCCGTCGCCACCTCCCCGGCCTTCCTCCAGCAGGCCCGCCCCGGCGCCGCCGAGGTCTACGCCGTCTACGCCGAGGCCCTTGCTCGCCCCGAGAGTACGCAGGACCCCTACGACGGCGTGGATCTCTTCTGGCTGATGCGGGCCGTCGATAACGCCCTCCAGGGTGGCGACCTGGAGCAGGAGTTGGCCAGGGCCGAGACGCTCACCGAGCAGTACCTCGCCTGCGCCGCCGACGCCCAGGACCCGCCGAGCTGCGCCGCCAAGGTCGACCCTGAGTACGAGGGCCTCGGACCGCGCTGACATGGAATGCAGCAGCGGAACGTCGGAGCAGCTATGGCTTGCTGCAGCGGCTCGTTCTTCCAGGATGGCCGCACGGTCGCCTGTTTCTGCGCCAGGCGCCGTACGTACGCATCGCCCCGCGCCTATCTGCGGGGCGACAGATCGAGAGCCCGTTGATGAAACCTCTGCTTCCCTCCACCTTGCTCCCGCTCCTGCTGCTGCTTGCTGCGTGCGGCACTCCCGCTGCGGCCCAGCAGGCGCCGACGCCCACGCCCATGCCGCCGGCGCCGGCCCTGGAGCGACCGACATATACCGTCCAGCGCGGCTCCGTCGAGCGCTTGCTCGAAGTCACCGGCCGAGTCATTCCGGTGGACCTGGAGCGCCTGAGCTTCCGCGCCGCAGGCCGGGTGGCCGCCGTGAACGTGCGCCGCGGCGACACCGTGCAGGCCGGCGATATCCTGGCCGAAATTGTCCACGACGAGGCCCTGGAGGAACTGGCGCAGGCCGAGGTCCGCGTGGCCCAGGCCGAGCGCGATCTGGAGTTGGCCCGGCAGCGCCGCGAGCGTGCGGTGGCCCAGGCCCGCCTCGACCTGAGCGAGGCCGGACGGAACCTGGAGAACGGCCGCGCCGAGCGGGCCGCCCGCATCGCCGAGGCTGAGTTGGCCCTGCGTCGGGCCGAGGAGGACCTGGCCCGGCTCACCGCCGACGGCCCCGAGAGCCTGATCGCGCAGGCCGAGCGCGACCTTCAGGAGGCCCGCGACGCGGCGAAGATCGCCACCGACGAGGCCTCGGAGGCCAAGACCCGGGCCCAGAATGAGCTGATCGCCGCTAGCGAGGCCGTCGCCGCTGCCCAGCAGGTCTACTCCGACGCCTTCTGGGATTACGACTGGGTTCAAAAGTACGGCACGCACCCCCGCGAGAAGGTGACCGACCCGGCCACGGGCGCCGAGCGCCACCGCCGGCTCGACGACCAAGAGCGGGTCGCCTTTCAGCGCACCTTCGAGGAGGCCGAGCGCAAGCTCCGCGCCGCCGAGCGCGAACTGCCCCTTGCCGAGCGGGCGGTGATCCTCGCCAACGAGGCCGAGGCCCGCGCCCAGGACGAGGCCGCCCGCTCTGTGGCCGAGGCCGAGCGCGCCCTGGAGCTGCTACGGACCGGTCAGGGCAGCGAGGCGCTGACCCAGGCCCGCCGGCGCGTGGAGGACGCGCGCCTGGAGCTGGAGCAGGCCCGCCGCGCTAGCGTCGCCGACGCCGAGACGGCCCTCGCCCGCGCTCGTCTCGGCCTGGAGGCCGCCGAGCAGGACGCCCTCGATACGGAGCTACGGGCCCTGGAGGAGGCCCAACTGGACCTGGAGCGCGCCCGCCGCAGCGTAGACGAGGGTCGCGTCATCGCCCCGCGCGACGGAACCATTGTCGCTGTCGGCGTCGGCGTCGGCGATAGCGTGGAGCCCTACGAGCCCGTAGTGGAGCTGGCCGATCCCTCACGCCTGGAGCTGGCCGCCGAGTTGACGGCAGAGCAGATGCGGGAGCTTGCCGAGGGCCAGCCCGCCGAGGCCCGCCTTGTCGCCCGCCCCGACCTGGCGCTGCCCGCGAATGTGCGCCGCCTCCCCGCGCCCTACGGCTCCGGCGGCAGCGGCGCTGTGGCTGAGCAAGACCGCACTACGCGCTTCGATCTCGGCGACGCCGCGCGCGGCCTGGAGTCTGGCGCCCTCGTCAGGATCAGCGTCGTGCTCGAACGCCGCGAGGATGTGCTCTGGCTGCCGCCCGAGGCGATCCGCTCCTTCGAGGGCCGCCGCTTCATTGTGGTTCGCGAGGGCGACCGCGAGCGCCGTGTTGTGGTTCGCACCGGCATCGAGAGTGTCGAGCGGGTCGAGATCCTGGAGGGCGTCGACGAGGGCGACGTAGTGGTCGGGCCATGAGCAGCACGCTGACTCTGCTGTCGATCGCCATACGTCGCCTGCGGACAAGCGGCTGGCTGGCCTGGTGCGCCCTGGCTGCCCTTACCATGGCCGTCGCTCTGGCCGTGGCCATCCCCGTCTACGCCGAGGCGGCCGGGCTGCGCCTGCTCCGCGAGGCGCTGGAGCGGCAAGAGCAGCGCAGCGGGCGCCCCGCCTTCGCCCTGCTCATCCGTTATCTCGGCTCCTGGGGCAAACCGCTGGACTGGGAACGGGTCGCCCCCGCTGATGGTCTGGTCGGTGAGGCCCTGGAACACGTGGGCCTGCCGGTGGAACGCGTAGCCCGCCACGTCCGCACCGCCGCCATGCCCCTGACCGCAAGCGGATACGGCGCCCACCTGATTGACGGCTCGCTCGGCTTTGTGGCAGGCATGGACGACCAGATCCGCGTGGTGGATGGGTCGATGCCACAGCCCGCCGTATCGCCGGGCGACCCGTTGGAGGTGCTCATCGCCCGCGCCCTGGCGAACCGTGTCGGCCTCAATGTCGGCGACGAGTTGACGGCGATTGGCCGCTCCAGTGGGCGTTCCGTAGGCGTGCCCGTGCGCATTGCGGGGCTCTGGGAGCCGCTCAGCCCCGACGACCCAACCTGGTTCTACCCGCCCGAGGCTCTCGACCAGGTCTTGCTGCTCGCCGAGGCCGACTTTGCCGGCCCCCTCGCTGCCACCCTGACAGGCGAGGTGGACCAGGCGCTCTGGTTTGCGCGCCTTGACGGCGCCGGCCTGAACGCTGCAACAGCGGGCGCGCTCGTGAGGCGGATCGACGCCCTCGGTTCCGCCGTGGCCGGAGCGCTGCCCGGGACGCGACTGGAGCAGAGTCCGGCGGGCGCGCTCGGCCAGTACCAGCGGGACAGCGCCGCCCTGACCGCCCAGTTGGTCGTCTTCGGCGCGCCGATCGCCGCGCTCGTGCTCTCCTTTGTGGCCATGGTCGGCGGCCTGATGCTCCGGCGCCAGGCCCCTGAGATCGCCTTGCTCAAAACCAGGGGCGTCCGCGACAGCCAGATCCTCGGCCTGGTGGCGCTGGAGTGGCTGACTCTCGGCACGGCCGCCCTGGCCTTGGGTGCGCCGCTGGGCCTGGCCTTCGCGGTCCTGATGTCCCGCACCAGCTCGTTCCTGCGCCTCGACCCGGCTCTGCCCGAGCTGCGCCTGGTGCTCACCCCAACCCACCTCACCGTCGGCGCCGCAGCCGTGGCCGCCGCGCTGCTCGCCGTGCTCCTGCCCGCTCTGAGTGCCACGCGGCGCACACTCACCGACGTGCAGCAGGCCGCGGCCCGCCCCGAGGCCCCCGCCTTCTGGCAGCGCCGCTGGCTCGACCTGCTCCTGCTGCCGCTGCCGCTGTACGGCGTCTACCAACTCCACGCGGGCGGTGGGCCGCTGCTGGGCGCGGGAGCCGGGCGCGACCTCACGGCCAACCCGCTGCTGGTGCTCGTGCCGGCGCTACTCAGCCTCAGCCTGGGACTGATCTTCCTGCGGCTGCTGCCGCCACTGCTGGAGCTGACGGTACGAGCGGCCGCCCGCCGCGAGAGCACCGCGCTCGTTGTCGCACTGCGCACCCTCGCCCGCCAGCCGGGCGACTACCGCGGACCGTTGCTCCTGTTGATCCTGACCCTGAGCCTCGCGATCTTTAGCGCGGCCGCCGCCACCGCCCTCGACGACGCCATGATCCGCGGGGTAACCTACAACGTCGGTGCGGCCGCCCAGCTGATCGAGACCGGGGAGAGCACCGAGACGGTCGGCCCTGATGGGCGCCCCGAGCGCCACGACATCGAGGAGGAACCACGCTTTCTCTTCTTGCCGGTGGAAGAACACCTCGACGTGCCGGGGATCACGGCGGCCTCGCGGGTGGGGCGCTACACCGGCCGCATTGCCGGCACTACGGCTCAACTCGTCGGCGTGGATCGACACACCATGCCGCAGGTGCTGCGGGGCTTCAATCCGGCCTGGGCCGGGGGTACCTCGCTCGGCGAGCTGATGAACCGCCTCGCAACTCAGCCCGCCGGCGCCCTGGTCGGGCCGGAACTGCTTGAGCGCGGAGTGCGGATCGGCGACCGCATCACGGTGAGCGCGGAGCTGTTCGGCGATCGCCGCGATATCGACATGATCGTTGTAGGTGTGGTGGCGCTTTTCCCTGGCTTCTATCCCCAGGAGGGTCCCCTGGTGCTCACCAACCTGGACTACCTTTTCGACCAGATGGGCGGCCAGTACCCCTACGATGTCTGGATCGATTATGCACCGGGCGCCGACGTCGCCGCCATCGCCGCCGGGGTTCGCGCGCTGGGCGTCGATCTAGTGGAGGTGCGCGACGTCGAGACGCTGCTACGGGCCGAGCAGGCCCGGCCCCAGCGTCAGGGGCTCTTCGGCCTACTCTCGATCGGATTCGTCGGGTCAGGGTCGCTTACCGCCCTGGGCTTTCTCGCGGCGACGGCCATCACTGCCCGGCGGCGCCTGGTCGAACTGGGTGTGTTGCGAGCGATGGGCATGCCCAGCCGCTCCGCGACCGCTGTCCTCGGCATAGAGCAGGTGATTATCGTCGCGGCCGGCCTGATCGTCGGGGTCGCGATCGGCCTACTCGGCGCACTGCTGGTGGTCCCCATGCTCCAGGTCGGCGTCGGCCCGCACCCGGGTACACCGCCCGGCGAGCCGCGCGTGGCCTGGGCCCCGATCGGCATCGCCGCGATCAGCCTCGCCGCCGCTGTGATCCTGGCCCTCGGCGGGCTCGGCACAGCTCTGCGCCGAGCCCGTCTCTTCGCCATCGTCAAGATGGGCGACAGCAACTAACCTGGTACCACAGCAGTCGCTCGGTATGTCCTTACTCCAACCCCGCTCCCGAAGAGGAAGATGGGAGCCAGACGTGGCTCGGTGCGCTGGTTGTTCGTCTCCCCCTTCTCTCGCTCTGGGAGCATGAAGGGGCGACCGCAACTAGCGGTCGTGATCTGATTGAGGATATGGTGAACGCAACACCGCTGATCCAGGCCGAGGGCCTGTACAAGATCTATAAGGTCGCCGGAGTTGAAGTCGTGGCGCTCCAGGGGCTCGATCTAGAAGTCGCCTGGGGCGAGTTCGTCGCCCTTGTCGGCCCGTCCGGCTCCGGCAAGTCCACCCTGCTCAGCGCCATCGGCGGCCTCGACCGCCCGAGCGCGGGCCGGCTGCGCGTCGACGGAGCCGATCTGCTTGCCATGAGCCCCTCACAGCTCACCGCATACCGGCGCCGTCAGGTTGGCTTTGTGTGGCAGCAGACAGCCCGGAACTTGCTGCCGGCCCTCAGCGCCCGCGAGAACGTGGAGCTGCTGCTGGCGCTCGACGGGCGTCCGCGCCACGCTGGACGGGCGTGGGCCGACGAGATGCTGGAGGCCGTCGGGATGGCCGAGCACGCCGGGCGCTCCCTCGCCCAGCTCTCGGGTGGCCAGCAGCAGCGGGTGGCCATCGCTGCGGCCCTCGCCGCCCGCCCGCGCATCCTGCTCGGTGACGAGCCCACCGGCGAGGTGGACTGGCCCACCGCCCGCTCCATCCTCGATCTGCTGCGCGAGTTGGGCGCACGCTTCGGCCTGACCGTGATCGTTGTCACCCACGACGACCGGGTGGCAGCCGAGGCCGACCGGGTGGTGGCCATCCGTGACGGTCGGGTCAGCGGTGAGCGACGCAACCAGGCGGCAAGCCCGCTGGAAGTCGCGCATGGCGCCGGCACAGCCGGCGCTCACGGCGAGCTCACGGTGATCGACTCCGCCGGCCGCCTCCAACTGCCCGCCGAGTTGCGGGCGCGGGCCGGCCTCTGGCGTCGTGCCCAGGTAGAGCTGGCGGGTAACGCCCTGCGGATCATCCCCTGCGACGCGCCCCCGCTCGCCGAGGTGCCGCAAACACCTGGCAACCTGCCGCCTCTCGCCCACGACCCCCAGCCCCAGGCGCTTGAAGTGCCCACCGATCTCGTGACTACCCTCTACCCGGATCTTCCGGGGCGGGCGCTGCCGGATCGACCGGCGATCACGCTACAGGACGTGGAGCGCAGCTTTGACGGGCCGGGCGGGCGCGTGCTCGCCCTTGGCGGCGTGAGCCTGGACGTGCCCCACGGCGCACTCGTGGCGCTCACCGGGCCTAGCGGCAGCGGCAAAACCACGCTGCTCAACCTCGTGGCCGCGCTCGACAGCCCGACGGCCGGAAGCGTCAACGTCCTCGGCGCCGACCTCAGTGCGCTGGATGAGGAGGCCCGCGCGACCCTGCGCCGACGCCTCGGCCTGGTGTTCCAGAGCTTTGCCCTGTTGCCCTCCTCCTCGGCCTACGAGAACGTCGAACTGGGCCTGCGGCTGGCGGACGGTGTGCCCCGCAGCGAATGGGCAGGCCGCATCCGGGCCTGCCTGGAGGCAATGGGGCTCTGGCCGTGGGCGCATCACCGCGTCTACGAGCTGAGCGGCGGCCAGCAACAGCGTGTGGCGATCGCCCGCGCCCTCGCCCCCGGCCCCGAGCTGATCGTCGCCGACGAACCGACCGGCGACCTCGACCCCGCCACTGGCCGCCGCGTCCTCGGGCTGCTGCGCTCCCTCAGTGCCGCCGGGGTGACCATCCTGCTCGCCACCCACGATCCGGCGGTTGTGGCTGTGGCCAGCTACCATCTTGAGCTGCGCGACGGTCACGTGGTCAGTGCTGGCCCGGCCGCTACCGGCGCAGTTCACGCAGCCACGTACCGCCCGTGAGCGCTCTGACGGCCTCAAGCACGAACTTCTCCTACTCAAGCCCGCGATGCCCTGATCCACCATCTGGCCGTGCACTTGGACATCGAGGTGCTGTTTGACGACCCCATCTGCTCAACTGGCTGCGCCAGTAGTTTCAGCATCAGAAAGCCTTTGCCGCCATTGTCCGCCAGCTTGCGGCATAGCGGTGGTTAAAAGTGCAAAGGTAGTGGATAAGCGAGGCGTGCGTAATCACACACTTTCGTGTGATTTGCGGCAGTTGTCGCCTGATTTTAGGCGCATGTCCGCGACATTTTGACCGGCTCCCACCTCCGTGCTAACCTCTTCCAGGTAGTCCAATACAGGGAATGAGTGAACGCAGAGTCGACAGGAAGGACGCATCCATGGGTCCGAGGCATACTGGAATTGTTTGCTCCGCTCTTCTATTGCTTGCGCTCCTGGCCGGTTGTGGCAGTCCGGCGACACAAATGTCGACCGAGCCAACGGCTGAGGCGATAGCTGAAATGGATCATGGCGGGATGGGAGGTATGGATCACGGCGTGATCCCCGCTGAGGGCCAGCCCTACGACGCTGTCTTTATCGACAGCATGATCGTGCATCATGAGGGCGCGATCTTCATGGCCAACCAGGCGCTGGAGCAGGGCGAGCGGCAGGAGGTCAAGGATCTGGCGAACGCCATCCTCATGGCCCAGGAGGCCGAGATTGGCCAGATGAAAGAGTGGCGTACCGCCTGGTACCCCGATCTCGCCGAGACCGGCGGCATGGTGATGGATATGGGGCCGACCGAGGTACCAGCCGGCGATGCTCCCTTCGACCAGCGCTTTATCCAGGCCATGATCCCGCACCACGAGAGCGCGATCGCCATGGCCCGGGACGCGCTGCAGAACGCTGAGCATCAGGAGCTCAAAGACCTGGCGCAGGCGATCATCAGCGCCCAGGAGGCCGAGATCGCCCAGATGCGCCAGTGGCTCAGCGAGTGGTATGGGATTGAGCAGTAGCAGGGCGGCCGCGCCGTAGCAAGCGCCCGCGCCGCTCGTCAGGAGTGTCGCGATGGATGTCGCTCGTGCCACGCCGGTCTTCCGGCTCCCGCGTAGCCAGGCAGTTGTGCTGGCGCTCGTCGCGGTCGTCATTCTTGCCGTCACCGTACTGCACTATCTGACCGGCGCGCACCTGCTGGAGTACCACACCGTCTACCGCAGCCTCTACTACCTGCCGATCGCCGGGGCCGCCGTCGCATTCGGCTTGCGCGGCGGCCTCGCAGTGAGCGTGGTTGTCACGCTGCTCTACCTGCCGCACGTGCTTGGCATGGGCGAGACCCTGTCCGGTGGCACGGCCGACAACCTGCTCGAGTTGCCAGTCTTCCTGCTCGTCGGCGGACTAGTCGGCTTCCTCGCCGACCGCGAGCGGGCGCAGCGCCGCCGCGCGGAGGGGCTGCGCAGCTACATCGACGCGGTGCTGCAAAGTTTGCCCCTCGGCGTGGCGACCACCAGCGGGTGGAGCCCGCCTACGCCCCAGAACCGAGCGGCGCACACCCTGCTCCCAGCTCTGCCGCCCGAGGCCCTGGCCCGTCCCCTGGCCCTCGGCTACCACTCCTTCGAGCAGGGCCAGCGCCCGCTCGGCCTCTACGTCTCATCGCTCGACGCCCCCGCCGCGTCGGATGACAGCCGCGTCCTGGTGATCGAGGACCTGACCGACCGCCGCGCCCTGGAGGCCCAGTTGCGCCGGGTTGACCGCCTGGCCTCGGTCGGCCAGCTCGCCGCCGGGGTCGCCCACGAGGTGCGCAACCCGCTCGCCATCGTTCGCGCTACCGCCCAACTCCTTGCCGGCCTGGCCGGCGAGAACGCGTCGCTGCGTCAGTACACCCAGGTGCTCACCAGCGAATCCGACCGGATCGAGCGGCTGATCAGCGACCTGCTGGAGTACGCCCGCCCGCGACCGCCCCTGCCCACGCCGCTCGACCTGGCAGGCTTGCTTGACGCCGCCGCGCAGCAGGTGCGGCCCTACGCGCTTCATCAGGGGGTCAGCGTGGTGTGTGAAGCTGTGACCGGCACGACGATTGTGGCAGACGAGGAGCAGCTTCGCCAGGCGCTCTTGAACTTGCTGCTGAACGCGGTGCAGGCAAGCTCGACTGGGGGTGTGGTGCGCCTTGTCGGTGCTTCTGATGGAGCGACTGCGACGCTTTCCGTGGCCGACACAGGGCGTGGCATGTCGCCCGAGGAGCAGGAGCGGGCCTGCGACCCCTTCTTCACCACTCGTCCCGAGGGCACTGGCCTGGGCCTGGCTCTGGTGGCCGCCGTGGTACAGGAGCACGGCGGGAAGCTGCGCTTTGAAAGTGCCCTGGGTCAGGGGACGCGCGTCAGCATCACTATTCCCCAGGAGCTTGCCCATGGCGCAGGTGCTGATCATCGATGACGAGCCGAACATGCGCTGGGTGCTTCAGGAGGCGCTCGGCAACGCCGGTTATGACACCCACACCGCCAGCTCTGGCGAGGAGGCGCTGGCCACGCTGGTCAAGACACCGATCGATGTGGCCATCCTCGACTTGAAGATGAAGGGTATGGACGGGCTGGCAACCCTGCGGCAGATCCGCACCCGCTGGCCCAAGGTGGTGGTGCTGATCCTGACCGCCTTCGGCACGGTGGCCACTGCCGTCGAGGCGCTGCAGAGCGGCGCGGCAGACTACCTGCGCAAACCCTTCGACGTCGAAGAGGTGCTGTTCAAGCTAAGCCGGGCCCTGGAGCGTCAGCACCTCCAGGCGGAGATTGCGCGCCTGAAAGGCGGGGCGCCGCCACCAACCCCAGGCAGCGACCCGGCCTGGCGTGCGGCAATCACGGCGTGCGCAGATGCCCTGGCCCAGGGCCTGGATGTGCGACTCATTGGTGAGCCGGGCAGCGGCCGCGCAAGCGTTGGGCGGGCCGCGCACCTGGCATCGCCCCGGAGCACCGCGCCGCTCGTCGTTTGCGATCTGGGGGTGCTGCCGGCGGCCGAGCAGAGCACCATGCTGGACGGCGATGGGCGCGCGGCGGGCTACTGGCGCGCGGCGGGCAGCGGGGTGCTGCTGCTGCGCCACATCGGCAGGCTGAGCCGCTCAGGCGCCGATGCGCTGGTACGCCTGCTCGAACACCGCAGCGCAAGCGGTGTCGGCCCCCTGCTCCTGCTCACCGGCACCGCCGACGAGTGGGCGGCCGCTCCAGCGCTACCCCAGCGCTATGTCGTGGTCGAGGTACCGCCGCTACGCGCTCACCTCGACGACCTGCTGCCCTTCGTTGCCGCCTGGCTGCCCAACCGGGCAATCGCCCCGGCCGCAGCCGAGCTACTGCACGCCTACGACTGGCCGGGCAATCTGGGCGAGCTGCGCGCCGCGATCGAGCGGGCCGACAAGCTGGCCGGTGCGGGACCGATCGAGGTGCAGCACCTGCCTGAGCGGGTGCGCTCAGCGCCGCTACCGAACGCGCCTGTGCGCCTCCCGCCCGAGGGCCTGTCCCTGGTGGAGTTGGAGATCGCGCTCATCCGCCAGGCGCTCGCCCGCGCCGGGGGCAACAAGACCCGCGCTGCCGAACTGCTCGGCCTGACCCGCCATACGCTGCTCTATCGACTGGAGAAGTACAAGATCGCTGACACCTGATCAGCCCGCCGGGTGGCCCAGGTAGGCTATCTGGCCTGGCCACCGGTGGGCCACAGCGCGCTTTCGCCGTATTTCACCCTGTGCCATACTGCGGGCATGTATCGCACCAACGAATGATGTGTCTGACCCGCAGGAGAGGAGATCCCCATGGCCCACGCCCCCCATACTGCGGCCCCAGCCCACGCTGCGCTGAGCTTGAGCGGCCTGCACTGCCTCGACTGCGCCGACGCGGTCGAGCGCGCGCTCACGGCCAACCCCCATATCACCAGCGTTCACCTCGACTGGCCCAACAGCGTCGTCCACGTCGGCTACCACGCCGATATGCTCGATGATGCGGCGATTCAGAGCATCATTGAAGCAACCGGCTGCCCCTGCGAGGAGGCTAGCGCCGACGGGCACGCTCACCACGCGCAGCACAGTGAGGCTAGCGCCCGGGCCCGGTTCCAGAACCTGCGCCACGGCGTGGATGTGCAGCCAATCATCATGGGCACGCGCCACGACCGCATGCAGTACGAGTTGCCCGCCACTGGCGCCCACGCCCAGCACGCCCAGCACGCCGCCGGCGCCCGGCCAGCCGGCCAGGCCGCGATGGACCACGGCGCCCACGGCGGCGCCACGATGGACCACGGCGCCCACGGCGATATGGGCCACGACATGTCCGATCCGTCGATGGCCGCCGCGATGGAGCGCGACATGCGCACCAAGTTCTTCATCGCGCTCGTGCTTACCATTCCGACCGTGCTCTACTCGCCGATGGGCATGAACATCTTCGGGGTGAACCTGCCCACCTTCGGCCTGAGCATGGACCTGATCATGCTCCTGCTGACCACCCCGGTGGTCTTCTACGCCGGCTGGATGTTCATCGCCGGGGCCTACCACTCGCTGCGCCGGCGCGCTCTGAATATGAGCGTGCTGGTCGCCACCGGCGTGCTCGCCGCCTACGGCGGCAGCCTGGCCCTGATGGTGCTGGGCCAGGAGACCTTCTTTGAGGCTGCGGCGATGCTGGTGACCTTCGTGCTCTTTGGCCACTGGATGGAGATGCGCTCGCGCCGGGGTACTTCGGACGCCCTCCGCGCGCTCTTCGACCTCGTGCCGCCCACAGCTACGGTCATCCGCGGTGGCCAGGAGCGCAGTATCCCCAGCGCCGAGGTGCAGATCGACGACATCGTCGTGCTGCGCCCGGGCGACAGGGTGCCGGTAGACGGCGTGGTGACCGAGGGCGAGTCGAGCATCGACGAGGCGCTCGTTACCGGAGAGAGCGTGCCGGTCACCAGGCGCCCGGACGACCCGGTGATCGCCGGCGCGATCAACCGCAGCGGCAGCCTGCGCTTCCGCGCCACCAGGGTCGGTGCCGACACCACCGTGGCCCAGATCGTCGCGCTGGTCCAGCGCGCCCAGCGCTCGAAGGCACCGGGCCAGCGCCTGGCCGACAAGGCCGCCCAATACCTGGTCATCCTCGCCGTCGGCGCTGGCCTGCTGACGTTCATCGTCTGGTATTTCGTCGTCGGCGCGCCGCTCGCCCTCGCGCTGACCTTTGCCATCTCGGCGGTGGTGATCGCCTGCCCCGACGCCCTCGGCCTGGCCACCCCGACGGCGGTCGCGGTGGGCACCGGCGTGGCCGCCAGACACAATATCCTGATCAAGGACGCGGCGACCCTGGAGGGTGTCTCGCAGACGAATGCGATCGTGCTCGACAAAACCGGCACACTCACCGAAGGCAAGCCGGCGCTCACCGACCTGGTGACGAGCGGTGGCATCTCCGAGCACGAGTTGCTACGGCTCGTCGCCTCCGCCGAGCGCGGCTCCGAGCACCCCCTGGCCGAGGCCATCGTGCAGGGCGCCCGCGAGCGCGGGCTGGCGCTGACCGACGCGAGCGCATTCGACTCAATTGCCGGCCACGGCATCCGGGCCACGGTGGACGGGCGCACGCTGCTGATCGGCAACAGCAAGCTGATGCGCGATCATGGCATTGACGCCTCCGCGCTGGAGGCCCGTGCGGCCGATCTGGCCTCGGCGGGCAAGACGCCTATGTACATCGCGGTGGACGACCAGGCCGCCGGGCTGATTGCCGTGGCCGACCGGGTCAAGCCGACGGCGGCCGAAACGATCCGCCGCCTGCGGGAGCAGGGCATCGAGCCAGTGATGATCACCGGCGACAACCAGCGCACCGCCGAGGCGGTGGCGAAGCAGCTCGGGATTACGCGCTTCTTCGCTGAGGTGCTGCCCGCCGACAAGGCCGGCCACGTCAAGGCACTCCAGGCTGAGGGCAAGCGGGTGGCTATGGTAGGCGACGGGGTGAACGACGCGCCGGCCCTGGCCCAGGCCGACACCGGGATCGCCATCGGCGCGGGCACCGACGTGGCGATCGAGACCGCCGACGTGGTGCTGATGAAGAGCGACCCGCTCGACATCCTGAACGCCCTCACCGTCTCGAAGGCGACGGTGCGCAAGATGAAGCAGAACCTGTTCTGGGCGGCGATCTACAACGTGCTGGCCATCCCGGTGGCGGCGGGGGTGCTCTACCCGTCCTTCGGGCTCGAGCTGCGGCCGGAGTGGGCAGCCCTGCTGATGTCGGCCTCCTCGATCATCGTGGCCGTGAATGCGGTGCTGCTGCGCAACGTCGAGCGCGAGCTGCGCGCCCCCGCGGCCCCGTCGGCTGCGGGTAGCAAGCGCGCCGTTGCTCAGTAGCGCTGAGGTCGGCGCAGGCAATGCTATACTACGAGCACTCTCGCTTTACGCGAGGTACTGCGTGTACCTTCCGGTTCTGGCCTCCCCGCTGCTCGCCACCAAGCTCCACCGGCCACTCCCGCGTCCTGGTGCCGTCTCACGCACGCGCCGGGTCGCGCGCGTGCGGCATGGTCTACGCGGGCGGTTCACCCTGATCACCGCGCCCGCCGGCTTCGGCAAGAGCACCATCCTCGCCCAGGCGCTCGCGGACGAGGCACATGTCGCCTGGGTTGGGCTGGACGCCGGCGACAACGACCCGGCGCGATTCTGGAGCTACGTCTGCACCGCGTTGGAGTGGGCCCGCCTCGGCCTTGGTGAAGGGGCTCTGGCGGTATTCCGTGCGGCCCCGGCCGCAGTCGAGGTGGCCACCGTCGAGCTACTCAACGCCGCCGCCGCCAGCCTCGCGCAGGTCGTCCTCGTCCTCGACGACTTCCACGTCATCAGCAGCCCTGCCATCCACGAGCGTGTTGGCTTCCTGCTCGACTACGCCCCGCTGCAGCTCCACCTCGTGCTCGCCAACCGGGTCGACCTGCCGCTGCAGCTGGCTCGCTGGCGCGCCCGCGGCGAGCTCGTCGAGCTGCGCGCCGCCGACCTGCACTTCACGCCCGAGGAGGCGCTCCAGTTCTTCGGGGAGACGATGGGGCTCGACCTCGACGCCGAGGCGGCTGCGGCCCTTGAGGCCCGCACCGAGGGCTGGGCCGCTGGTCTCCAGCTCGCCGCCCTCTCGCTCCAGGGCCAGGCTGACGTGCGCGGCTTCGTCGCCGGCTTCAGCGGCAGCCATCGCCACGTGGTCGACTACCTGGCCGAGGAGGTGCTCGCTCGCCAGCCCGAACACATCCGCGCCTTCTTGCTCCAGACCGCCGTGCTCGACCGGCTGTCGGGGCCGCTGTGCGATGCGGTGCTTGGCGTTGCTCCGGCGCGCCGCTCACTGGTTCGCAGGGCAGGGTGTTGTGGCCGAGGAGATCGGCCACGCCCTCGCCGCAAGTGATGCCAACCTTGTCGTGCGCCTGCTCGCCGTCCACGGGCCGGGCTTCGTTGACCGCGGCGAGGCCCACACGCTCCAGGGCTGGCTCGACGCCTTGCCCCACGCGGCGCTCCTTGCCAACCCGCGGCTGTGTCTCGTCCAGGCCCAGGTGCTCGTCCACGACCGCCGGGTGAGCGCGGTCAGTCCCTTTCTCCAGGCGGCCGAGGCGGGGGCTAGACGCGAGCGGGACTGATGCGGTGGCTCTGCGGGGCGCACTGCTGACCCTGCGAGCCCAGGTGGCGATCGAGCAGGGCCGTGTCCCCGAAGCGCTCGAACTGGCCCGCGAGGCGGACCAGTTGCTCCCACCGGAGGCGTACGGGATGCGTAGCACTAACGGTCTGGTGCGCGGCTACGCACTGATGGTGCTGGGACAGACCGATGAGGCGATAGAGGTCTACGCTGCGAACGTGCGCGTGTGCCGCGAGGCAGGCAACGCGGTGAGCGGGATCTTCAGTGCGAACGAGATTATTAAGCTGCGACACCTTCAGGGCCGGCTGCGCGACGCGCTGGCGGCGGCCACTACGGCGCTCGCCTGGGGTGGCGGAGGAAGGCTGGGGGCAGCTGCCACCGGCAAGTGCCTTGCACATCTGGCTGGGGAACGTGCTGATCGAGCAGGGGAAGCTGGCGGGCGCCGCAGAGGAACTGGCGATCGCCTACCGCCTGACGCAGGCCGCGATTACCACCCTGCCCAGCCCTATCTTCGCCGGCTGCTTGCCGCCTTCCCGACCGGCGGCGGCCACGGTCGGGCGGTGGAGGGCCAGGGCGCTCCGGTGCTGCGCCCCACGCCTGAACGCGCAAACGCTTTACGCGAGGCGCTGACCGAGCGGGAGCGGGAGGTGCTGCGCCTGTTCGCAGCGGGCATGACCAGCGCGGAGATCTCGCAGCAGTTCGTCGTCTCGGTCAACACGGTCAAGGCCCAGCTCAAGATGGGCAAGCGAACACGGTGACCAGGACGAGTACGGGCGAACGCGGTGACCAGAGAGCGGCGGCCGATGGCTGAGAGCCCCGCCACCAGCGCGCCCCGAACACCCCCTGGGAGTGCCCCCCTCAACGCTTGCGAGCCAGTCTGGGGGGCCGGGTCGCCCCATCATCGGCGCTATGAGGGCCGGCCCGCGGGCTGGCTGAAGTTGGGTGGAACCGCGTGTGGACCCCACGCCCCAACCATTGCGGTCATTCCGTCACCATCCCGCCCCTCCGGTGGGAACGAGGAGGCCCCCAATGGCTCAACCGTCAGGAAACGCCGACGTCTACGCAAACTCGTGGCTCTACCGTATCCGCCACTCCCTCGCCCACGTGATGGCCCAGGCGGTGCGCGAGCGCTTCCCCAACGCGAAGCTCGCCATCGGGCTGCCGATCGCCGACGGCTTCTACTACGACTTCGACCTGCCCCGTAGCCTCACCCCAGACGATCTCGCTGCGGTCGAGGAGCGCATGCGCGCCATCATCGCCGAGGAGCACCCCTTCGTGCGCCACGAGCTGGCGGCCGAGGAGGCCCGCGCCTGCTTCCACGACCAGCCCTACAAGCTGGAGCTTATTGACGGTCTGGCCCAGGGAGTAGGTGTACGCTAAACGGTGGTCGCTGCCGGAACGTGAAAATCTGAGCGCATCGCGGCACACTTGGTCCACGGCAGCACGCGTCTGTTTCTGAGCCTGCTGTGGAGTACGCCAGGCTGTCAGGTACTGAACACGGCGTACATCGAGCGGCTGAACGCCACGTTTCGTGAACAGCTCGCGTTCCTGGCTCGGCGCACGCGTCGTTGGGCCCGCAACCGGGCCACGGTCTCACGGAGGGGATGTATCTGCTCGGCGCGGTCTACAACTTCTGCACGCCGCATGGCAGCCTCCCAACGTTGGACGGTCGCCAGCAGACCCCCGCGATGGCCGCTGGGATCACTGACCACGTCTGGACAGTCAGTGAGTTGCTCCACTATCAGGTGCGGCCTCCGCGGTGGGAGCCGCCTCGACGCCGTGGGCGTCGCTCCAAGGCCCTTCAGGCCCTCATCGATCGGTGGTGTCCGCACCACCATTTAGCATAGACCTACCACACCCAGCGATTTTGATGATCTACGCCCTACAAGCAGAACATTGGTCAGTTCTGAAGCTGATTACCCCCTCGACAATCCAGGGATATGCAGCGGCTCAACCTGCCAGGCGAGCACACTGACGAGGCCGCCGCCGTGCTGGAGCATCCCGGTGACCCGCAGTAGGGCGTGGTCGTGCAGGGTCGCCTTGTAGCGAGCAGCGGTGGATGGGCGGAGGATGACGTCGATTAGGCCGTGCTCGTCCTCCAGCGTGAGGAAGGTGTGGCCCCTGGCGGTGGGCGGGGACTGGCGCACGACCACCACGCCCGCCGTCTCCACCCGGCTGCCGTCCTCGCCCCGCCGCAGCCCGCGGCTGCTCACCAATCCCTGCTGGCCAAGCCAGCTGCGAAGAGCCGCGAAGGCGTGGTCGCCCACCGTGAGGCCAAGCACCGCCTCCTCCTGGCGCTGCATCTCCCAGTGAGTGAGCAACTGGAGGTTGACCTCCGGCAGCGGGGTATGAAGGTCGAGCTCGTGCTCGGCGTAGCGTAGCCCGCCGAGGGCCCAGAGCAGCGCCCGCCGCGGCTGGCCGAAGCCATCCAGGGCACCAGCGAGGATAAGCCGCTCGACCACGGCTCGCGGCAGGTGCGTGCGCCGGCACAGATCGGGTAGGTCGCGGAACGGTCCCGCCGCCCGCGCCGCCAGCACCGCCTGAACTCCGTTCTCGCCCAAACCACCGACATAGCTCAGGCCGATGCGGAGCGCCTTGCCCTCGATGGTGCACCGCGCATCACTCACATTCACATCCACGGGGAGGAAGCGCACGCCGTGGCGCCTGGCGTCGCCGACCAGTACCGCCGGCGACCAGAAGCCCATCGGCTGGTGGTTGAGCAGGCTCACGTAGAAGGGCGCAGGAGCATAGCGTTTGAGCCGGGCGTGCTGGTAGACGATCGTGGCGAAGGCGGCGGCGTGGCTGCGTGGGAAGGAGTAGCCGGCGAACCCGACGAGCTGCGCGAAGATTTGCTCGGCAGTGAAGCCGTCAATGCCGCGCTGACCGGTGTCGGCGATGAAGGCCGCCCGCAGGCTCATGACCGCGTCCTCGTCGCCTTTGCTCAGCGCCCGCCGCAGCAACTCGCCCCGTCCCAGCGACCAGCCGGCGGCTGCCTTGGCCACCTGCAGCACCTGCTCCTGAAAGAGCAGCACGCCCAGCGTGTCGTGGAGCACGGGCTCCAGACAGGAATGCAGGTAGCGCACCGGCTCCTCGCCGGCCCGCCGGCGCAGGTAGGGATGGACCATCTGCCCTTGCACCGGCCCAGGACGAATGAGCGACACCGCCACCACCAGGTCGTCGAGGCAAGCCGGCTGGAGCCGAGGTAGCACCGTGCTCTGAGCCCGGCTCTCGACCTGAAACACACCGAGTGTGTCGGCGGCGGCGAGCATCTGGTAGACCGCCGGATCGTCGTAGCCGCAGTGGGTGAAGTCGGGGATCGGCATTCCGAGGCGCTTTATCCACTCCAGCGCCTCGGTAATCGCCGAGAGCGCCCGTAAGCCGAGCACGTCGATCTTGATGATCCCGGCGGCCTCCAGAGCGTCCTTGTCCCACTGGGTCACCGAGCGGTTCGCCATCGCGGCCGGCTCGACGGGCACGCGCTCCCTCAGCGGCGGTCCCATCACCACCATCCCCCCGCTATGCTGTCCGAGATGGCGCGGCAGCCCGTGCACCTCGCGGCACAGCTCAAGCACCAGGCGCACGGCTTCGTCACCGGTTTCCAGCTGATCGCCACTCAATCCGAGCTCCACGTGGCGCACGAGTGCCGTATCCACACCGAGCACCTTCGCCACGTCCTGGAGCGCCGAGCGGGCCTGGAAGGTGATGAACGTACAGGCCAGGGCGACATGGGCCTCGCCGTAGCGCCGATAGATGTACTGAATCACTTCCTCGCGGCGGGCGGCGTCGACGTCGAGGTCGATGTCGGGTAGGGCCGGCCGCTCAGCGCTGAGGAAGCGCTCGAAGACCAGATTGTGGCGCAGCGGGTCGATCGGCCCGATGCCGAGGAGGTAGGCAACCAGCGAGTTGGCTGCCGAGCCCCGCCCCTGGCAGCGGATGCCCTCAGAGCGGGCGAAGCGCGCGATGTCCCAGACGATCAGCAGGTAGTTGGCCAGCCTGGCCTCGCCGATCACCCGCAGCTCGTACTGGAGCTGGGCACAGGCCGCGCTCGCATCAGCGCCATAGCGACCCTGAAGCGCCTCCCCACACAAGTGCGCCAGGTAGCCGGCGGCGTCGCAGCCCGGCGGGGTGGGGAAGGCCGGTAGGTCCTGGAGGCCAAACTGGAGCTCGTAGCGGCAGCGCTCGGCCACCTCCAGCGTGTTCGCAAGTACCGTGGGCATGTAGCGGAACAACGGGAAGAGCCGGCCGTGAGGCTTGAGGTAGTATTCGTCGTTGGGTCGCAGGTCTGCGGCCAGCACGTCGAGCGAGGTGCGCCGGCGGATGGCGTGCAGGGTGTCCTGGAGCCGCTGCCCCGAGCGGCGGGCGTAGTGGACATTGTTCGTCGCCACGGCGGGGAGCTGGAGGTAGCCGGCCAGCTGGTGAAGCTGGTCAACGAGCGCACCGTCGTCGGGGCGCAGGTGGTGCTGGAGCTCGATGTAGAGCCGGTCGGGGAAAAGATCGCTGAGATGGCGGGCGGCACGAAAGGCGCGCTGGCGATCCCAGGCGAGCAGAGGGCCGGCGACCGGACCCTGGCGGCAGCCAGATAAGCAGATCAGCCCGGCGCTCCGCTCCTCCAATGCGGCCCAGGGCAGCGCGGCCTGGCCCCTCGGCGCCTCCTTCTGGGCGGTGGTAATCAGGGAGCAGAGGTTGCGCCAGCCCGCGGCACGCTCGACCAGCAGGGTGAGATGGCAGCCATCCTCCAGCGTCAACTCGGCGCCGAGGATAGGTTGGATGCCGGCAGCATGCGCCGCTACGACAAAGGGTACCGCGCCATAGAGTGCATCGTGATCAGTCAGGGCAAGCGCGGGCATACTGAGGTGCGCCGCCTGGGCGACGAGCGCCTCGACCGTGCTCGCCCCGTCGAGCAGGCTGTAGGCCGAGTGGCAGTGCAGCTCCACATACTCGCCCATCGCACTACCCCCTCAGTCGTGGAGGTAGAGCAGCTCCCAGGAGCCGTCGGGGAGCTCGCGGGCGAGGGTCAGCAGGAGGTGCCCGGCGGTGGCGACGGTGACGTACTCGCGCCAGCGCCCGTGTCGCCACCAGCCCTTGCGCACCCGCCAGCGCGTCGCTACCTCGGCCACGATATGCCAGTTCCCGCGCAGCCGCAGGCGCTGGGGGGTGCCCTCGGCGTCGCACACCACATCGAGCGGCAGGCCGTCCGGCCAGACGTGGCTCACGCCGCCCCCCATCCGCTCAGCCTGCCGCGCTCCTCGGCCAGAGCCAGGCCCGATACGTTCACGGCGGGGCGCAGGATCTGCTGCGGGCCGAGCCGCGCCGCGAGGTCGGCGAGCGCGGTCTCCCGCTCGGCTCGCACCGCTGACGCCGTGACGAAGAGCGAAAGCTGCTCGCCGCGCAACGGGACAAGCTCGCCGACGAGTAGGTCGACCCGCTCCACCCCGTCCTGGAGGCCGGAGGCCGCGAGCAGCCCGGCGGCGATCGGGGTGAGCGTGGCGGCCTCGGCCGCGGGGCTAGCGAGCACCCGGCCTGCGGAAGCGATCCCGCTGTCCGTGTGCAGATGCAGCGCCAGGGCGCGGGCTTGCACGCCGCGCCGCTGAAGCGCCGCCGCCAGGCGTGCGGTCATGCGCCTGAGCACCGCAGCAAGCACGGTGCGATCAGCAACGAGGCTACCAAAGACCTGGCGCAGACCGAGCCGCGGCTGCGTGGGGAGGGGCACAAGCGGCAGCTCTTCACCCTGAAGCAGGCGCCAGCCCTGAAGTGCCGTCGCGCCGAAGCGGGCCGAGATGGCAGCAGCGGGGAGCGCGGCTACTGCGCCGAGCGAGCGCAAGCCGAGGCCGTGCAGCAGCGGGGCGAGTGGGGTGAAGGGCTCCAGCCAGCTCACTCGGCAGCGTTCGAGGAGCGCACGCACTCCGGCCGGGCCGACGACCAGTGGCACATCAGGCACGGCCACGCGAGCCGCCAGGATTGCGAGCGTCGGCGTCGGGGTAACCGCAATCGTCGCGTTGAGGCGGTGGGACACTGCGCAGCCCTGGAGGGTCGCCGCGTAGTGCCGCGCATCGGCGAGCTGTCCGCGCCCGAGGTCGGCCAGCAGGGCGAGCTGTGGCGGATCGGGGCGCAGCACGACGCGCGGGCTGAGCTGCTCCAACGAGATCCGCAGGGCGCGCAGGCTATCTTCGTCCGGCGGGTCAAAGCGCACGCAGCCGATCATCCGCACACCTCGGGGCGAGCGAAGGGCAGGTCGAGATAGAGCGTGGCCCGCGGCGCGTCGAAGGGCGGGTCAAACACCGTCACACGCGAGCGCACCCCCACGATGTCCGGCCCGCGCCGTAGCCAACCGGCTGGGGCGAGCCGCAGACGCAGCGCGGCGATGGAGGCCAGCGTCGTTGTGGGGGCGGCGGCAGGGTCGGGGAGCAGGCCGCTCGGCAGCGGGTTAAGGACGAGGAGCACGCAGCTCGTCGTCGGCAGCAGGCGGGGGAGGAGCCGTAGCAGTGCTGCTAGCCCGGCCGCGCCGCGAGGCAGTGCCAGCCTGTCAAGCGACACTTGCTCTTTGTACCTGATGACAGTTAGAACTTTCCATCGCGAGGTGGTTTAGGCGGCCGCTGCAGCCGCCTGCTGTGCGCTTGCCTCCTTGGCCCGGTAGCTCTCCAGGCCCATCATGTCCAGGATCACCGCGTGGTGCACCACCCGGTCAATCGCCGCCAGCGTCGTCATCGGGTCCTTGAAGATCCGCTCCCACTCCGAAAACACCAGGTTGGTCGAGATCATCACACTTCGCCGTTCGTACCGCTCGGCCAAAAATGTGAACAGCACCTCCATTTCCTCGCGGCTCTGCTGCACGTAGCCGATGTCGTCCAACACCACGCACTCGAAGCGATCCAGCCGTGTGAGCTCCTGCGGCAGCCGCAGGTCGCGTTTGGCTGCCAGCAGTTGCTGCACCAGTGCTGCCGTGCTCGTCCAGTACACCGTGTAGCCCTGCTCTACCAGCACGTGGCCAAGAGCCGCGGTCGTGTGGCTTTTCCCTGCCCCGGGCCGGCCAACCGCAATCACGGTGACCGCCTCCCGTACCCAGCTTCCGCTTCGCAGCCGCTCCAGTTGCTGCAGGAGCAGCGGGCTGAAGCGGCTCTGGTTCAGCTGCGCAAAGGTCTTCTCGCGCGGCAAGCGTGACTCTCGCAGCAGCCGCTCGCGCCGGCGCTGCTGCCGGTACGCCGTTTCCTGGACCGCCAGTTCGTACAGAAATGCCTCGTGGCTGATGCTTTCACGTGCCGCCCGCAAGGCCAACTCCCCGTAGCGCGCTGCCATTTGCCGCAACTGCAAGCCGCGCAGCAGTCGCGTCAACTCCTCCTGTCGATTAGCCATTTGCACTCCTCCCCGCCAGTAGTGCGTCGTAGCGCGCCATGTCGAGCGGGGGCCGGTTCCGGTTGGGCAGGCTGGGCGGCTCGTTTGTCCGCACCAACTCGCGCACGGCCTCAAACGTCGCCAGTCGCCCACTCTCGGCCAGCAGCAGCAGTGCGGCCTCGACATCGGCTTCACTGGTGGAGGCGGCCAGATGCAGCACCCGCAGGTACTCCTTGTCTGCTCGTGTCGGCTGCTGAGCCACAAGCGCGTCGTAGGCGACCCGGAAGGCCGTGGTGGGAAACAGTTCGTCACGGAAGCGATACTGGGCAAACGCCCCCGGCTTGCGCACCAACGACCAGATGAGATGCCGGTAGTCAATCCGGGCGCCAAAGCGGCCGTGAAGGCGCGGCAGCGTGAGCGCACAGGTCGCTCCCAAGTAGCATTCCAACACCTCGGCTCGGACCCGCACCGTGAGGGTCAAGCCAATCAGCCGTGAGGGCACCGAGTAGGTGTTGTGCAGCACCCGGATGGTGCTGAAGCGGCTGACCACCACCTGCTCCTCGCGACATGGATGCAGCGGGGTCTTGGGCAGCGGGCGGAGAGCGGCCAGTTCTTCTGCCCAGCGCTGCTTGCGGGTCTGGTTGCGCTTGCGGACCAGCTCCTGGAGCCAGAGGAAGTAGCTGGCGCGGTCGGCGAAGTCACGCGAACCGCGGGCACGCAAGGCCTGGTCAACCGCCTCCTTGAAGCGGTGGTGAGCCTGCTCGACGTCGCCGTTCTCGTGGGCCTCGCCAGGGGTGGTGGTGGAGGGGCTGAGGCCGTAATGGTTCATCAGACCAAGGTAGCGGTCGGTCCAGCGCCGGCTTCGGTCAGCCTCAATCGCCTGGACTGCGGCCGAGAGGTTGTCGGTGCGGTGCTGCTCAGGCACGCCGCCGAGCTGCCAGATGCAGTATTCAAACCCTTCGGCCAGAGCCTCGAAGCTTTCCGAGAAGCAGAGGCTGACGGCCTCGACGTTGGAGTAGGTGAGCACGAGGTGGTAGAGCAGGTGCGGGAAGGGGATGCCGGCCAGGGTGATCTGGAGGTCGTCCATGTGGGTGAAGTCGCTCTGGGCAAACCGACCAGGCTGATGAACCTGCTCGAAGACGACGTCCTTGTCGGGGCCGTGGAGGGCGCGCCACTGGGCGACGTGACGCTGGAAGGTACGGAGCTGGCCAGGGGTGTAGCGGTCGGGATGCTGCTCGGAAAGCAGGGAGAAGAGGGTCTTGGCCTGAAGAGCGGGGGCGCGCTGCAGCTGTTGCTCAACCCAGGGCCAATCGGCTGCAAAGGGGTTGGGGTGGGTACGGTAGGAACGGGGCTGTTTGAGCGAGGAGGGGAGCTTGCCGGCCCGAAGGTACTTGCGGGCGGTAGGGGTGCTCATCCCGGCCCTGGCGGCTGACTGTTCGATGGTCTTGCCCTTGTTGCGTTCGCGAAGCATCAGTTGCACCTCGGCGTCGGTCTTCACAGCACCTCCTTCTGAGGTGCCATGCTACGGAAGATGGGGCCGAACGGGTGGCTCGCGAAGCGAAAGTTCTAAACGCCATGAGGTGAAAGATTACCGTGTCGCTGGACACCAGCCAGTGCGGCAGGCTGTCGATCACGATCACCCCGACGATGCGACGGGCGAGCAGGGTATGTACCGTGAGACCGGCTACCGCCCCGTCGTCGGGCCGTACCACCACCAGGCCGTCGAGGTCGACGCCGAGGGCCTGCGCACTTACCGGGTCGAAACTGCCCTGAATGTCGAGCAGGCAGGCGAGCTCGCCCGACGTACGCTGGGCCTGGACGACGGCGGAAAGGGCAAGCGTAGTGGCACCCGCCGAGCGCGGCCCGACCAACTCCGTCAGCCGGCTGCGCAGTAGACCGCCGCCAAGCGCCGCGTCGAGCGCGGGCAGGCCCGTCGGCAAAACAGCAGGCGCCTCCCGGGCCGGCAGCACGTTGCCACGCTGGACAGCCCGCGACCCATAGCGCTGCTGCAGCTCGGCGACCAGGTCGTCAAGCGGGGACGGCCGGCGCTCCATCGGTCGCTCCTTCAGCCTCCGCCGGTTAGAGCGAAGGCGCACGCGAGTGGAGCGCCATCCTAGCGCACAGATGTTCGCCTGTACATGACAGTTCGCTGACAGCTCGCGCAATCGCCTCACGGCTGGTTTCCGGCCCCACAGGCGATCTCCCACGAGGCCCGCGCTCTGGCAAACACACCGCCGCATCCGAACGGACATCAGCGCTCCATCGGTGTCCCCGACGTGCGCCAGCAGCGAGAGGGCCGGTCGGTCGCCAACTGCAGAGCGGGCCTGGGCGGAGTGGCACCAGAAGCGCTCAGTGCGCGCAGCCCCTCGCGGTGGTGCTGCTCCCTCGGCCCACCACCCCGCACGCCCTGCCGGCGGTCCAGCATCCGGTCGTCACAGGGCCACGAGACGGAGCGGTGCGCTACCGAGCTCGCCGGCAACCTGGGCAACGACCCTGAGACCCGCATCGCCGCCAGCGGCACCACCGTCACGACCGCCAGCATCGCCGTCCACACGAGCTACAAGCAGGGCGACGACTGGAAGGAGCGCAACGACTGGTTCCGCCTGGTGGCCTTCGGTGAGGCCAGCGACTACCTGGCCAGCTACTGCAAGGGCGAGCGCATCGCCGTCGCGGGTCGCCTGCAGAGCAGCATCTACATCGACCGCGACGGCCAGAAGCGCACCTCGGTCGAGTTAGTGGTGCTCCACTCCGAGCCCGCGCCGCTCCCTTGCAAGGGCGACGCCGTCATCGAGACCGCCGACGATGCCCCTGCTGCCGAGGAGCCGCTGGCCGAGCCGGAGCCCCGGCCGAGATCGCCGACGCGCCGGCCCCGAAGTCCCGCCGACGCTGTAAGGTCGCCGCCTAACCACCGACCGCACGAGCGGGACGTCCTTCTGGGCGCCCCGCCTTCGTGTGCTGCTCGTCGCCGTACCAAAGAGAAATGGTGGCGTTACGTGCCGGACACCAAGCTTACGGCAACGGTTCCGCCTCATACCCGTCTACCCTGATTGTACGTACCCACCGTTATCTGGATGGTTGTGCGCTTTCTTTCCATGTAATGCATTGCTGCATCGTTGCGACGTCAGCAGGAACGTAATAGGTTATCCGGAATCGAGTGTCATGCAGAAACGATTCAGCGGCAAGACAGAACTTCAAGATGCCTACACCGGGAGTCTCGAATTCTATCGGCACCAGTGGCCGTGCATCGACGGCCCGTACTTCTTCGGCTGCGTCCGAGGCTTCCCATAATTGCCGAAAATGCGGCACCCCTGGTCGACAAACGCCACCGCCACCGTCTCGCCAGTCACCTCCTGGACCTGCTCGGCCAAGGCTGCCACCTGCGCCCGGTCCTGCTCGTTGGCCGGCGTCACCAGGAGCGCCAGCAGGTGCCCAAGCGTGTCGACCGCCAGATGCACCTTGCTCCCCTTGCGGCGTTTGGCGCGATCGTAGCCCGCACGGGCGCCGCTCTCCGGGCTCGATTGCAGCGTGCGGCTATCGAAGATGGCAGCCGTCGGCTGCGGCGCTCGGTCGGCGATTTCGCGCAACAGCGTACGAGGCGGGGCGCGCACGTCTGGGCGAGTCGATGGGGCTGCGGCGTTATCCGCCCGCGATGTGTCGCCCCCAGTGTGGCTGGCGACCGTCGAGATCGAGAAAGCCGTATTCCTCTGCGAGTCCCCATGAGCTCAAGGCCCGCCCCGACTTCCGGCTCACCTCGGGGTCGGCCGCTAAGGCGGCGACCGCACGTCCGACATAGAACGGGCTCTCCGAGGCGATAAAGTGCGGATCCTTCTTAGCACCCTCCTGCCAGTTCGCCTCGCTCACCCCGAAGTACTCCAGCATCGCCTCTGAGCGTAGGAACCCAGGCGTGACGGCCAGGGCGGTCACCTGGTGCGGCCGCAGCTCCTCGGCCATCGCCACGGCCAGCCTGATGGCCGAGACCTTCGCCAGATCATAGAAGAGATTGCCTCGGTACTCCAGGGTATCGCCGTCCGTAATCTCGACGATCAGTCCCTGGCGCCGCTGGACCATCAGCGGTGCGCCGTAGCGGCTCGTGATAATGTGGGAGTGGACGGCCCGCTGCTGCATCAATAGCCCTTTCTCGATGGACAGCTCCCAGAAGGGCGTGCCCCACTCGGCCAGCGCGTCGCCGCCCCACACATCGTTCACGAGCACGTCGAGCCGCCCCTGCTCTGCCGCGACCCGTGCGAAGAGTGCCTGAACCTGCTCCTCACGCGTGTGGTCAACCCGGACGGGGATGCCGATCCCACCATACTGCGTGACGAGCTCCGCCGTTTCCTCGATCGTCTCCGGGCGACCCTCCAGGGCGAAGGGCGTGGCGACGGGCGGCGGCTGCAGCCGAGCGGCGCGGCTGCTCCGACCCGTGCAGTAGACCGTTGCGCCCGCCTCGCCGAGCATGCACGCGATGCCTCGCCCGGCGCCCCTGGTTGCCCCCGCGACGACCGCGACCTTCCCCCGTAGGGGTTGGGTTCCCCGTGTTCCGTTCATGGTGAGATCTCCTTTCGCACAGTTTATGGCTCCACGACACCAGGCTTGCGTCTGTGTTTACCCCAGCGCTCACGTCCAGTTGCTGCTTAAAATCTACGCTGTAGACTTGACGGCACTATACTCTATGCTGTAGAGTTTTAGCCATCCATCGCAAGACGGAGAGGTGGAACGATGGGGCGGAAGCTGGGTCGGCCACGGGCGGGCAAAGAGCTCCTTATCCGAGAGCAGATTCTCGCGACGGCCCTGCAGATTATCGACGGCGAGGGCATCCAGGCAATGAGTATGCGCCGCCTGGCGGCGGAACTCGGGGTTGACCCAATGGCGATCTACCATCACCTGCCTAACAAGGAGGCGGTGCTCGTCGGCGTCACAGAGCTGGTCTTCAGCGAGTTACGGCTCCCGGCACAAGCCGAGGCTCCCTGGCAACAGCAGGTGTACGCCTTTGCGCGCGCCTACCGTGAGCTGGTGCTGGCTCATCCGAACCTGGTGCTGCATCTGATCTCCGTAGGCACAGGGTCACCGGCCCTCCTGGCGGCCAACGAGGTGTTATACGCGGCGCTTGCACGAACAGGCATGCCACCGCGACGGATCGTGCAGGCGGCGGACCTTGTCGTAGACTACCTGAACGGCTGGGCACTTGCCGTTGGGCTTTCCCAAAACAGCAAGCTCGGAGCGGCGCAGGGATTGGCGACGTTACTTCAGCAGTATCCGCCCGAGCACTACCCAACCTTGTCCCGTATCTTCTCGAACCTTGGGGAAGATGAACATCCGGGCAGCATAGAGGAGGGGCTTGCGTTTCTCCTTGCGGGGATTGCGTGGATAGCGCAGGGTGGAGACGGCTCGTTAGCGCACCAGCAGGGTGGGCTCGCGCGGGGCGAGTCAAATGTGCCTACTGGCGGTCGCGGGGACATGTCATTCGGCTAGCGAGCAAGCACGTGCGGTCTGATGCCCTAGCATGCCAGGGCACCAGACCGTGCACTCCGCCGTATTGACCAGCATGGATCAATGGGGCAGGCAGAATAACACCTTTGAACCGAATGGCCGCAGGTTCAGCGCGCTTCGGAAACTATTCGTGCCTCCCACGGTGCTATTGTCCCAACCTTTGCAGCACCTCCGGATTCACCACATTGATCGGGGCACCTGCTGCATAGGCCACGATCTGATCGAAGATGTCGGCAAACTGGATCTCGTACTCGTCGTGCGTCACGTACCCAATATGGGGCGTGCAGATGACATTGGGTAGGGTCAGGAGCGGGTGGTGCGGGTCGTGTACTGGCTCATCGTCGTAGACGTCCACTGCGGCCATGCCTGGACGCCCTGCCCGTAACGCAGTAACGAGCGCGCCAGGCTCGATCAGCCCCGCCCGGCTGGTGTTGACCAACAACGCCATTGGCTGCATCAGTGCAAGGTCGGCAGCGGTGATCAGGCCCCGCGTCGCCTCGACCAGGCGCAGATGCAGGCTGATCACGTCGCACTCCGCGAAGAAGGAAGCCTTGCTGCGCGCAATGCGGTAGCCGTCGTTCTGCGCCTGGGATCGAGACGCCTCACGCGCCCACACCACAACCTGCATCCCGAACGCTTTGCCATACCCGGCCACCACGCGCCCGATCCGTCCGTAGCCGTAGATCCCCAGCGTCTTGTCGCGCAGCGAGTGACCAACACCAATCTGCCATCTTCCCGCCTGGAGGGCAGCCATCTGCTGCGGGATCTGACGCATCGCGGCGAGCACCAATCCCCATGTGAGCTCGGCGGCGGCATACGACGGTGTGCCAGGGTGCATGCTGGAGGACACAATGACCCCCTGCTGCGTACAGGCGGCAATGTCGATGTGGGGATACACGCTGCGCTGGCTGATCAGCCGCAGCTTCGGCAGACGTGCGAGCAGCGGCGCCTGGATCGCCGTGCGCTCCCGGATCAGCACTAGCGCTTCGGTGTCGTGCAGACGCGCAGCCAATAGATCTATGTCCTGCACATGATCGTTCCAGATCGTGACCTCGTGGCCCGCGAGCTTGCCGAAGCAGCGCAGGGTTCGCAGCGTGTCGTGGTAGTCGTCAAGGATTGTGATCTTCAATGGCGTCGTTCCCTTGTGTGTTGTGCGGGGGGGCGTAGCCTTCCCCAGGACCCGTTCATTCGACCATGGAGAGCGGGGCGGTGCCTCATTCTACCGCCGGATCAGCGGCAGAAACAGGCTGCTGTCCTGGTTCGGCGCATCGTTCGGATCCTCCGGAGGCCCCGCCTCGGTGTCGTCGCCGTCGCCAATGTCGCCCAGCACGCCCGAGTCGCCCACGCTGAATGCGTCCACCACCTCGCCGACAAAGCCAGCTGCCGAGCTTGGAAAGAAGATCCGCGGGGCGCATACATCGAAACCATCAAGGGCAACCAACTGACACTGGACGAGGTCGGCGCCATCACCGCTCTGCATGCCAGACATCTTCACCGGCGCTCCCGGGCCAAAGACGAACTGCCGCGCGTCGGGCAGCAACCAGAGGGCCGCGATGCCCGCAGGGGTTTCGTCGCCGAGCGCATCGGACGAGCCGTCGTAGAACAGCTCCCAGCTGCCGCTGGCGTTCTCGCCCATGCTGGTGGCGTTGAAGACCAGCAGATCCTCGTGCTCGGCGCGGAGCTCGCCGGCATCTCCCGGCACGCTGGCCGGGCCGAGGGTGCTGATCATCAACTGGCCCCCACCCGGCAAGTTCGTCGCGCCAACGGCCTCCGGTTGCAGGTTGACGGTGATGATGCCGATCGCGTCGATATCCTCGTCGTTGCTGGTGAGCCCCACATCCGAGCCGTCGAAGAACAGCTCAAAGCGTCCACTCGTCGTCGCACCAAGCTGGCTGGGAATGAAGCGCACGATGTCGGAGTCGTCCACGGTGCCGGCGATGCCGGGCAGCACGATCGGCGTGTCGAAGCTCATCAGCAGGGTCTCGGCATCGACCCACTCGAAAGCGTCGATGTCGGTGTTCGCCAGGCCGATGTCGGAGCCGTCGATCAGTACCGACCAGCGGTTGTTCGCGGGGTCGTAGGCCAGCACGTCCGCGTCGGCGAAGCCGATGCCGTCGATGGTGCCGCCGCTGCTCGAGCTGAGGTAGAAGACCTCGCCGGTCGCCCCGGTTTCGTAGGTCGCCAGGAGCACATCGCCCTCCCCGTGCCCCCCCAGGTCGAGGATGCCGGTGCCGACGCCCAGTTGACCGTCGTGGGCATGACCGGTGACGTGGACACGGCCGCCGCTGTCCACGACGATGGCATTGCCAACCTGCACGCCTGGGAGCGCCTCCCTGCCAACTCCCTCGACAAAAGTGGGCTGGAGGCTGGCGTCAAATGCGGCGACGAGGATCGAGCTATTCGGACCGGACTCGCCCCGCGAGCGCTGGCGCAGCTCGCGCAGGCGGGCGCCGCTGCCGAAGAAGGCCGTGTCCTCGTACGTTCCGGTGAGGTAGAGCGTGCCCTGGGCGTCGCGGGCGATGCCGTGGGCCTCGTCCACGCCGGCGCCGCCCGCCGACACTGCCTGCAGCACAACGCCATCCGGGCTCAGTTCTGCCAGGTAGATCTCCTTGCCTTCGCCAGTCAAATCTATGCCGCCTAGCGTTGCGGCGTCGGTGAAGAAGCCCGTCACGTAGCTGCGCTCCTGGGTGTCCACGGTGATCGCGAGGGCGCGATCGCTCGCGGCGCCGCCGCCGCGCACGGCCCAGCGCAGGTCGCCGTCCGGGCTATAGCGCGCCACAAACAGATCATCGGAGCCGGCGCTGCTGAGCGCGGCCCTGCCGCCGGGCGAGGGGAAGCTCGCCGTGGCCCGGAACAGGCCGGCGAGGAAGATCGCGCCGCTGTGGGCCACCGCCACATCGCGCCCGCTATCGTTGCCAGTGCCGCCGGCGCGACGCGCCCAGAGCAACCGGCCCGTAGAGTCGTACTTGACCAGGAAGACGTCACCGCTCCCGGCGCTGGTCAGCGTTGCCGCTGCCGGCGAGGCGCTATCGGCGAACGTGGCCTGGCCCGCGAAATTCCCGGTGACGATGACGTTGCCCGCACCATCTGCGGCGATCCGCAGACCGTTATCGACGCCAGTGCCGCCGGCACGCAGCGCCCACAGCAGCTGGCCGTCCCGGCTGTAGCGGGCGAGGAAGGTGTCGCTCTGGCCTCGGCTGCTCAGCCTGGTGTCGCTGCCGACAAAGTCGATGGTGGTGCGGAAGTGGCCCACCACTGCGAGCGACCCGTCGGGCAGCAGGGCAATGCCGCGACCCTGATCGCTCAGGCTGCCGCCGATCTGCCGCACCCAGACGAGGGCGCCTGCGGCGTCGACTCTCGCCACAAAGGCATCGTCCTGGCCACGGCTCGTCAGGGTCACGGCGCCGGCGCCGCTGCCGAAGGTGGCCCGCCCCTGGAAGCTGCCGGTCAGATAGCGATTGCCCGCAGCGTCGACCACGAGGTCCTCGCCGCTGTCCGCGCCCGTCCCGCCGAATGAATGCGCCGCGACTGCGAGGTGTGCGGCGGCGGGCGAGGCCAGCGCGAGGGTAACCAGCAGCAGCGCCAGGACGGTCAGCCCAACCATCAAGGCGTGGCGCACGCGCGGACGCAGGGCGCGGCGCCCGCGCATCACGGCGCGGAGGCGCTGGCGTTGGAGCGCCTTGCACAGTATCTCGCGCTGGCGCAGGTGTGCCAGTTGTTCCTCAAGAAACAGATTCATCTGGGCGTTCCTTTCGATTCGATCTCCAGGGCTCGCGTACGTTGCGCGCGTTGGTCGCAGCCTACAGAGCGCCACTGCTGGACACACCTGACGAAGTTCAGGGTTCGCTGTTGGAGTGCTTGTGCGAACAGGGTGTGGTGAGTGGCGGTGCGACGACCCCTGGTCGCCACCGCTGCGGGATATGCCGCACCCGTAAATCAGTCGAGCGCCCGAACGGGATTTGGCGGTGCAATGCTAGACTTGAGTATTCCAACCGGAAGCATCCGTGCTAAGCATTGCACCGAAATGGATGCCGGCATGCGCGCGGAGCCCCTACAAGACGAGACGCTCCCCCAGCAGCCAACGCCGTTGTTCGGGCGTGCAAACGAGGTTGCGGCCCTGATGCGCTTGCTGGACGACCCGGCCTGCCGGCTGATCACCCTGAGCGGCCCGGGAGGGATCGGCAAGACCCGGCTTGCCATCGAGGTCGCCGCGCAAGTCCGGTCCCAGTATGCCGACGGCGTCGCCTTCGCAGCGCTCCAGCACGTCCCGTCTGCCTCGTTACTCGCCTCTGCGATCGCCGATGCGCTGCGTTTGCCGCTGCAAGGCCAGGCCGACGCCGCAACGCAGCTGCTACAGGCACTGCACGACCGCCAACTCCTGCTCGTGCTCGACAATTTCGAGCACCTGCTCGACGGCGCCGATCTGCTGCTGGGCATCCTGCGCGCCGCGCCCGAGGTGACTGTGATCGTGACCTCGCGTGAGGTGCTCAACCTGCGCGAGGAGTGGCTGTTTCCCGTCGGTGAGCTAGAGCTGCCGGGCGGCGATGGCGAGGCCGACTGGCAACAGTCCAGCGCAGTTCAGCTCTTCGTCGCCTGCGCCCGGCGCGTGCGGCGTGACTTCGACCTCGCGATTGAGGGCCCGGCGGTGGCTCAGATCTGCCGGCTCGTCGCCGGCATGCCGCTGGCGATCGAGCTGGCCGCCGCCTGGGCGAAGACGCTGCCCAGTGCCGAGATCGCCGCCGAAATCGGGCGCAATTTGCTGTTTCTTGCGGCAAACCTGCGCGATCTCCCTGAGCGCCACCGCAGCGTGCGCGCCGCCTTCGATCAGTCCTGGCGCCTGTTGAGCGCCGCTGAGCAGCGTACCTTCCGCCGTCTCGCCGTCTTCCGCGGCGGCTTCACCCCGGATGCCGCCATCCGGGTTGCGGGCGCGACCCTGCCGCTGCTCGCGGCCCTGGTGGACAAGTCGCTGATTCGCCTCGACAGCGGCGGCCGCTATCAGACCCACGAGCTGCTGCGGCAATATGCCGAGTTGCATCTGCTGGCTGAGCCGGACGAGACCATCGCCACTCAGCGCGCGCACGCCACCTACTATGCCGAGTGGTTGTATGCGCAAGAGCTGGAGCTGTTTTATGGCCGCCGAGTCCTCGATGCAATCGCAGGCGAGCTGAAGAATGTCCGCGCCGCCTGGCAGTGGGCTACCGCCCAGCTCGATCTGCACACGATCCAGCAGTCGGCATACTCTGTGTGGGCATACTATCAACAGCGCGGTCCGGTCTCGGAGGGCATCGCGACGCTCGAACAGGGGCTGAGCTGTCTCGCCCACCAGACCGGTGCAGGTGATGCCGATGCGCTGCGGGCACAGCTGCTGGTACAGCTCGGCTGGCTCTACGTCCGGCAGGGCGACCTCGGCCGTGCAGCGACCGCCTTCGAGACGAGCTGGGCACTCTTCGTCGGCGGCGGGCTGACACCGCCGCCCGGCTATGCGACCGATCCCGTCCTGGGGCTGGCACGCCTGGCGCTGTGGGGCGGCAACTATCGGGAGGCCTGGCGCCTGGCCGAGGAGGTACGCCAGCGCTGCGAGGCGCTCGGGCAAACCAGCAACCTTGGGGTCGCGTTCTACATCCAGGCCGGCGCCGCGCGGATGCAAGGTCGTTACCGTGTTGCCGTGCGTCTCGCCCGCGAAGCCCTCGCGCTAGCGGATCACTTGCACAATGATTGGATCAAGGCCTTCTGCCTGGAGGAGTTAGGACGGATTGCCCGCTCGCGCGGCGCGCTCGAACAGGCGCAGAGCCACTTTCACACCTGCTACGAGCTCCGCATCGCCCGTGGCGATCATCAGGGTGCAGCAATCGCCAGCGATCAGCTTGGCGCAGTGATGTTGAACCGCGGCGCCCTGATGGAGGCGCACCAGACCTATACGCGCACGGTTGCCGAGCTGAAGCGCCTGGGGAACCGGGACATCCTTGTGTCGGCCCTGAATGGGCTGGGGTCGGTCGCCATCGCCCAGGGCAATGACGAGGAGGCTCGGTACACGTTTGCGCGCGCCGTCGAGATCGCGGTCGAGATTCAATATGGTGCCATCCTGCCGGCGCTCCTCGCCAGCACCGCGAATCTCCTGATCCGCTGCCAGCGCTACGGGCAGGCCGTTGAGCTGCTGAGCTTTCTGCTGCGCCATGCCGCAAGTACCGACGAGACGTTCGACCTGGTACAGCGTCTGCTCCTCACCTGCGAGGCAGCACTGGCGCCAGAGGCGTTTGCCGTCGCCGCCTGGCGCAGCCAGATCCTCGACCTGGATGGAGCGGTCACCGTGGCCAGGGAGCTGCTCGCAAGCCCGATCGCCGCTCCGTCAGCTGCAGTGAAGCCGGCCCTTGCGGACGCCCCCGAGCAAGCTCCAGTACCCATTGCGCCTCACGACGAGGCGCCAGCAGACGAACCGATCGAGCAGCTCACGCGGCGCGAGTTGGAGGTGCTGCGGCTGATCGGCGACGGCCTCTCCAACCAGGCGATCGCCGACCGGCTGGTGCTCTCCCACGGGACTATCCGCTGGTACACCCAGCAGATCTACGGCAAGCTCGGCGTGCAGAGCCGCACTCAGGCCCTCGCCCGCGCCAGGAGCCTGCAGCTCCTGGCGTAGCGGAACCGCCGCGTTCCACGCTCGGTGTCGCTACGACAACGCGATGGGTGGAAGGCCAAACCTTCGCTCGTTCGCGATCGTCGTGTGTGCGGGGCGATCCTGCAGCCAATCCTGCATTTCGTCAGGTGACCGTGGGACGGGGTTTCCATAAAGTAGCGGGGCGACAGGGAGATAGGCGACAGCCGCTGGAGCGACTGACGCAGATCCTCTCACAAGCCAAACCACTACTAACTAATGGAGGCCCCATGAACCGTACACCCGAGCCGATGAGTCGTCGACCGGAGCTACCTTTCCACTGGACGCTCGTGCTGCTCCTGGCCTTGAGCGTCGTCCTGGCCGCCTGTGGCGCCAGCGGCGCTCCATCTAACGCGCCCGCCGCCGAGGCAGACCAGGAGCGACCGATCAAGATCGCGCTGATGGCGCCCCTCACCGGCGGCGCGGCCGCCGTGGGCGAGCCCCAGCTCAACTTCGTGCGCCTGGCCGTCGAGCAGTTCAACGCCGAGCACGGTACCAACATCGAGCTCGTCGAAGGTGATACCGAGCTCGACCCGGCCAAGGCCACCACCCTGGCCCAGCGGCTCCTTGCCGACGAAGCGATCTATGCCGTGATCGGGCCGGCCGGCAGCCAGGAGGTCGCCGCCGTGGCCCCCCTGCTGGCCGCAGCCGACCTGGCCCTAGTCTCGCCGTCGGCCACCAAGCCCGACCTGACCGAGCAGGGCCTCCCCAACGTCTTCCGGGTGGTCCCGCGCGACGACGTGCAGAGCGCGACGGTCGCTCAGTTTCTCCTGCAGCGCCTGGCCGCGACCAGGGTCTGGCTGATCGACGACCAGTCGAGCTACGGCGTGGGTCTGGTGGACGCGATCGAAGCGCAGCTGCGCGCGGCCGGCGTCGCCGTGGTGCGCGAGTCGGTGGGCCAGGACGAAACCGACTTCTCGGCCCTGGTGACACGCATGCGCGCCGACCAGCCGGACGCCGTCTTTCTCGGCACCCAGGTCGCATCGCAAGGCGCCCTGCTCGCCCGGCAGATGCAGGAGCAGCGTGTGCAGGCGCTCCTGCTCGGCGGCGATGGCCTGATGACCGAGGATTTTATTGCCAACGCTGGCGGTGCGACGGAGGGCGCCTATGTCTCCTTCTTCGCGCCGGATGTGACGAACCTACCGTCGGCGCAGCCCGTGATCGAGGCCTACACGTCGAGGCATGGGGCGGTCGGCCCCTTCGGCCCGCCGGCCTACACTGCGGCGATGGTCGTGCTCGAGGCGATCCTTCGCGCCAGCGCCGAAGGCCCGCTCACCCGCGCCGCGGTGCGCGACGCAATTGCGCAGACCAACCAGGCTGAGAGCCTGCTCGGCATCCCGATCGCCTTTGACACGAAGGGCGACATCCAGAACGCGAGCTTCTTCCTCTATCAGGTCCAGGGCGGCGCCTTCGTGCCGGCCCGGTAGCAGCCCGGGCGTGCTGCGCGAGGTGCAATTCCGACAGCCTCGCGCAGCACGAACCGGCCACAAGGAAACCACCAATGGAGATGAGCATACGGCCCGCCACCACCGACGACATCCCGGCCCTCACGGCCCTGGTCGATGCCGCCGTCCGTGGCCTCGGCGCGAGCGCCTACAGCCTGCAGCAGATCGAGAGCGCCCTCCAGCACGTCTTTGGGGCGGACACGGCCCAGCTGATCGCCGATGGCACCTATTTCGTCGCACTGATCGATGGGCAGCTCGTCGGTGCCGGCGGCTGGAGCCGGCGCGCATCCCTCCATGGCAGTGGCCAGGCCGTGGCTGCCTTCCTCGACCCGGCCCGCGATGCGGCCAAAATCCGCGCGTTCTACGTCCATCCGCGCTGGTCACGCCGCGGCATCGGGCGCCGGTTGCTCCAGTGCTGCGAGGCGGCGGCGCGCGCGGTCGGTTTCATGCGCCTGGAGCTGCTGGCGACGCTCACCGGGGTTCCGCTCTACACCGCCAGCGGCTTCGTAGCGACAACGTCCGTCGTCCTGACCTTGCCCGACGGCGTCACGTTTCCCTGTGTCCAGATGGCCAAGGCCCTCCAGCCGCAGCCATCGACGCCGCCACAGGAGCACGCGAGGAGGCCATGGGCGACAGCCTGAGCCACCTGCCGCAGCAGCTCGCCAACGGGCTGACCCTGGGCGCCGTCTACGCCCTGATCGCCCTGGGCTACTCGCTCGTCTACGGGGTGCTGCGGCTGCTCAACTTCGCCCACGGCGAGGTGTACATGGTGGGCGCCTTCATCGGCTACGGTGTTTTGAGCCTGCTCGATCCCGCCCTGGCCGCCGGGTTGCCCGGCTGGCTCGGGCTGACGGCGATGCTGCTGGCGGCAATGCTCGGCTGCGGCCTGCTCGGCGCCCTGATCGAGCGCCTGGTCTACCGACCGCTGCGGCACACCCACCGCCTCGCCCCGCTCCTGGGCGCCCTGGGCATCGCCTTCGTCCTCCAGCACGGCGTGCTCCTGCTGGCCTCGGCCAGGCATCGCGCGATCCACGCCGAGCTGATCTTGCCTGCCGCCCTGGGCTTCGAGCTCGGCTCGGTACGGCTCTCGGCTGCGCGCCTGCTGGTGATCGGCATCGCCCTGCTCCTGCTGGCTGCCCTCTCCCTGCTGGTGTACCGCACCCGTATGGGCCGCGCGCTCCGCGCTATCGGCGCCGACCCCGAGGCCGCCGCGATGCTGGGCGTGCCCGTCGAACGAGTGGTGAGCCAGACCTTCGTGCTGGGCTCGGCCCTGGCCGGTGCGGCTGGCGTGCTGGTCGGGCTGGTCTTCACCAAGGTCTGGCACCTGATGGGCGTTGCGGCGGGGCTGAAGGGCTTCACGGCGGCGGTGCTTGGGGGCATCGGCAGCCTTCCCGGCGCGCTACTCGGTGGGCTGCTGCTCGGCATCGCCGAGAGCGTGTCTACCGGCGTTATCTCGCCGACCTACAGCGACCTGATCGTCTTCGGGGTGCTGATCGTTGCTCTGCTTGTGCGCCCGTCTGGCCTGTTTGGGAAGCGTGCCCAGCCAAAAGTGTAGCCGGCACGCCAACTGCCGGAAGGTGAACCATCCATGAACACGCCAACAATCGGTCACGAAGAGTGGGCCGTCGAGCTTGAGGCGCGGCGCGACTGGCGCCGCGACCGCTGGGGCTGGCTCCAGCACCAGGCGCGCCAGGCGCCATCGGCGGCGCTGGTGGGCCTGCCGCTCGCGCTGGCGCTGGCCCTGGCCCTCCTGTTCGGCAACGACTACATCCTGCGGGTCGCGGGCACGGCGTGCATCTACGGGGTGCTCGCCATGGGCCTCACGCTGGTGGTCGGGCAGGCCGGGCTGCTCGACCTGGGCTACGTCGCCTACTTTGGGGTGGGCGCCTACGCCTACGCTCTGCTTGCCTCGCCGCAGCTCGGCCTGCACACCCCCATCTGGCTGGCGCTGCCGGCGGCGATCGGCGCGGCCATGGCTGCCGGCCTGCTGCTCGGCGTTCCGGGCTTGCGGCTCAACGACGACTATCTCGGGATCGTCACCCTCGGCTTCGGCCAGGTGATCGTTCTGCTGGCGCTCAAGCTGGATCGGCTGGCGCTGCCGTGGGCCGGGGCGACTCTCGATCTCACCGGTGGACCGAATGGCATCCTCGGGATTGATCCGCCCCGACTCCTGGGCTGGGCGCCGGCCACCCAGGGCCACTGGCTGCTGGTCCTGGCGGCGACTCTTCTGGCCGTGCTGGCGCTGGCGAGCCGGGTGGTCGATGCGCCGCTGGGGCAGGCATGGCGCGCCCTGCGGGAAGACCCGCTCGCCGCCGCGGCCATGGGGCTGCCGGTCACCCGCCTGCGGCTACTCGCCGTGAGCAGTGGCGCAGCGATCGCAGGACTGGCCGGGGCCTTGTTCGCGGGCTGGCAGGGCGCCATCTTCCCGGTGAACCTCGACCTGTCGCTGCTGCTGACCCTCTACGCCGCGATCCTCATCGGTGGGCTCGGCAGCCTCCCGGGCGCCCTTGTCGGCGCCGCACTGCTGGCCGCGCTCCCCGAGATTTTGCGCGACCCCGCACTGGGCAGAGCCCTTGTCTACGGCGGCGGTGCGCTGGCGCTGATCCTCTGGCGCCGGTGGCCAGGTGCGGCGCTGCTGGCGGCCGGCGGGTGCGGCATCGCCATCGCCGCCAGCCTTGCCACGCAGGCCGATGTGACGCTGGCAGGCAACCTGGCCCTGGTCGCCCTCCCCATCGTGCTGGCGGCGCTCCCCCTGGTGCGGCGCCCCTGGCAGCGCCTGGGGCTGCAGGCGTTCACCCTGGTCCTGGCCACGTTCGCCTGGGAGACGCGGCTCGCCGCCGAGCCGGGGCTGGCCCGCCCGCTGCTGCTGGGCGTCGCGCTGATCGCTATGCTGATCGTACGGCCCCACGGGCTGTTCGGCCGGCAGCGCGTCACGGTAGTGTAGGAGATTGCGATGTCACTCCTTATGTGCGATCAGCTCACCATGGCGTTCGGCGGCCTCCAGGTGCTCAGGGGGCTCTCGTTTGCGGTCGAGCCAGGGCAGATCGTGGCCCTGATCGGCCCCAACGGCGCCGGCAAGACCACCGCCCTGAACCTGATTAGCGGGCTGGGTCGCCCCACCAGCGGCGCGATTCGCCTGGAAGGACGATCGATCGCCGGCCTTGCGCCCGCAGCCATTAGCCAGCTGGGGGTGGCGCGCAACTTTCAATCCCTGCGGCTCTTTCTCAACATGAGCGTGCTGGAGAACATGACCGCCGTGGGCTACCGGCGCGCGCGCACGAACACGCTCCAGGCCGTGCTGTGGACGCCCGCGTTCCGGCGCGATGCGGCACTCTGGCGCGCACGAGCGGAGGAGCTACTCGGCCTGTTCGGCAGCCGGCTTGGGCCGCACCGCTACGACCAGCCGGCCTACAGCCTCTCCTACGCCAACCGGCGCCGGCTTGAGATCGCCCGTGCGCTGATGACCAGGCCAAAGCTGCTACTGCTCGACGAACCAGCGGCGGGCATGAACCCTCACGAGACCGACGAGCTCGCCGCGCTGATCGCCGCTCTCCCCCGACGCTTCGGCCTGGCGATCCTGCTGATCGAGCACGACATGGGCCTGGTCGAACGAGTTGCCGATCAGGTGATCGTTCTCGACCACGGCGCCGCGATCGCCGTCGGCAGCTTCGCCGAGGTCACCGCCGACCATCAGGTGATCGCGGCCTACCTGGGGCAGAGCGCCCGAGCAGCGCCGGACGAGCCACCAGAGGAAGAGGCACCCTGATGCACGCACCACTGCTTCAGCTCCAGCATATCAACGCCCACTACGGCCCCATCCACGTCCTGAAGGATCTGTCGCTCGAAGTCGGCGCGGGCGAGATCGTCTGCCTGCTCGGCGGCAACGCCTGCGGCAAGTCCACCACGCTGAAGACCATCCTTGGCCTGGTGACGCCAAGCAGCGGTACGATTGTCTTCGCCGGCGAGCCGATCACTGGCTGGTCGAGCAGCGAGCGGATCAGACGCGGCATCGCGGTCGTGCCCGAGAATCGGCGCCTGTTTGGGCCACTGACGGTGCACGAGAACCTGCTCATGGGGGCTTACCTGCGCCATGACCGACGCGCGATCGATGAGGATCTGGCGCGGATATACGCACGATTCCCGCGTCTCTCCGAGCGCGCGGGGCAGCCCGCCCAGACCCTCAGCGGCGGCGAGCAGCAGATGCTGGCGGTGGGGCGGGCGCTGATGAGCCGCCCGAAGCTGCTGCTGTTAGACGAGCCCTCGATGGGTCTGGCGCCACAGCTGGTGGAGCAGAGCTTTGCCCTGCTTCAGATGCTGAGTCGGCAGGGCGTGGCGGTGCTCGTGGTCGAGCAGAACGCCCGCGTAGCACTCCAGATAGCACAGCGTGGCTATGTGCTGCAGACAGGGCGGGTTGTGCTGGAGGGCGCCGCAGCGGGGCTGGTGGCGAACGACCAGCTGCGGCGTGCCTATCTCAGTCGCGGTAGTGTCATCAGGTTTTCGCCGCTGGGCCACGGTCGTGCTTGGCGTGGTCACGGACGACAATCAGGTGAAAGACGGTGAGACAGGAGGTCTCGTTGGGGAAGGCGCCAATCTCATCAGCTTTGGTGCGGAACTCACGGAAGAAGCGCTCCAAAAGATTGGTTGAACGGATCAAGGCGTGGATACTACGGTCAAAGGCATAGAAGTTCAGGCAGGTGTCGAAGTCCAAACCCAAACGACGCACTGCCTCAGGCTCACGCGAACGCCACTCGCTCTGAAACGACCGCCACAACGCGAGGGCTTCGGCACGTGTAGGAGCCTCGAAAATCGCGTGTGCAGCATCGCTCACCTGCTGCCGTCGCTGCCGCCGTGCCTCTTCTGCCGTCAGTTGGCTCCCCTCTGGGCCACTCCGTTCAAGTTCTTTGTAGACAAAGGCTCGTTCCAGCCCGCGTACCTTGTGCACCACACAGCGTTGCTGCTGTGCGTTGGGGAAGCAGGTGGCGATTGCCGGCGGCAGCCCGGTTCCGCCATCACTCACCACCAACTGAACTCGCTCCGGCGCAAGCCCACGCTCTGTGAGGGCAGCAAAAAGCTGTGACCACGAGGCGGTATCTTCGGCTGGAGCGGCTTGGTAGCCCACGATTTGACGCCGGCCGTTGGGCCACAGCCCCATCACCGTCAGCACGACCCGTTCAGCGCCCCGCACCTGCTGGCGTGTGTGCCCGCTCTTGTCAGTCCAGGTTTCACCCGTGGGGACGAGCACTTGAACCCAGACGCCGTCGACAATCAGCACGGGAGGGCTGTCCCGTATCGGTTCCTGATGCCAGGCTTCCATCGGAGCCTGAGCCGCTCGCGTCACCCGATTGACCGCTTCACGGGACAACACATGGCCGAAGGCAATGTAGAGGTGTTCCTGGAGGTCGCGCAGCGACAAGCCGATGGTGTAGAAGTACAGGGCCTGGTCAACGACCGCTTGCATTGCCAGGTGGTAGCGGGTCAGGATCTGCCAGGAGCGCTCGCGGTTGCCGCAGCGCAATTTGGGTTGGCGCAGGTCGGGGATGAGGCCGTGGGTGGTGAGAACCTGGCGCGTGTAGCTGCCAGAAAGACGCATTCCTGGGAGTGGTTGTGCCGCTCGGTACGCCGCCACTTCCTCTCGCAACGCCGCTTCCAGCGCCTGCTTCACCCCCCGCAGCGCGTGTTCTCGCAGCTGCGCGGCGAGCCGTCCCCCCAGTTCGCTGTGGCAGGTTTGCTGCCATATCCGCTCAACCTGAGCTTTCACCTCGGCAGTCGTCGTCATCCTACCCCCTTGGCTTCCTGCTCACGGCGCCGCTCCCAGTATACTCGTCTCACAGCTCGTTGCTCAGGGATATTCTACCAAGGACAACCTATTTGTGCAGGGAGAGAGTGTCTATTTGTCTTTATATGAGGCGAAGTTTGTCCAGCAGTACGACCATCGTTATCCGTTCAGGCAGGGTTGAAGAGAGAGGGAGCGGGTTGGCGGCTCCAGTAGGCCGTAATCGCGTCGGTGATGAAGGGCAAG
>SFCB01000149.1 GCA_004367505.1 Chloroflexi bacterium OHK40 | reverse complement strand
TCGATCGCGACCCCGCTGAGACGCCTCAGGCGGTGCTGCGCGCGGCACTTGGCAGCTAGTGGCTACCACGGTGAGCTCGCTCGATCGCGACCCCGCTGAAACGCCCCGATGGGGCGTCTTTACCCCACACGATAAGTGTGGTTGACCACTAGTGGTCCACGCCGGATGGTTGTTTCCACTGGCAAGGGGCTTCCAGACGGCTGCACTGGTGCCAGGGTTAGCTCACGGCCATGCTCGTAACGGCCCTGTGGTACCGTCTGAGTGTGCATCGCGCCAGAGGTTGCCCATGCTTCCCGTCGCCCTGATCTTCCTCGCCGGCCTGCTGCTCGGCACGCTACTCAACGTGATCATTGTGCGGCTACCCCGCGAGCGCCGGCTACTTGGCTGGCCCCGCTGCACCCGCACCGGCGCGCCGCTCGCATGGTGGCAACTCATCCCGCTGGCGGGCTGGCTCATCCAGCGCGGCCGCGCCGCCGACGGCCGCCCACTCCACTGGATCTACCCGCTCGTGGAGTTGCTCAGCGGCCTGACGCTCGTGCGGCTCTACCAGCTCTATGGCCTCGGCCCCGAGTTCACCTACCTCGCGTGCGTCTGTGCCGTGCTGATCGTCACTGGGGCGATCGACTGGCTACACCGCTACATCTACACCTTCGTCATCCTCGGCGCGGCCTTGCTCGCACTCGTGGCTGGCCCCATTGTCGGGATGGACTGGCGCAATGTGGCCCTGGGGGCCCTGGCCGCTGGCTTGCTCTTTCTGCTCTTCTATGTTGCCGCCCGCGTCCTCTTCCCCTCCGCCGGGGTACCCTTCGGACTCGGCGATGTCTACCTGGCGATCTTCATCGGCGCGGCGGTGGGCCTGCTCAACCTGGCACCCGCGCTCTTCTACGGCATGCTCATGGCCGGGCTCGTCTCGGCGGGCATCCTGATCGCCAGGCGCCTGGGCCAGCCAACCCCCGTCTACATCGCCTACGGCACCTACCTCTGCCTGGGCGCGATCCTCTTCATCACCCTCGGTGGCCTCGGCTGAACGGCCGCAACTCGCCCACGCGATATGCCGTCCAAACAGCGCTGGCCCGTTCTATGTACGGAGGGGCTTGACAAACAGGGGGGCGGGCCCATTGTCGCCCCTGGTTCTGCGCAGGCGATGAGGCAGCCATGAGCGACGAACTCAGCGGACGCACGCTCGGCCGCTACCAGGTACTCGAGCGCCTGGGGCGCGGCGGTATGGCCGAAGTCTATCGGGCCTACCAGCCGAGCCTGGACCGCTTCGTGGCGATCAAGGTAATCTACCCACACCTCGCGGGCGATCCGGGCCTGCGCGAGCGCTTCGGCCGCGAGGCCCGCGCCGTGGCCGCCCTGCACCACCCCAACATCGTGCAGGTGCACGACTTCGACGTGCAGGGCGATGTGGCCTTCATGGCCATGGAGTTTGTCAGCGGCCCCACGCTCAAGCACGCGATCGCCAGCCTCGGCCAGCGCGGGCGCCTGCTCCCCCTGCCCGTCGCTGGCCAGATCGTTGGCCAGATCGCCGAGGCCCTCGCCTACGCCCACGAGCAGGGCGTGGTCCACCGCGATGTCAAGCCCGCGAACGTGCTCCTGCGCCGCCGCGGCCGCGCAGACCCCGCCGCCGGCTCGCGCGAGCTTCCCCCGCTGAGCGATGAGGCCCTCGATGAACTGCTGCTCACCCTCGGGCCCGGTTCCGTGGTGCTCACCGACTTCGGCGTGGCCCGCGTGATCAGCGACAGTGTCGAGCAAACCGCCGCCGGCACCATTCTGGGCTCGCCGGCCTACATGGCCCCCGAGCAAGGCCGTGGCGAGCGCGCCGACGCCCGCTCCGATATCTACGCCCTCGGCGTGGTGCTCTACGAGCTGATCACCGGCCGGGTGCCCTTCGACGCCGACACTCCCTTCGCGATCGTCATCAAGCACAGCCAGGCGCCGCTCCCGCCGCCCCGCAGCTTCCGCCCCGATTTGCCGGAGCAGCTGGAGCGCGTGCTGCTCAAGGCTCTCGCCAAGGAGCCCGCCGACCGCTTTCAGGATGCCGGGGCGTTTGGCGCCGCCGTGCGCGAGGCCGCCGGCCCTCTCGAACGCAGCGCCCTGCGCCTCACAGAAGCGCCCAGCATCCGCCCCGTGGATACCCTCCCGGCGCGCGAAACCCGGGTGGTAGCGACTACCGCCATCCCCGGCGAGCGTCCTCAGCAAGGTGGCGCCCCCTCCGCTCCCGGCGAGCCCCCTCAGCAGGGCGGCATCACCGCAGCCCCCGCCCCGCCCGCTGCCCGCCCACGCCTGGGCCGGCGCCTGCTGGGCTGCCTCCTCGGCCTGCTCGCGCTGGGCGCCGTTGCCGTTGCCGCCTTCGCCGCGGGGGGCCTGGCAGTCTTCCGGGGCCTCGGCCAGGCCGGAGCACTGGTGGTGCCCACCCAACTCAGCGCGCAGGCCACCGCCGCTGCCGAACGCGGCGAGCCCTTCCCCTACATCGGCGAGGGCGCTACTCCGACGGAGCCGCCTGCCGCTGTGGCCGCCGCTCTGGCCGAGGCACGCGCCGCATGCGCCGCCCCCGGATGCCCTGGCGGAAACGCCAGCGCGGCGATCGCCGTGCTCGACCAGGCAATCGAGGCTCAGCCCGACAGCGCCGAGCTCGCCGCCGCCCGCGCCCGTACCTACCTCTGGTGGGACCCCTATACCTACGCCGAGCAGATCGCCGCCGATATCGAGACCGCCCTTGCACTCGACCCCAACAGCGTCGTGGCCCACCTTGCGCGCGGCGACGCCGCCCGCATCCTCGGCGACCCGGAGCAAGCCCTCGCCGCCTACACCCGCGCCATCGAGCTTGACCCCGCCGCCACGGAGGCGTACCTCGGCCGCGCCGCCCTGCTCTTCGAGGCGCCTGATTTCTACGAGGACGTCTCGCCCTCCCGCGACCAGGCGATCGCCGACACTACCGCCGCCCTGGCCCTCAACCCTGAGAACGTCGAGGCGCTCGTGCTACGTGGCGAGGCCCTCGCCAACGGTCGCCAGCCCGACGAGGCCTATGCCGACTTTACCGCCGCCCTCGCCCTCGACCCGGCCAACTACCGGGCCCTGATGCGCCGCGGCGACCTCTCCCGCTACACCTACAACGACCCCCAGGCCGCCCTGGCCGACTACGGCGCCGCCGTGGAGGCCTACCCCGAGAACCTCGATGCGCGCCGCAGCCGCGCCAGTCTCCTGGCTGAGCAAGGGGAGTACGCCGCTGCCCGTCCCGACGCCGACACGATCGTCGCGCTCGACGCCGCCAACCCCGATAGCTACCGCTTCCGCGGCTTCCTGGCTCTCGCCGCAGGCGCCCTCGAGCCCGCCGCCGCCGATTTCGACTACGCCCTCACCATCGCCGGACCGGACGATCTGGCCGCCCGCTACGGGCGAGGCGCCGTACTCCTTGCCCAGGACGACCCGGCAAGCGCCCTTCCCGACCTGGAGGCCGCCGCCGCCGACGTTGACAACCTCGATGTTGCGTGGCACACCTTCTTCGGCGGACGGCGCCGCATCTACATCGACCTCGCCCACGCTTACAACGCCCTTGGCCGCCCCGAAGACGCGCTCGCCGCGCTCGACCGTGCCATCGAGCTCGACAGCGACTGGTATCTCCCCTACCTCGTCCGTGGCCGGCTGCGCGCCGCCACCGCCGACAGCGCCGGTGCCCGCGCCGACCTCCGCCAGGCCCTTGAGCTGGTGGGCGACGGGCCCGAACGCGCCGAGGTGGAGCAGGAGTTGCGCCAGCTCCCTTGAGGTGCCGCTGTGACTAACGAGCCCCCACTGATCGGCCTCATCCCTGCCGCCGGCCTGGCCGCCCGTCTCGCGCCGCTGCCCTGCAGCAAAGAACTGTTGCCGATCGGGTTCACCACCACACCCGATGGCCCCCGCCCCAGGCCTGTGTGCCTCTACCTGCTGGAACGGTTGCGCCGGGCAGGGATCGAACGGGCCCTGATCGTCCTGCGCCAGGGCAAATGGGACATCCCGGCCTACCTGGGGCACGGCGCCCAGTTCGGCCTGAGCCTTGGCTACCTGATCATGGGCCTACCCCACGGCTCACCCTATACGCTCGACCAGGCCTACCCCTTCGTTCGTGGCTGCACCGTGGCGCTCGGCCTCCCCGACATCATCTTCGAGCCCACCGACGCCTACGCGCACCTGCTCGCCCACATCCGTGCCACCGGCGCCGATCTCGTTCTCGGCCTCTTCCCCAATGACCAGCCCCACACCGCCGACATGGTTGAACTGGACGAGGCCGGCCACGTGAAGCAGATCGTGATCAAGCCGCCCCGGAGCGATCTGCGCTACAGCTGGATGATCTGCGTCTGGAGCCCGCGCTTCACCGAGTTTCTCCACACCTACCTGGTCGAGGTGGAGCGCAGTCGTGCTGATCCCGATCCCGCGCGGCGGCCTCAAGGTGAGATCTTTCTTGGCCACGTTTTCCAGGCGGCCATGAGGGCCGGGCTCCTGGTGAGCGCCGTCCCCTTTCCCGAAGGCACCGCCCTGGACGTAGGCACCCCCGAACATCTGCGGCAGGCGGTGTGGCGCTACGCGGGGCCGGCAGAGGGCGTATAATGCGCCAGACAGGCATTGGAGCGAGCCTTGTGCTACTGCTCCGATGACACTGGCACCAGTGCGGCATCAACGGAACGCCAGGCGAGCAGATGAACGACCCGGAGATTCTCAGCGAGCTGCGTGAGATTGCGCAGCAGTACGGGGTGGGCACCTACACCCGCCATATCTTTCTCTGCGCCGAACAGGGTGAGCCGAAGTGCTGCTCCTACGAGGCCGGGAGTCGCTCCTGGGCCTACCTCAAGCAGCGCCTGAAGCAACTGGGGCTCTCCATGACCACTGGCGGCGTCTACCGCACCAAGGCCAACTGCCTGCGCATCTGCGCTCACGGCCCGATCGCCGTGGTGTACCCCGAGGGCATCTGGTACCACTCCTGCACCCCCGAGGTGCTGGAGCGGATCATCCAGGAGCACCTGATCGGCGGTGTGCCGGTGACGGAGTACGCCTTCGCGCGGAATCCCCTGCCGGCTGGCGAGCTCTAGCCTGTACCGGTGTTGGGCCAGTGTGGTGCGGCGGCGGCAAGAGCCGGGGCGATGCCAGGCCCATCACGTCTACCGGCTGGATGGCTCACCACCCGATCACGCGGGGGGCACACGGGCACGGAGCCCCTTCCAGGAGCTCACCGCTCGTACACCACCGCGCCCCCCACGACGGTGAGCGCCACTCGCGCCTCGCCGAGCGCCTCCACTGGCAGGTGGTAGAGGTCCCGGTCGAGCAACACGAGGTCGGCCAGATAGCCAGGCGCCAGCCGCCCGAGTTCACCATCGCGATGGGCCGCGTAAGCGGCCCAGGTAGTGTAACCGGCGATCGCGTCGTCCAGCGTTACCCGCTGGTCGGGCACGCCGGGGCCGAGGGACTGCCGGTTGAGCGCCACGTGCATGCCGTGGATGGGATCGGGGCTGGCAACGGGCCAGTCGCTGCCGAAGGCCAGACGCACCCCGGCGTCGCGCAGCCGCCACCAGGCGAAGCCCCAGGGCCAGCGCTCCGGCCCGCTCAGGCGCCGCCAGGTGTTCTGCTCGTCGAGGCCGAAGTTGGCGTGGGCCGGCTGCATCGAGGCGATCGCTCCGAGCTCCACGAAGCGCGCCACGTCGGTCGGGTCGATCAACTCGACGTGCTCCACCCGGTGCCGGGCGTCGCGGGGGCCGTTGCGCCGCGCCGCCGCCGAGAAGGCGTCCAGGGTGCGCCGCACCGCGCCATCGCCAATCGCGTGCACAAACACCTGGAGCCCCCGCGCGTCGGCCCGCGCCACGAGCTCCTCGAACTCCTCCTGCTCGTGGTTGGCTGTCCCCAGGTCGCCGGAGCCGTCGGCGTAGGGCGCCAGCAGCAGGGCGGTTTTCGACTCCACCACACCGTCGATGAAGAGCTTCACGGCACCGCACCTCAGCCACGAGTCGCGCTCGGCCCGCGCGCGCTCCGCCCAGGCGTCAATCGCCGCCAGATCACTCCCTGGCTTCAGCGAGAGCGGCACCAGCACGCGCAGCGTGAGCTCGCCCCGCTCTAGCAACCGCCGATAGAGCCCCAGCTGCCAGGTGTCGCCGTCCATGTTGTGCACACCGGTGAGGCCGAGTGCTGCCAGGTTGCCCAGGGCCTGCCGCAGTAACTCTAGCTGAGCGTCCTCGCTCAGGGAGGGAACGTGGCGCCGCACCAGGTCCATGGCCACGCCCTCGCGCAGCTCGCCCGTGGCCATGCCGTCGGCGCCCATCACCACGGTGCTGAACCGGGTTCCCGTCTCCGCCCCCTCCAGGATGCCGGCCAGCCGCAGCGCCGTGGTGTTGGCCCAGCCGGTGTGCCCGTCGAAGGCGGTGCAATAGACCGGCCGGTCGGGCACCACGGCATCGAGGATGCGGCGGTGGACGGGCTCGCCACTGGCGAAGAGCCGGTACATCCAGCCACGCCCGAGGATCCAGCCGTCGCCGGGGGTGGCGGCGGCCCGGGCCCGCAGACGCGCCTGCACCTCTGACAGGTCCGCCGCATCGTCCAGGCGGACCATGCCGAGGGTGCGGGCTCCCAGGAGCAGATGGAAGTGGCTGTCGGTGAGGCCGGGCAGGGCGAGGCGCCCACCCCCATCGATCACGTGGGTGCCGGGGCCGATCCAGGCGCCGGCCTCGTCGTCGCGGCCCACCCAGGCCACCCGCTCGCCCACGACGGCGAGCGCCTCCGCCCAGGGGCGAGTCACCTCCCGAGTTGCGATCCTGGCATTGCGTAACACAAGCGTTGCGGGCGGGACCATACGTTAGCCTCTCGTAAGAACCCGGTAAGCGCCAGTTCAACCCGGGTAGCTACCCTCAGCCTTGAAGGGGCTCCATGGAAGGCCGTGCAGCACCCGGGCAGGCGTTCAGGGTGTCGGAGGGAAGCAGCGCGCTGGAATGCGCTCTCGCTGCGCGCGCCGCGATCAATCGCTCTACGCTCACTGTATTGTACAATGCCCACAGGAGAGTCTGGCATGTCCACACCCACCACCAACCGCCGCGTCCCCGCTGCGCTGATCTGGCTCGCGATCCCTGTGCTGATCGGTGTGGCTGCCTTCGCCTGGTGGACGATCAGCCCGCTCTTCATCAATACGCGCGTTGACGAGGCCTTCCCCACGACGGCCCCCGC
>SFCB01000217.1 GCA_004367505.1 Chloroflexi bacterium OHK40 | reverse complement strand
GTGAGGTCGTTAACGCTTGTTCAACACTGCTGATGGCGGAGCCTTGCGCGTCGTGCCGCGGAGCGGCGGGGGTGAGGTCGTCAACGCTCGTTCAAAACTGCTGATGGCGGAGCCTTGCGCGTCGTGCCGCGGAGCGGCGGGGGTGAGGTCGTCAACGCTTGTTCAAAACTGCTGATGGCGTAGCCTTGCGCGTCGTGCCGCGAGCGGCGGGGGTGAGGTCGTCAACTCATTGTGCATGCACCAGGATAGAGCATCACTGCAAGACGCTCACCTGATCACCAGCCAGGTGATCAGGTCGAAGTCGTCGGACGAGCGCGCCTGTTGCTGTCGGCCGGGGACAAGTCCATCGCGTCCGCTGGTGAGTGCAGCGGCGGCGCGCCGGCTGAAGCGGCGCTCGATGTCGCGCACGGTTGCCTCCAGAAGCAGATTGTAGCGCGACATATCACGCCCGTCATCCGTCTCCTGGTCGAAGAGGCGGCAGAGCGCCTCATCGGCGGCAGCGCGATCGGCACAGAGCAGCCGGTAGATCTCGAGGATCTGTTTGGGATGCGAGAAGCTGAAGCGCACCGTCCCATCGGCGTGGACATAGACCAGGTAATAGGGCTGGAGCGGGTTGACGATCTGGGTTTCGCCGGTCGGCCCCTTCTGGCGCAGGCAGAAGATCACGCCAGGCCGGATGGCCTCATAGCGCGCATCGGGAGGCACAACTGCATAGAGACCAGGCGGCGTATCGGCGATCAGGCGGCGATTTGTCTGGAGGAAGCGCACCAGATCGGCGCGGAAGTCATCGAGCGTGAATTCGGTGAGTGCCACACTCTCGCTAAAATCCTCCAGGTCAAGCACCTCATCGCGCAGCCGCAGCAGTTGTCGATCGCGGTAGCGCAGATCGTCGGCGATCAGATCCTCGAGTTGCTCATTCGCCAGCAGATTATCATCGCCGGTCGCGGTGACATCCACCAGAGCCATGCGTGCTTCAACGCGGCTCTTCAGGTTGATGTACTTATTGAGATCCTGGGTCGGCCAGAAATTCACCAGTTGCACCGAATGATTCACACTGCGCAGGCGGTCGATCCGGCCAAAACGCTGGATGATCCGCACCGGGTTCCAGTGAATATCATAGTTCACCAGGTAATCGCAGTCCTGCAGGTTCTGGCCTTCAGAGATACAGTCAGTCGCAATCAGCAGGTCAATCTCGCCTTCCTGGGGCATATTCGGCATGCGGTTGCGCTGTTTCGCGCGCGGCGCGAAGTTGGTCAGAATCTCATTAAACTGCGCCCGGCCGAAGCTGCTCTTGTTCTCGGCCGCACCGCCGGAGACCAGCGCCACGTGGATACCAAGTTCCTGGCGCGCCCAGGGGGCAAGCTGGGTGTAGAGGTAGGCGGCGGTGTCGGCAAATGCAGTAAATACCAGCAGCTTGCGGTTGGGTCGACCAGTTTTATCGACCGTCGGGTTCCGTACCTTGGCGCTGATGAGCTCTTTGAGCATGGCCAGCTTGGCGTCGCGCTCGGGACCGACATCGCGCGCCGCAATGTAGAGGCTATGCAGCTGCTGCTTGTCGCGCTGCAGGTCGCGTAGCCAGGTCTCAGTGTCGAGATGTGCCAGCTGAAACTTCAGGCGCTGACCGACGAGCAAGATCTCGCGCAGCTCTTCGTCCTCGGAGTCAAGCGCGTCAAGGGGCGGCTCAACCTCGATCTCAGCGCCTTCAACTGATCGGAACTGCTTGATCTGCTCTTCAAGGGCGCGAATCTTATCGACCGTTCGTTTGAGGGTGATGCCGAACGAAGCGACCGAGCTCTCCAGCCGCTTGAGGAAGTTGACCTTCATCATACCGATCAGCGACTGCTCGCGGAGACCCTGGCTGAAGTAGCGGGTTTTCTGGTCGCGCCGACCGGCCTGCTCGTAGCGCGCCCGGTATTCGGAGCGCACATAGCGGGTAGGGTTGAAGAGCGCCAGGCGGTAGTTCGAGATCTCGTCGTTGAGCCTGTCATAGGACATAAATAGCCCATCGAGATCGATCTCAGGGTAGAGCGCCAGCGGGCGCCGGCGCTCAGGGAAGCCGCCCAGTTCAGCGATCGTTGCGCCATAGTAGCGCTGGATATGCTTGCGTGAGCGGGCGATCGTCAGTTCGTCGAGCAGGGTGAAGAAGCTGGAGCTCAGGCGCTCCAGCAGATCGCCGGTGCGGCGCTCGCCGCCTTTGCGCGCCCACTCGCTAAAGGTTCGCTGGGCGACGGTCAGCGTCTGCTCCAGGCTATCGATGCCGAGAGATTCTTTGAAGGCGCTGTCGGAGCCGCCGGTAAGTACGTAGATCTGATTGCGCAGGTCACGCAGGTCGTTATTGACTGGCGTGGCCGAGAGGAGCAGCACCCTGGTGCGAACCCCACTCTTGATAATATCCTCCATGAGTCGCTCGTAGCGGCTTTTTCGGATAACATTGCCCTCCTCATCGCGTCGGCCACGGGTATTGTTTCGGAAATTGTGCGACTCATCGATCACCACCAGGTCGTAATTGCCCCAGTTGAGCGTTGCAAGGTTGACCCCATCTGAGTAGCCCCCATCGCGGCTGAGGTCGGTGTGCGACAGCACCGTATAGCCGAAGCGATCACGCAAGAAGGGGTTAAGCGGGCTGTTATTCTGTGCCTGGTAGACTGTCCAGTTCTCGCGTAGCTTCTTGGGGCAGAGCACCAGCACTTTATCGTTGCGCAGTTCAAAGTACTTGATGATCGCCAGCGCCTCGTAGGTCTTGCCCAGACCGACGCTATCGGCGATGATGCAGCCATTGTGCCGAAGGATCTTATTGATCGCGCCTTTGACCCCGTCGCGTTGGAATTCATAGAGCGCCTGCCAGATCTCGGTGTCGACAATCTGCGTGCCGACATCGAGCAGATTACTGCGCTGCTGCTCATCAAGGTAGCGCTCAAAGAGATGGAACAGGGTCTTATAGTAGATCAGTTGCGGTGGGTAGTTGGCATAGAGTTGCTCAAGGTACTGAAGCACCTCATCGCGCACATCAGCGACTAACTCACCGTTATCCCAGATCTCATCGAACCACTGTTTGAGGTCGCGACGGTCACGATTGCTGTCGACGACCAGATTAAGCTCGATGTTGCTATGTGCCTGAGCCAGGCCAAGGCCGCGCACGGTGAAATTCGAACTTCCGAGCAGTGCCTCCTCGATCCCTCCATTGTTGATGTGGTAGAGTTTGCCGTGGAGCAGCCCCGCCTGTTTCACCGATCGAATCGCAACTTTGCGTCGGATCCAATCGGCGCACTCACGTGCCACTCGCCGCTGGCTGAGGAGCGTCGCCAGTTTGAGCCCATCTTCCTGAATGGTGAAAGCTTTTGCTTCGCCGCGCTCAGGATCAACCGTGCGAATAAAGCGCGGCTCGCCAAAGAGGAAGCGCAGATGCTCGATCTGGTCAAGCGTACCCTGCAGTTCGTGGTAGGCGTAGATAGTGAAGTAGGCCGAGACAATCGAGAGCAGCGCGCCCGGCTGAATCTGCTCCTTGAGAAAATCGCCGACCCGACCACGCGAGCGATTATCACGAATGCCCGAGGTGAGCATATTCTGGGTTGACGGTGTCATCGATACGCGCTCCACTCTATGGGCAGCCCCGTCCTATTGTTGCAAGGTGGCGATCAGCGGTAAGCATATCCACACTGTCTTTGATGTGCAAAACCGATCGGTAACGGCAAGTTTCAGTTTACTGGTCGCATTATAGCATCTACAGCACCTCGCGCTCAGTAGGGCTAACCAGAGCGTATCACGCTGGTGAGCTGGTTCACAATGACCGCCAGGGCTGATCGCGCTGCTGCCGGCGCTATGCGCAGTACCGCGCCCACTACCACGGCACAGCCTAGGAGAAGTTCAGGGGCTAAGCCCAGGCCCAGCAGCTCTACGAGGGCGCGCACGCTGTTCTCGCCATTGCGCCGGATGGTGCGGCTGGGCACCGAGATCTGGGAGCCGCTGACCGCGCTGCAGGGGGATGTGCAGCTTCACCGACCCGATCTTCGTGAGCGAGCGCGGCGGGCCGCTGAGCACCTCGCGGGTCTGGCAGATCGTGAAGGCCGCGACGGGCGGGCCGGGTTGGGTGAAGCGGTGAGCCCGCACTGGCTACGCCACGCCCACGCGACGCACGCCCTGGTCAACGGTGCCTCGCTGGGCCTGGTGAAGACCACCCTCGGCTCCTCCTCGATCGCCGTGACCGACATTGACACCCACGTGGCGCCGGAGGAGGGCTCGGCGCTCTACGTGGCGGCGTAGGGCAGGGATGCAGGCCACTCACCGCAGCACCTGGTCAAGGCGGGCCGCGTCGATCAGCATGATGTTCTGGCGGCGGGCGTCCTCGCGGGCTGCGGGTGTGAGTCCCGCAGGGTGCTGAGGAAAGCGAGCTCCGCCTCACGGTCAAGGAACATGCGCGCCTCTCGATTTGGCATTCCCGCGATTAGTATATTCTGGAGAATGCTAAATGGTAAGCGCGCCACTATCCAAGCAGCCCTGCCCGCTTGAGCCGGGCGATGATCGCCTGGGCCTCGGCCTCTGGGAGCGCTGTGAGTGCCGCGTGGAGCGCTGCCCCATCGTTGCTCACAATGGCTGCGCGGACCGCCTCCGGCACGGCGGCGAGGGCCTGGGCGGGCAGCTCACGCTCGCCGATCAGCTCCAGCATGCGCTCGACCAGGGCGGTATCTTGCTCATCCAGCTCGGCCGTCAGCGCATCGAGCTCCCGCTCGCCCTCCCACATGCGCTCGACCGGCCCGCGCAGCATCCAGCCGCTCTGCTCCAACTGGACGAGTGCCTGCTCAACTTGTGCCTGTGGTTCCTGGTAGCCAAGCGCGACGCGGGCGACCGCGAGGAGCAGTGGGGCCAGGCGCTCGCGGGGATCGGTCGCGGTGGGCTGGCCGCGCCCCGCAGCCTGGCGCATGTTCCGCAGGCTGCGCTCCGTGCTGATCGTATCGGGATGGGTTGCGCCAAGGGCGCGGCGACGAATCAGTAAGGCCCGTTCGATGCAGTTGTCGAAGATCAGCAGGTAGGGCAGCCCGCAGGCCCAGCGGGCGCGCACCAGGGCCATCTGCTCGTCGAGTTTCAGCCCTGCGGCCTCGCGGAACAGCTCCAGCCGGCCCAAACCGCCGCAGGCGGCGTCTCGGCGCTCACCGCATCGGCCTGGGCGAAGCTGAGCCAGAAGACTCCGGCGAAGTAGCGCCCGTAGCGGTAGGCGAACTCGATGGCGAGCTGGGTCTTGCCGATGCCGCCGAGGCCGCTGGCCACCGCCGACCTGTCCTGGTTCACCGCCACGCTCTCGCCACCTTTGAGCAGCATAGCCATGGCCCGCAGGTCGGCCTCGCGACCGACGAACTGGCGGTTGCGCTGGAGCCGGGCCATCCACGAGCCGGGCGGCAGGGTGTCCTGCGGCTCGGGGATCGCGTCGGTGGGAAGGGCGGCCAGGCGTAGCTGCGCGGCGGCGAGCTCCTCGGAGGTGGGGGCGACGGGGCGTGGGGTGAAGGGCTGCACGACCGTGCCGCCGGGCGCGTACACGCTGCCCGGCCCCAGCGTCGGCTTATGCATGTCGCGGCCCGCCACATCGCCGATCTCGAGGTCGCCTGTCTGCGCCCCGGCGAAGTTGATCAGGGCCTGCCGCTGCTCGTCGCGCAGCGCCCGCAGCTCGGCCAGGACCTCGGCGATCCGCGCGTCGGTGTGGTCGGCGCGGGCCTCGAGGGCGACGATCACCCGATCGGCGGCGATTGTCAGCGCGGGGCCCAGGGCGGCGCCGTCAACGCCGAGGCGCTCGACGTCGGCGCGGAGCTGCTTCAGGAGCGCGAACTGCTCCAGCAGCACGTCGCTCTGGGCGCCGACCTCCTCAGCGATGGCGTCGAGGCTCTGCGGCACCGCGTCGATCGCCTGGAGCAGCCGGGCCAGCTCGTTGGCGGCCCGCGCGTCACCGGCGAGCAGGGCGTCAAGCTTCGCGGCGAGCGCCTGGCGGGCCACCAGGGCCTCGGCCTCGTCGTCACTCGCCAGGGGCTTGCCGGCGGCCCACAGCGCCAGGTCGCCCGCCCAGCCGGCCAGCGCATTGCCGCCGATGGCGCCGAGCCACGCCGCCAGCGTGCCCTCGGCGAGTTGCCTACCAACAACGGCGAGCAGCAGCGGGGCCAGCCCGGCGGCGCCGAGCAGCCCGACGGCCGAGGCGCCGGCGGCGCCGATGGCGATGGAGCGCCAGGGGAAGCGGCGCACCCCGGCGCGGGCCTCCCTGGTCAGGCGCTCATTCATCGCCGGGGGTGGTGGTGGTTGCTCGCCCATCGCTCCTCCCCTCGCTCGGTCCCGCATCATTCAGAGGCGTTCGCGCCGGCGGCCAGGAGCTGCTGGAGCAAATCCTCGGAGGCGTACGCGGTCTCGTCCATCGGCAAGAGCGTGTCCTCGGTGTGGCCGACCAGGAAGATGCGCCCGCGTTTCATCGCCGTCTCCTTCCGATGGGGTCAATTGGGTGCCCTGGCGCGCCGCGCGCTTCAGTGCTACGGCACACGGGTGTAGGAACATCCGTCACACCCCTTTCTCGCGAGGAATGGCCTCCCGTGGGTGCCGGTGTAGATCCGGCACGAGGCCCGGCCTTGCACCGGGTGCATGGCGTGAGGTCCAGGTTGCCTGGAAGTATAGCACGCCGATCTGCCCGCGAAGGTGAACTAATCGTTACGCAGGAGCACACGAACACGCAGCTAGCGCTGCGACCGCCGTGAGCGATGCCGCTTGACTACCTGCCAGCTGGCGCACCCGGGCCACCAGGGCTCCGCGCGTGGGGCCGCGATCAGCACGATGGCGGGGCCTGACCGCCGCGATCATCGTTGCGGGGTTATTCCCCCGCAGAATCGTCCCGGTTGCGCGATCGCTCAGCGATGGGGTAGCCTGCGAGCACCCTGGCGATTGCTGATCGCCGCCGGTATCACATAGAAGGACTACACTGCGGCGCACGGCGTGATCGCCACAGCCCCTACGCCGGACGTTGGAGCCTGGCGGCGCTGTTCGAGGAGCGTCCATGACCGCGCGGAGCCATAGCGTTGTTTGGTATAACACCAGGGCTGCATATCGCGCCCTTGCCATGGAGAACCTATGAGCCCTCTTCGTCTCGCCGTTATCGGTACCGGGCTGATCTGGAAGCGCACCCACCGGCCCATCCTGGAAAGCATGGGTGACATGTTCGTGCCGGTGGCCTTCGCTGAGCTGAGCGACCAGCGCCGTGAGGAGCTCGGGCGCGACTTTCCGGGTGTGCCCATCTTTCGCGACTACCGGGACGCCCTCGCGTTGCCCCGGGTCGACGCCGCGCTGGTGCTCACACCCATCGCGCAGAATGCGCCGGTGGCCCACGCCGCGCTCATGGCCGGGAAGGATGTGATCATGGAGAAGCCGATCGCCCGCTCGGTGGCCGAGGGCCGCGCGCTGCTGGCGATGGCCCGCCAGCAGGGCAGGCAGATCTATGTGACTGAGCAGCTGGCCTACCGCGCCGCCGAGCAGGAGCTGGCCGCGCTTCTGGCCCGGGGCGCCGTGGGCGAGCTCGTCTCGTGGAACTGTGTGCACCACCTGGAAGGCGACCAGGCCGTGGGCGCGCTCCGCTACGAGACGACGCTGTGGCGCAAGGAGGCGGATTTTCCCCTCGGCACGATGTTCGACGGCGGGGTGCACCTGATCGCCGCCCTCGCGACCGTCTTCGGCGCTCCCGAGGCGGTGTCCGCAACCGGCAGAAAGCTGCGGCCCGCCTACGGCGCCTACGATCACGTCGCGGCGCTGTTCCGCTACCAGGGCGGCCTTGTGGGGATGCTCAGCTTCTCCAGCTACTTGCCGCCCGACCAGAACCACCTCCACGTGCGTGGCACCGCCGGCACCATCCTCGTCGAGCCGGGCCAGCTCGTGGTGCGTGGGCCGGGCCAGCCGGAGCAGGTGGTGGCGCTGCCAGAGGAGAACGTCTACGTGCAGATGTGGCGCACGCTTGGTGCGGCGGCTGTGGAGCGCCGCGCGCCGCCTTACACAGCCGAGCGGGCTCTGCGGGATGTGGCGACCCTGGAGGCGGTGGATCGGGCGATCTCATCCGGCGCATGGGCGGAGGTTGCCCGCTGATGATGCACACCATCGGGCCAGCTTTGATATTAGAATGGTAGCAGGCCATCGGGCGGGCGTCGGGCCGCGCTCCTGTTTGGGTCCGTCCAGGGCACGCGGCGGCCCGGTCTCCCTACCGCTGGAGCGCAGTGGCCGAATACGTGCATGGAACCCGGCATGCAGCCACCAGGTGCGACTCAGCAGTCACTGATGACCGAGGCTGGCGAGCTCCCTCTCCAGGAGTACCGCCTGCGGCTCGGTGGGCGCGTGTGGTCCATCCTCCACACCCACGCCATGCTGACCCACGCGGACGAGGCTCACTTCTTCCGCGTGCTGCGCAACCGTGTGCCGTACGGGGTGGCCCTCTGGCCGGCATCGATCGCCCTCGCCCACGACCTGATGGATCGCGCCGATGGGCTGCGCGGCCGGCGGGTGCTGGAGCTCGGCGCCGGCACCGGTCTCCCCGGGATCATCGCCGCAGCGCATGGCGGCCAGGTGGTGCAGACCGACCGGCACGAATGTGCGCTGGAGGTCTGCCGGCGCAACGGCGCCCGCAACGGCGCTCTTCCGGTCGGCTACTGTCTGGCCGACTGGGTGGCCTGGGACGACACAGGCCGTTACGACTGGATCATCGGCGCCGACATTCTCTACGCCGAGGAGGCTCACCCCCACCTGCGCGCCATCCTGGAGCGTAACCTTGCGCCGGGCGGCCGGGCGCTGCTCGCAGACCCCTTCCGGCCCGCGAGTCTGCCGCTGCTCGAAGCGCTGGAGGCGGACGGGTGGCGCATCGCGCTGAGCACCTGGAGTGTCGGCGAGGCAGAAGCCCTCCGCAGTGTCGGGATCTACGAATTGTGGCGCGAGCCGAACGCGGCTATCGCCGGCGCTGCTTCTGGCGCCGTGCCGGCCGCAGGCGCGAGCGTAAGAGCGGAATATGGGGGTGATCCGGGTCGACTTGCTCCCACATATCCAGCCAGCTCCTGGCGGCCTCGCTGTTACCTCGTGCCAGAAAGATGTTCACCTGAGCGCCCATGATCGCGGCGAGCTCACTCGTATGCAGCTTGCGGCTTTGCAGCAGCGGATCAATCAGCGCCTGGGCCTCGTCCAGTTTGCCATCCTGCACCAGGTAGATCACCAGATTGGTGCAGCCGAAGAGGTAGTCCGGGTGCTCGGCGTGGATCCGCTCGGCGATGGCGCGTGCCTCGGCGCTGCGGCCGAGTTGCCCGTAGGCCGCGCCAAGATTGTTGAGCAGGCTCGGGTCGCCCGGCGCGCGCTCGAGGGCCTGGGTGAGCAGGCGCTCTGCGGTTGCCGCGTCGCCGGCGCGCATCGCCGCGAAGGCCTTGTGCTGCAACTCCACGACGTCCTGGGGCAGGTTGCTCGGGCTCGCCTCACCGCTGACCTCAAAGCCGAACATGATCGTCTCTTGCCAGGCGCCACCCTGCCAGAAGCGCACCGTGCCGTTGGGGAGCACCCCGGCGTGCTGGGCGGCCTGGGCGGCCTGCAAGCGCAGGTTGGTGGGGCCGCGCTGGCTCAGGGCGAAGTCGCGCAGGGCCGCCAGGAGCTCGGGCGTCTGGGCCAGGAGCGCGAGGCGCAGGGCAAACTCGCGTGCCCCGGGGTCCCCCCGGTCGAGCAGGATCGGCACCAGCGTTCCTAGAGCGGGGTGGCGCTGCAGGAAGCGTCGGGCATCGCGGGCCAGCGACTCCTCGCTGCGGTTGCCGCCGCGGCGCACATCGCGCAGCAACTCCTCAACCTGCTCGCGCCGGAGCCAGTACTCGATGCTGTAGGCCCAGGGCGCGTGGCGCTCATCCTGGGGGCGCTCCATGTCGGCGAGGTTGGCGCTGGCGAGCTCCAGGCCCGGATTGAGCTCCAGAGCCTTCTGCCAGCGGCGGTGGGCGGCCAGGGTCTGGCCGAGGCGGAGCGAGGCGACGGCGGCGAGGTGGTGGAGCAGCGCGCTTGAGCTCCGGTCGTCGTCGCGGTGCTTCAGCCTTTGCACCTGCTCGAAGGCCGCCAGGACGCCCGCGTCGTCTCCAAGGAAGCTGAGGGCCTCGGCCTGCTTGACGGCGATATCGACGCTGGTGGTGGGGATGGCTCTGAGCTGCTGGGCGTAGTGGGCCGCCTCGTCGGGCTTGCCAGCGAGCAACAGGAACTGGGTAAGGTTGGCGAGGGCGTGGACGTTGTCCGGGTCGCTGGCAAGGGCGGCGCGGGCTGCGGCGATCGCGCGATCGGTCTGCCCGAGGTTGCGGTACACGATGCTCAGGTTGTTGCGAATGGCCACGAAGCCGGGCTGGCGCCGCAGGGCCTGCTCGCCCAGGCGCAGGGCTCGCTGCCACTCGCCGGCGCTGAGCAAGGCCTGGAGCTCCTCGTGCTGCGCCATCACCTCGAGATCGGCCGGGCCCTGGAGCCCGATCTCGGCCCAGAGCTGCTCAAGCAGCTGGCGCAGCGATTCGGCCCTGGCGCGGGCCTCTGCGGCGTGGGCATGGTTCGGCCAGCGGATGGCAACAGCGGCGAAGGCGCGCTGGGCGAGGGCGATGCGCTGGGTGCTCAGATAGCCGCCCGCGACAGCCAGGGCGATCTCCGGGTCCCCGGGCAGCAGCTTGCTGAGGCGCTCGGCTGCGGCGGTGTACACGGCCATATCGCCAGTCTCAAGAGCCAGGTTCATGATCCGGCCGATCACCTCGGGCTGACCGGGATAGCGCCTGTCGAGCTGGAGCAGGAGCTCCTCGCCCTGATCCAATTGCCCGGCTTCAATGAGCCCATCCACCCGAGCGAGGCCGGCCAGGAGCGGCTCCGGCAGGCGCCCTTTGCCGTGCGATGGTTTACCGGCCATGGGCGTCTCCTTTCTGCTCGGCGGGGCGCAACTCCCACGCCGCGCCGAAAGTCATTATAATGCGAAAATACCCTGCCAATGGACCGCTTACATGGAGCGAGGCCCACCGATGCCCCACCCGCTCCTCGACTGTGCGCGGATCGATGTGCTGCCCGAGGCCTTCCTACCCACGGTCGGCGAGGTTTTTGCCGTCTTCGCCCGTAGCCAGGACTCAGGCAACCACTCCTATGGTGTGCGGGTTGGCGCCGAGCGCTTCTTCGTCAAGACGGCTGGCCCGCCGGATGGCCTCGGGGGCAGCCTGAGCCACGCCGAGCGGGTGGCGCTGCTGCGTAACGCCGCCTCTCTCCATACCAGCTTCCGCCATCCCGCCCTGCCGCGCCTCCACACGCTAATCGAGTCGCCTGCCGGCCCCATGCTCGTGTATGCATGGGTCGACGGCGAGCTCCTCGGTGTCCCACGCGAGCGGCGGGGCGATCCGTCCTCGCCCTACCAGCGCTTTCGGGCCTTGCCGGTCGCCACGATCTGCCACAGTCTGGACACGCTCTACGAGCTGCACGGAGCGCTCGGGCGCGCGGGCTGGGTGGCCGCCGATTTCTACGACGGCTGCCTGATCTATAACTTCGCGGCGGAGGCTCTGGCCGTGATCGACATCGACATGTATCACCACGGGCCCTTCGTGAACACGCGGGGGCGCATGTTTGGCTCCGAGCGCTTCATGGCGCCCGAAGAGTTCGTGCGCGGGGCGACGATCGATGGCCGCTCCAGTGTCTTCACCATGGGGCGCACGGCGCTGCTCTTCCTCGGAGATGGCACGCTCAACCCGACGGCCTTCCGCGGGCCGCCCACCCTGTACGCGGTGCTGGCCCGGGCCTGCGATCCGGAGCCGGTGCGCCGCTTTCCCTCCCTGGAGGCCTTCTGGTCGGCATGGCGAGTTGCCCGCGCGCCCTGAACCTTCCGCCCGTCACGGTGCCGCTGCCGGCACCACCGCAGAGGAACAATGGGAATTGCCGCCGACATCGCGATCATGCTCGTGGCCGCGTTGCTCGGCGGCTTTGTCGCCCAGCGCCTTGGTCAGCCCCTCTTGCTCGGCTATATCGTGGCCGGAGTGCTGGTTGGACCGTACACCGGCGGGCCGACCGTCTCGGACCTGCACGACATCGAGCTGCTCGCGGAGATCGGGGTGGCGCTGCTCCTCTTCGCCCTCGGGCTCGAGTTCAACCTGAAGAAGCTCGCACGGGTGAAGTGGGTGGCCTTCGTTGGCACGCCCCTGCAGCTGCTCCTCTGCATCGGCCTGGGCTGGGGCCTGGGCCGCGTACTCGGCTGGTCGGCCTACAGCGCCCTCTGGCTCGGGGCGCTGATTGCCCTCTCAAGCACCATGGTCATCCTGAAGACCCTGACGGCCCAGGGAACCCTCGGCACCCTCGCCAGCCGGGTGATGATCGGCATGCTGATCGTGCAGGATCTGGCCGTCGTGCCGCTGATGATTGTGCTGCCCGAGCTCGAGAACCTGCGCGCAGGCCTGCCCGAGCTCGGGCTGGCCGTGCTGCGGGCCGGGCTCTTTCTCGTCGCGATGGTGCTGGTCGGCACCCGGGTGATCCCGGTTGTGCTCAAACGAATCGCTGCCTGGAACTCGCGCGAGCTCTTCCTGATCGCGGTGATGGCGATCGGGCTCGGGGTTGGCTATGCCACCTTCCTCGCCGGGCTCTCCTTTGCCTTTGGCGCCTTTATGGCCGGCATGGTGCTCAGCGAATCGGACTATAGCCACCAGGCCCTCAGCGACATCGTGCCCCTGCGCGATATCTTCGGGATGCTCTTCTTCGTCTCGGTGGGGATGCTGCTGGATCCGCGCTTTCTGCTGGCCAATCTTGCCCTCATCCTGGGCCTCGTGGCGGTCGTGGGTCTGGGCAAGGCCACGATCTTCGTCGCCGTGGTGCGCAGCTTCGGGTATCGGGGCGAGGTGCCTCTCGCGGTGGGCCTCGGCCTGTTCCAGATCGGCGAGTTCGCCTTCGTGCTGGCGCGGGTTGGTCTCGCCGATGGTGGCCTGAGCAGCGACCAGTACAGCCTCGTCCTCACCACGGCTCTGCTGACGATGGTTCTCACGCCCTTTGTGAGCCGGCAGAGCGGTCGCGCCTACCAGTTGCTGCGCCGCTGGCGCGCCCAGCCACCGGTGGTGAGCCCGCCGCTGGTTGAGGATGCGCTCCTGCGCGGTCACATTATCATCGCCGGCTACGGGCGCGTGGGCCGCTACACCGCCGACCTGCTGCGGCGGCTCCAGTTGCCCTTCGTGGTGCTCGAGCGCGACCAGGGGCGCATGGATGAGCTGAAGGCCAACGGGGCGCCGGTGATCTACGGTGATGCCAGCAGCCCGGTGGTGCTGGAGGCAGCCGGCGTTCACCACGCCCGGCTGCTGCTCGTCACCGTCTCGGCCGCGATCGATGTGGAGACGATCGTACGTTCGGCTCGCGCCCTCAACCCGGAGTTGCACATCGTGGCGCGGGCGACGCAGCTCGGCCAGTTGGAAGTGCTACGGGGCCTCGGTATTCACGAGGTGGTGCAGCCCGAGTTCGAGGCGGGGCTGGAGATTGTGCGTCAGGCGCTGCTCCACTTCGACGTGCCGGCAACGGAGATCGAGCGCCTGAGCGATGCGGTACGCCACGAGCATTACCGCCCGATCGAGGCCCTGAGCGCCGACTCGGCCACCCTCCGGAGGCTCCGGCGGGTGCGCCGGGCGCTGCGGATCACCTGGTATACCCTCCCCGCCCACTCGCCGCTGGTGGGCCGGAGCATTGGCGCCAGCGCCATCCGCCAGCGCACCGGTGCCTCGGTGGTGGCCCTCATCCGCGACGACCAGGTACTGAGCAATCCCGGGCCCGACACGGAGCTCCGTGCTGGCGACCAGATCGCCGTCCTTGGTACGCCTGAGCAGAGCGCCGCCTTCGACGCGCTCGTGGTGGCCAACCCGGACCAGGTTGCTCCGGCCTTGCCCACGGTGGCCCCGCTTCCTGAGGAGGCCACGCCCTGATCTGGCGTGGCGGGCCGGCAGCTCCACGGAGAGGGCCGCAACCCACGCAGAATACCGGCCCTCGGGCGTGGGAGCCGTCACCTGATCGTCTGCCAGACCTCAAGCTTCGTGCGCACGCGGCGGATCACCTCGTTCGTGAACTCGTCGGTATGGGCGTGGCCGCCGAGGTCGGCGGTGCGGATCCCGTCATACACCGCTTCGAGACAGCTCTCCAGGATTGCGCGGGCGGCGAGCGCGGCCTGGTGCGTATTGATATAGTTCAGCAGCGCGCTCCCGGCAAGGATCATGGCCAGCGGATTGGCGACATTCTTCCCGAAGAGGTTCGGGGCGGTGCCGTGGGGCGCCTCGGCCATCACCACCCGGGGGTTCAACTCGTCATCCAGCGCGAGCAACAGCGACTCGGAGCCGGCGATCGAGCCGAACATCTGCATCACCAGGTCCGAGAGGCAGTCGCCGTCGCGGTTGAGCGCCGGTATCACCAGTGGCTCCTCGCCGGCGGTGAGCAGCAGCGCGTAGGTCGCGTCGATCAGCTGGGGCGAGTAGCGCACGCCCGGGTAGCGCGCCGCTGCGGCGTCCATCTCCTCCTTCAGCATGCCCTCGTAGACCGGGCTAACCGTATACTTCGGGCCACCGAAGACCTTGCCGCGCACCCGCTGGGCGTGGCGGAAGGCCACCTCGGAGACCGCCCGGCAGGTGCGGCGGCTGATCTTCTCGGTGCGGTAGGCCCATTCGTCCAGGCCGCTCCCCTCACGCCACTCCTGGGCCCCGTACGCATCGTCCACGGCCATGCGTACCACGGTAATCGGCGCGAAGACGCCGCCCACCGGACGGATGCCTGGGATGCGACGGCCGGTGCGGATGATCACCGTACCGTCGATCTCATTGCGCACGATCGCGTTCGGGCTGCCCACATCGCCCGCCACCTCCGGGGTGATCGTCGCTGCCTTCATGCCAAGCCCGCTCCGCTTCATCGCCGCGGCGGCCTCGTGGACTACCGCGTTCTTCGTTGCGCGCCGGTGTTCCAGGCTCAGGTCGTAGCGCTCAAAACGTACTTCGACTTTTGTCACCCCGGGGTCGATCACCCGTAGGGCCTCTTCGAGCAGTTCTTGCCCGGTCTGGTCGCCTTCCAGCACGACAATCGTTGGCGTCGTCATTTATCGATGCTCCTTCGTAGGCCTCGTTACGGTGGCATCCGGCTCTAGCCGGCAGCTTTGCGGCATAACCATACCATATGTTATCTGGCGCCGGCGCGGCGGCAAGGTGGGTCCTGGCCTGGTCTGCGCCAGGCAGCGCGGGCGTAGGCGAGGTGATGAATCGCAGCGCTTTCCATCTCGGGGTGCTTGACGGTACACATCTTGCTACCTATGATGCCCCCTACGAGGGATGCTCGCGGGAACCTGTCCACTACGCGCCAGCAGACGCCGTTGCCTCTACCGCGACACACATCGCCCACCACCACCCCGGGCGTCCTGCCGCACGCTTACGAGGCAACCTTCATGATCGTGAACCGTCCTTACCGTCTGGCCCGTTCCGCGCGCCCCTTGCTTCTGGGCTGCGTGCTCCTCAGCCTGCTCGCCCTCCCCGCGCCACTCGGGGCCGAGGGTAGCGCCTCGATCTACCCCGAAGAAACCTCCAGCCCCTTCCGCGCCAATATCGAGTGGCGCACCACCTTCTATGGGAGCAGCGACTCGCCCGACTTCAATATCTTCCGGCGCACCCTGCTGAAGGTGTACGCCGAAGCGGGGGAGCACATACTGGTGGCCTCCAGCGGTGTGGGCTCACCAGGCACGCCCAGTCTGGGCGATGTGCGCATCTTCAACCCCGGCGAGGTGACGGGCCCCATCGGCGATGAACGCTTCCCGGCGCTGGCGGGTACGCCGGCAACGCCGCAGCCGGGCGCGTTCGCCAACGGCTTCAGCTGCCGGGCCCAGCGCGCCGTGGCCGGGAACGGCGACCGGGGCCGGATCGGGAGTCGCGCCGCCGAACTGGCCGGTCCCAATACCGAGAACAACCTCCGCCCGGAAGGCTACCGCCCGTGCCTTTACACTGCCCCGGTCACCGGAATCTACAATGTCATCTTCTCCGGCCCCTCTGGCGAAGGCTCGAACGTCGAACCCGCGCTCAGCGGGGCGATGACCCCTACCGCCGCTGATCTCGGTGTGAACCAGCGTACCAGCGTCACCGCGTGGGATGTGAGCGTGCGCCGGGATCTCAATGCGCTCGCTACTGAGCCGGGCCGGGCCTTCACCTATTACGTCGCGGGCAACACCGGCGGCGGCGGGCGCAACGTGATCGGCTCGGCCCTCGCTGTCACCGACTATGGCTTTATCTACGAGGTGACCTACGCCGGCGACCCCTTCGGCTTTATCATCTTTGCGAACCAGATCGGCTACCGCGACAGCGACGGCAGCCCGCTCTACCACGCCGTACTTGCCGATCCCCGTGCGCCAACGCAAGACCAGAACGAGCTGAAGGAGCTCCAGGGCGGGGTGCAGATCCAGCCACCCGAGTACCCGCTCTTCTTCGATACGCCCTATCCTCCCCTGCTCGATGCGCTCGGCATTCCGCGCGAGCCGATCATCCCTGCCATTGCCAGCCTGCTCTTCGCCGGCTCCGAGCGCGAAAATATCTCGCGCGTCGGCGGGGGCGGTACCTTCACCTTCCAGACCAACCAGCCGGGCGTTTATACGATCGTGATCAGCCGCAACGGCACCGACTTCCAGCCCGAGAACCCGCGCAACCGCCTTCTACGAGGAATCGCCGAGGCCCCTGGCACGGTATCGGTGAGCTGGAACGGCCGCGCAAACGATGGCGAGCTCTTCCCCGTAGGCGACTATCTCGCCCGCGCTGTCGTGCAAGGCGGCGAAATCCACTTCCCCTTTCTCGACGTGGAGAACAATACCCCTGGCGGCCCGGTGATCGAGCTGACGAACCCCCCCGACCGCGACGGGGACGGGCAGGGTGATTGTCCGCCCTGGGTCGGCGGCTGCTTCGGCGCCTTCTACGACGATCGAGGCTATGTCACGGCGAACGGCACACTCGTCGGCACTGGTGTCAACCAGCCGCTCTGCAACGACGGCGCGGGCAACCCGCCACGTGTGCTCGCCACCGATCCGCTACTCGGCTACGATACGCGCACCGACCAGCGGGCCTTCGGCTTTCCCTATGATGCCAACCCGGAGTCGATCTGTCTGCCAACTGGCGGCTACGGCGACAAGAAGGGCCTCGATCTGTGGACCTTCTACCCCAGCAACCAGCTCGTGGCGCCCCTGCGCATCATCGATCCCACCGCGGTGACGCTGCGCAGCTTCACCGCAGCAACCGGCCCGGAGGGCGTTACCGTGCGATGGGAGACGGGCAGCGAGCGCGGTACGCTCGGGTTCCACCTGCTGCGCGCCAGCAGCGCCGACCGGTCGGAGGCACTGCGGGTGACCCCTGACATGATCCCTGCCCGGGGCGGCCCGACTGAGGGCGCGCGCTATCGCTGGGATGAGCCCCTGGCGCCTCCTGGGGTACGCTACTTCTACTGGCTGCAGGAGCTTGAGGAGGGCGGAACGACCCGCGAGTATGGACCGGCCCGTACGGCGCATTCCGTGAGCGCGCAGCCCTTCCGTGTAGCGCTGCCGTTCATCCGCTAACGCCAGGGGCCGGAGGATCTCACTGGGGGATGTACGGTTGGCGCCGTGTGCCCCGGGCTGGGGTGCACGCACGGCTGTTGGACGGCAACCTGCTGCGCTCTATCATGATCGCGCCGCATGGCTCAGTTGCAGGGTCGCGAAGGCTGTGAGGGAACCACAGCGTTGTCTAGAGCGGTGGAACGCCCACAAAGCCACGCATGCATCCCCTGTATGGGCTGGGTGGCCGTGTGCGCGGGAAGGCCACTCCGGCGTTGGGGTCACGCCCGTGGATGTGGGCGTCCAGGGCGGGAGCCCGTGCAGGCAGGCTTCGCCCACCGTAGCCGCGCGCTTTAGCCTAACGGCCCGCCGTGGGCGTCACGCTGGGCATAGATGCGGCCGCTGGCCTCCCCCGCTGCCGGTACGACCCTGGTCGAGCGGCGCCTGGGCCTCTCCAAAGCCTGCCAGGCACCTGTGGTACACTGGCGCCCATGCGACTCCGTGCCACCCGTCGCGGTACCCCCGCGCTATTGCTTGCCGCCCTTTTCATCGCCGCGCTGCTGCCGCGGCTCTGGGCGCTGGGGTGGGGTCTGCCATACGTCGAGCACTCCGATGAGCCCGCCGTGATGGAGGTGGCCGTGGAGATGGTGCAGCAGGGCGACCCGAACCCGGGAATGTTCCTTTACCCCTCGCTCCATTTCTACATGCTCGCCGCCGTGATCCGGCTCCACGCCGCCTGGGGGATGGCCCAGGGCCTCTACGCCTCGCTGGCCGATCTGCCAGTCAAAACCTACCTCTTCACAACCGCGCCCACTCTCTACCTCTGGACGCGCGCCCTCACCGCCGTGCTTGGCGCGGCCACCGTGCCCCTGCTCTACCTGCTCGGCCAGCGTATGTTTGGCTGGCGCGAGGGGCTGCTTGCGGCGGCGGTGCTGGCGGTCGGGGCGTATCACGTGGAACACTCCCACTTCGTCACAACGGACGTGCCAACCGGCCTCTGGGTAACCCTGGCGCTGCTAGGGGCCTGGGGCGCGGCCACCCGTGGGCGTTGGAGCGACTACCTGCTGGCCGGTGTCGCCACCGGCCTCGCCGCCGGCACCAAGTACAACGCTGGCGTAGTGGGGCTGGCCCTCGCCGTGGCTGCCATGATCTTCGTGCGCGACAGCGCGGGCACGACCGGGCGCTTCCCATGGTCGCTCGCGCGCCAGCAGACCCTGCGACTGGTGGCTGCCGGCGCCCTGGCAATCGCCGTTTTCCTCGCCACAACGCCCTTCGCCCTGCTCGACTTCCCGAGCTTTCGGCGCGGCATGCTGATCAACGCCGATCACTACGCCAGCGGCAGCCACGGCAACTTCATCGGCCGCTGGCGCCTCGATGGCTACCTCGCCTTCTTCGGGCGCGATGGCCTGCTCCCCGCCGGCTGCCTCCTGCTCCTCGCTGGCCTGCCGCTCCTCGCGCGCCGCACCCCTCGCCAGCTCGCCATCCTCGGCGCCGCCGTGCTCGTCTGTGTCGGCCTGCTGCTCACCCAGGCCGTCAACTTCAATCGCAACACCTTGCCGATCTTTCCGCCGCTCTTTCTTCTCGCCGCCGCCGCAACCATCGCCCTCGGCGAGTTGGCCGGACGGCTGATCGCCTGGCGGAGCGGCGTTGACGGCCCCCAGGTAATCGATCTACGCCCGGGCGGCGCGCCATCCACAGCCGAGGTGCACCGCGCCTCAATCGCCCGCCGGGCAGGTGCGGTGGCCATCGTTATTCTTACTGCCCTGCTGATCACTCCCCAGTTTCTGGAAACAGCCTGGCTCCTACGCTACTGGTCGCAGCCGCACACCCTCGTGGCGGCCGCCGAGCGCCTGCGGGCCGTCCCTCGGGGCATGCTCGCAGCCGTCGAGACGAACCCCGTCCAGTGGGCAGGCGATCCCGCCGTCGAGCCCGTGCGGTGGCTCGGCGAACATCCACCCGAGTGGTACAGCGCCCGGGGCTATCGCTACCTGCTGCTCAACAGCGAGCGCTACGGCCCCACCGTCCGGGCCAACTACGAACGGCTCCGCGCGGGCGGTACGCCCCTGCTGATCATGCCCGAACGCGACCTTGGGCTCCAGCCGGGCCCTGGCGGCGCCCTGATCGACCTTGGGGAGCGGCTCGACCTGCTACCCTTCACGCGGCGTGAGGTAAGCTTTGGTGGCCAGATCGCCCTGCTCGGCTACGAGCTCCGCCCCGGCGAGCCGCGAAGCCGGATCACCCCCCTTGAAGGCGCCGCCGAGCGAACCCTCAGCGTCGGCGAACACCTCCAGATCAACCTCTACTGGCGTGGCCTCGCTCCCCTCACGGTCGACTACACCCTCTTCGTCCACCTCTACAGCGCAGCCGGCGAGCGCATCGCCCAGCGCGACCTACCGCTGCGCTACGAAGACTATCCGACCACCCGCTGGCAACCTGGCGAACTCGTGATCGATCGGGCCGATCTACCGCTCCCACCCCTTGCGCCCGGCGAGTACCGCCTGGAGCTCGGCCTCTACGACGCCGCCACAGGTGCGTCGCTCCCCCCGGAAGGCGGCGCACCCGTCGTGCTGACCACCATCATCGTGCGCTAAGTTGCGTTCGCGGCCTGCGCACTCTTCAGTTCGCGCTTCAAGATCTTCCCCGTAGCCGTCTTGGGGAGGCTCTCGCGGAACTCGATGCTGCGGGGATACTTATAGGCTGCCAGGCGCTCCTTGCAGTAGTCAATCAACTCCTGCTCGGTGGCACTATGGCCGGGCTTAAGTGCCACCACCGCCTTAATCTCCTCACCGAGCGCCGGGTCGGGCACACCGACCACCGCGGCCTCCGCCACCGCCGGGTGGCCGTAGAGCAACTCCTCGATCTCCCGCGGGTAAACGTTGAAGCCCCCGCGGATGATCATATCCTTCACCCGATCCACAACGTAGAAGGCCCCTTCCTCGTCCTGTCGCCCGAGATCGCCTGAATGGAACCACCCGCCGCGGATCGCTTCGGCGGTCGCCTCCGGACGCTTATAGTAGCCCTTCATCACATTGTGGCCCCGAATCACAATCTCGCCCAGCTCACCCGCTGGCACCGTCTTGCCCTCCGGGTCCACCACTCGCATCTCCACGCCCCAGATCGGCGTGCCGATGCTTCCGGGCTTCACGGGCCGGTCCAGGTGGTTGAACGACGCGATCGGCGACGTCTCCGAGAGCCCATAGCCCTCAATAATCGTCACGTTGTACTTCTTGTTGAAGGCGTGCATCACCTCTACCGGCATCGACGAGCCACCCGACACACAGCGCCGCAGCGCGCTGAGATCGTAGTTGCCCACCTCCGGATGGTTCAGCAGGTAGAAATACATCGTCGGCACACCCTCAAACACCGTCACCCGGTCCCGCTGCATGATCTCGGCCGCCTTCACCGGGTCGAAGCGCGGAAGCATCGTCATCGTTGCGCCCAGGTAGAGCGAGATATTCATCACCGCCGTCTGGCCGAACGAGTGGAAGAGCGGCAGAGTCGCCAGGAAGATATCGTCGCGGGTGACGCCAAGGAGCTTCTCGGCGCCGACCAGCGCGTTGAAGAACATGTTGAAGTGGCTCAGTTCGGCCCCCTTCGGCCGGCCTGTGGTGCCCGAGGTGTACAGGATCACCGCCGTGTCGTCGGGCCGTGTCGGCACCGTATCGAAGGTCGGCGCTGCGTCGGCAAGCAGCTGGTTGAAGCTCAGGGCGCCCTCTGGGAGCTCTGTGCTGCTGCCGGGGGCCTGCACCACAATCAAATTGTGACACGTCTCCGTCTTGCGGAAGCCCTGCACTGCCTCGCCGAGGAAGCCCTCCCAGACGATCAGCGCCACCGCGTCGCTATCCTCCAGGTGGTACTGGATCTCGTGCTGCTTGAAGAGCACGTTCAAGGGCACGACGGTCGCGCCGGCTTTGAGGATGCCGTAGTAGCTGATCGGGAAGTGGGGCGTGTTCGGGAGCATCAGCGCCACGTGGTCGCCGGGCTGCACGCCCAGCTTCGCCAGCGCGCCAGCGAGCTTGTTGGCCGCGCCGTTCAGCTCGGCGTAGCGCAGCCGGTAGTCGTCGAGAATCACCGCGACTTTTCCGGGGTCGCGGCGAGCACTCTGCTCCAGCAGCAGGGCGAGGTTCAGCATCGAACGCTCCTTTCGCGCGGCGGTGCGTGTGGAAAACCTGTGGGATGCTGTGGATTATAGGCGTGTCAGGCGCGTGCGTCAATGCGCGCGTGTCCCGCCGTGTTGTGATCGGCGCCAGATCACGGCGTGCCTGGAGCCCCTCCTTGCCGAGTTGCTGTGTGCCCGCGTTGTCCCCCGGTTCCGGTAAGAGGGCCTCCGGCAGTTCCTTGCGCGCGACTCAGCGCGACAGTTCCGCGCGGTGTCCAGCCGGGTAGATGCCGGGCACGCTCACCGGCAACCGGCCCGCGAAGGGAAGCATGCCCCAGAGGGCCGCCGCGAGCGCATCGAGCGATGGCGGTAGCAGACTGTACGCTGCCACAAAGGTCCGCGCCTCGGGAAAGCAGCCCAGGTCGTAGGGCAGCCGGAGCGCCGCCACCACTGTTGGCACGCCGTCGGTGAGCAGCGCCTGCACCAGCGCCGCCTGCCCTGGCTGTTGCCAGGCGTTGATCGTCGCGACGATCGCCAGTTCGTAGCCTGCCAGCGCCACGCGGAGCTGTGCGATATCGCTCGGGGTCGGGTCTGCCGGCACGCTAAAACCTCTGGCACCAGAGTGGAAGCGCCGCACAGCCCCCGCCAGGTCGGCCTGCTCGTACGAAGAGGTGTCAGCCGGGGTCAGGTCGGCTGGCTGTGGCACAACGACAGCCACCCGCGCGTCGGCCGGTAGCCGGAGCGGGAGCAGCCCCTGCTGATCGTGCACCAGCGTGATCGCCCGGCGCGCCACCTCCGCCGCCAACGCCCGATGGTTCGCGCAACCGATAACCTCCAGGTCTGGCTGGCTCTGGGTGGCGGCCCGGTGTTGTAGCCTGGCTACCCGCGCGGCGGAGGCGGCCAGCTCGGTAGGGTCGAGCATTCCGATCCGGGCAGCGGCGAGCAGCCGCTCATACACCGCCGACTCCTCGGCCGGACTGTGCTGGAGCAGCAGCAGACCCACGCCAGCCAACGCCGCTCGTAGAGCCGTCTCGGGGAGGCTCGCGCCACCTGTAACGGCTGCCATCGCGAGCGAATCGCTCACGACAACCCCTTCGAAGCCGAGCCGCCCGCGCAACAGATCGCGCAGGATGGGCGCGGCCAGCGTGGCAGGCAGGCCCGGGTCGCCCGTGAGCGCCGGCACCGCGAGGTGAGCGCTCATCACCAGCCGCACCCCGGCGCTGATGGCTGCGCGGAAGGGGGCCAACTCAACGGCGTCCATGCGTGTCTGGTCGTGGGGGAGTGTCGGTAGCGCGTGGTGGCTATCGGCGGCAGTGTCACCGTGGCCGGGAAAATGCTTAGCCGTCGCGGCCACCCCTGCCGCCTGGAGCCCATCAACCAGGGCGGCGGCCAGCCGCGCCACCAGGGCCGGCTCCTCGCCAAAGGCCCGCGCGCCGATCACCGGGTTGGCCGGGTTGACGTTGACATCGCAGACCGGCGCGTAGTTCACATTGACGCCGACGGCGGCAAGCTCACGGCCCAGCGCTATACCCACCCGCCGCGCCAGGTCCGCGTCGCCAACCGCGCCAAGGGCCAGGTTCCCGGGGAAGGGTGTCAGGCCCGCCACCGCCTGGAGTTGCCCACCCTCCTGGTCGGCGCAGATCAGGAGCGCCGGTAACCCGGCGGCCCGCGCCGCCCGTTGCAGCGCGGCATTCAGGGCACGCACCTGCGCGGGGGCCACCGCATTCGCGTGGCGGAAGAGTGTCACCCCTGCGGGCCGCTGGGTTGCGATCCGCGCCAGCACCTCGTTCGGGGCCTCCGTGCCCGCAAAGCTCAGCAGGAGCCGGGCACCGATCATATGCTCAAGCATCGTGTCCTCCAGCAGTCATCGCCCGGGTGGCGCGCCGCACGCTTTGCGCTGGATGGGAGCGTCCGGCTGCCCCTGCTGGGCGCCATCCCGCATCATCACCGTGGCCTCCCACTCGTGGTCGCCCCCCCTGATCGCACGGAGGAGAGACGCCCCATCGGGGCGTCTCAACAGGGTCCCGCCCCCCGATCGCACGGAGTAGAGACGCCCCAGCGGGGCGTCTCAACAGGATCATGCCCCCCTGATCGCGCAGGGTAAAGACGCCCCATCGGGGCATCTCAACAGGATCGCGCCCCCCTGATCGCGCAGGGTAAAGACGCCCCATCGGGGCGTCTCAACGAGATCACGCCCCCCTGATCGCGCGGAGAGACGCCCCATCGGGGCGTCTTAACGAGATCACGCCCCCTGATCGCACGGAGTAGAGACGCCCCAGCGGGGCGTCGCAACAGGATCGTGCCCCAGCGAAATCACCGTGGTGAGCATCTAGACCGTGCGTGTCACTTTCTGCAATCCGCGCGGCGCGTCCGGAGCCAGCCCCCGCGTCTGGGCCAGGTGCAGCGCCAGTAGCTGGCCGGGCACAATCGCGCAGACCGGCGTGAGCCATTCCGGCAGGCCGCCTGGCATGGGGAGTGCTGTGGTACCGAGGGCCAGCGCCTCTGGCACGTCGCTGCAGATCAGCAGTTCGGCGCCACGGGCCCGGAGCTCCTGGGCCAGATCGAGCATATCGGCGTACACCGCGCCCGTCGGCATCACCAGCAGCGTCGGCAGGCCCGGAGCGACCGTGGCGATCGGGCCGTGGCGGAAGTCGGCTGATGAGTAGGCGTCGGCCATCACGTAGGTCAGCTCCTTCAGCTTGAGGGCGAGCTCCAGCGCCGTTGGGTAGTTGTACCCGCGACCCACCACCAGGCATTGCTCCATGTAGCGGTAGCGCTCGGCTCTGGCCGCCACGCCCGACGCCACCTGTAGAGTGGCCGCGAGGGTCTCGGGGAGGCGTCGCAGCTCGTCGAGTCGCTCGGGCCGCCTGCTCCATGCTGCCGCCAGCAGCGCCATCACGCCCAGTTGGGCCGTGTACGTCTTCGTTGCGGCCACACTCCGCTCCGGGCCGGCATGGAGCTCGATCACATGGTCGGCCGCCGCCGCCAGCGGCGAGCTCCCGTCGTTGGTGATAGCAACCGTCGGTCGCCCCTGTCTGCGCCCCTCCTCAACCACACTCACAATGTCGGGCGACTGGCCGGATTGGGAGACCCCCACAACCAGCGCGCCGTCCAGGCGCGGTGGGGCCTTGTAGAGTGTATGAAGCGAGGGGGTTGCCAGGGCCACGGAGAAGCCGGCGATCGCACCCCAGGCGTACTGGGCATAGGTGGCGGCGTGATCCGAGGTGCCCCGGGCCGCGATCAGTGTGTAGTTAAAGGTGGGCAGCCCCGCTACGATCGCTTGCGCCCGGCTAAGCTCGCGGTCCAGCAGCCGGGCGATCACCTCCGGCTGGCTGTAGATCTCCTGCTCCAGAAGGCTCCTCATCGCTGTGTCCTCATCTTCAGCCAGCGCCGTCAGAAGGCCGCTGGTGTCGCCGGGTGCGCGGGCCGTTCCTGCCCTGTGCGGGTCTCAGGCGGGTGCTGGCCTGGATTATTTAGTACAGTAAACTAACAAAACAATACCACGCGCGCAAATCGCTGTCAAGCGGTTCGGGGGCCGTGCTATACTCCCAGCACCGTCACCCCTGATCCGGCCGAGGAGCATCGATGCCACAGCAGATCGAGGTTCCTGCTACGTGGGACAGTATTGCCACCTTGCTGGCTTTCAGCGATAGCCTGGAGGCCGTCCTCCCCCTCACCCCCGACCAGAGCTACCTCCTGCGCCTGGTGGTCGAGGAGATTGCCACGAACATCGTGAAGTACGGCTACGCCACGCGGCCTCCCGGTGTGATCCAGTTCGCCTGCTCGTGCGAGGGCGGCACCCTGCGGGTGATGATGCGTGACCAGGGGCTCCCTTTCGACCCACGGGATCACCCCGCCCCCGATCTGAGCAGTAGCGACCCGGCCTCCCGTTCCATCGGTGGCCTCGGGCTCTTCTTCGTGCGCGAGCTCGCCGACCAGATCGACTATACCCACGATCCCGTGAGCGGCTGGAATGAGCTCACTGTGACCAAAGGCAGCTAGATATGCCCGACCACGATCTGCGCCAGGTGCCGCTCTTCCAGCAGCTTCCGCCGGCGGCTCTCGCCGATCTGCGCGATAGCATCGGTCGCCGCCAGCTTGCCGCCGGCGAGATCCTCTTTCACCAGGGCGAGCCCGGCGTCGAGTGCTTTGTGATCCTCGACGGGCGCCTCGAGGTGCTCACCTTCGTCAATGGCGACGAGCTCAGCCTCGATATCTATCGCCCTGGCCAGATTATCGGCGAGATGGCTCTGCTTGACCGCAGCCCTCGCTCCGCGACGGTGCGCGCCCTTGAGGCGAGCGACCTGCTCGTGCTCGGCGAGGAGGCCTTCAAGACGCTACTCGCCTCCAATCCCGAGCTGGCGATCAGCCTTCTCCGCAGCGGTACGGTGCGTATCCGCAACACCAACCAGCGCATGATCGCCGACCTCGAGCGCAAGAACGCCGAGTTGCTGGCCGCCTACGAGCAGCTCAAAGCTGCCCAGGCTGAGCTCATTCGCCTCAACCGCCTCGAAGAAGAACTGGCCGTCGCCCGGCGCATTCAAGAGTCCTTCCTGCCGCGCCAGATCCCGCAGCCCCCGGGCTGGCGTATCGCCGCCTACAGCCGTGGCGCCCAGGCGGTCGGCGGCGACTTCTACGACTGTATCGAACTGCCTGGCGGCCAGGTGGGCCTTGTTGTCGCCGATGCCTGTGGCAAAGGGGTCATCGCCGCACTCTTTGTAGCCCTCACCCGCTCGCTGCTCCGCGCTGCATCTCTGGCCCCCGCGATCGTTCAGGGCAGCGCGGTCGGCAATGCCGAACAGGTGCTCACCGGCGCTCTCTGGCTCGTCAACGACTATCTTTGCCGCGAGCATGGTGAGAGCAGTATGTTCATCACGCTGTTCTACGGTGTGCTCGACCCGGCAACCGGCCAGTTGGCCTATGTGAACGCCGGCCATAATCCCCCCCTCGTGGTCAACCCGGCCGCCACGACGCTCCAGGAGTTGCCCGAAGCTACGCTCCCACTGGGTATCTTGCCCGCGCAGCGCTACGAAGTCGCCAGCCAGACCATCGGCCCCGGCGAGCGCCTGGTGGCCTTCAGTGATGGGATCACCGAGGCGATGGATCAGGCCGGCCAGCCCTTCGGCGACGCCCGGCTTCACGCGGCGCTCCACACACTGGCCAGGCTGGACGCCCACGGGCTCGTGTCCGCACTCATCAGCGAGGTCGACGCCTATGCCGCTGGTGCCCCCCAGGCCGACGATATGACCCTTCTGATTATCGAGCGCACCGCGTGAAGGTCGTAAACGGTTCGGGGCTGGCTCAGCTGTGCCTGGCCACCGGGCTCCCCGCTCTGTCGTCCCATGCTCAACCACCGACATGCTATACTATAATAGATGCTCGCAGGCCGCAGGCCCGGTGCCCAGCGCGCCCAACGCTCGCCCTCGCAGACGAAAGGGGTCTCCCGCGTGAACGTAGAGCAGATCGACGATGTGCTCGTGATCGAGCTCCCTCCGCGTCTGGACGCTGTCGGCGTCGCCGCGCTGGAGAGCCAGCTCGCCGAGGCGGTCACCGCGCATAAGGGCAAGGTGCTCGCCGATATGAGCCAGGTTAACTTTGTCGCCAGCCTCGCGCTGCGTATGCTGCTCTCCAACCTGAAAGTGCTGCAACCCCTCGGGGGGGACTTGCGCCTGGCCGCGTTGCAGCCCCAGATCGCCGAGATCTTCCGCAAGAGCCGCTTCGATACGCTCTTTAAGATCTACCCCGACCGCGAGTCGGCTCTCGTCGCCTATAAATCCTGATCCGTAGCGCCTGTCCGGCACTCTGCTCGCACGTGTGCGACAGGCCCTCGCTTGTCCTGAGGCGCCGCCCTGCCACTGGAGCAGGGCGACTGTTTCTCTGTGCGCTTGAAGCTCCCCCTCGCACAGGTAGGCTCAGAGGTGGCCAGAGCGGGGGCGCGGGGCGGTCTACCGCATCCTGATGGGCCGCGCTGTTCTCGCTCGGGCGCGCAAGCGGGTTCAAGGGCGGATCGTTCCTGCGAGTGTATGGCGGTTTGCCGCATCCTGACGGGCGGCGTCCACCCTCTCCTGCACGGTTGGGGGCGGGCAGAACCTATGTTCGATCGGCGATGTGCCACATCCTGACGGGCTGCATTCCCCCTCTCCCGTGCGCGGGAGAGGGGGTCAGGGGGTGAGGGCCTGCAGCGTGTCCCAACGCGGAGTATCCCGTTTCAGTCCGCCAGTTTTGTCTGCCCCTGAACGCTCTGGGGGCGGGGCCAGGGCATGCCCGGCATGGGCGAGAGGCTGCCCCCGCGACAGCGGGGGCTTGCCCCGGGGGATTCCCGCGCCTTATCCCCGGACAATGCCCACCTGTGCTGGCCGCTCCTGGGTTGCCCGGGGATAGGTGCGGGATGCCGCTGAAGCGGTCCTATCAGTTCTAGGCGCAATACCTTTCAAATAAGGAGCGGCGTACGTTGACCACGCTCGACGAGCATGGTCGCCCGCACCGCTGGCAGCGGGTGCGGTAGCTCGATGACGGGCGG
>SFCB01000156.1 GCA_004367505.1 Chloroflexi bacterium OHK40 | reverse complement strand
CCCGGATGCCCTACCCGTCCGGACGCCCCGGAGAGACGCCCCGATGGGGCGTCTCGACCCCGGATGCCCTACCCGTCCGGACGCCCCGGAGAGACGCCCCGATGGGGCGTCTCGACCCCGGATGCCCCACCGGGCTGGCGATGCCTCTATATTACGTGCCTGCCGGAACAACCGACACGGCGTCGATCAGAGGCACCATTCGATGCCTTCAGCAAGCAGGATGGCACACCACCCCGACCAGGCGTTACCTCAATGACGCGCTTGTGCCACAGCCTACCTCCACCCTCTCACAAGCTGGCATTGCCCACACAGATCTAGCGATTCGTCACTATTTCGGCTAGAATAACGGCAAATTCCACTTCAGGTTCTTCTTGCCGTACAGGTGCCAGCACAGGCGCGGAACCGCCAGCTCTGCAAAGCGATTACCTGACTTGAGCATCGATCTTTCTGAGCACTACACGCTGCTTATTTACCCGTTCATCCACGATCTCACGCCGACGAGACGGGCTGAACGGCTGCGTGCCCTGGCACCGCGTTGGCGTCCGTGGTGGAGCAGGCTTGACCAGGCTGCCATGACCCGGGCCCTCGACGACTCATACTTTTTTCTGCCCTACGTTCGCGAGCTCCTTTTCCCCGAGACCAGCTCACTCCACGCTACCGAGATCGTACGCCAGCAAAGCCAGCTGGGCTTTGTGATCGTTCCCGGGCTGTACGAACGCCACCTTGCCGCCCGAGCGCGTCGAGATCGGTCCAGGACCGATGCCTGATCTGGTCCGAAGCTGCGACAATCGAACCGATACAGCTCTCTCGGGAGGCCACGTGGATCTTGACACACTGCGAGCCCGGACGAACACAACGCCCAACCTCCTCATTCTACTGGTCGGCGAAAACCCCTTGCCGAACTATGTCGTGGCGAAGCTGCTCTCAGGCAAGCAAACAACGCTTATCCTCGTCTACTCGCCGGATCGTGGGCAGCTTCCGGGAACCGGAGCGGCTAAAGATGCGCTGAAAGGCGTGCTCGACGGCAGCGCTGGGGAGACGGCGAGCGTGCCGTTCGAGGCCATGGAGACGCTCGATGTTGACGAGTCGGACGCCCACGATGTGGCGACAAAGGTTGCGGAGCGGGTTCGTCGCCTCTCAGCCGGGCTTGTGCTGATGAACTACACGGGCGGCACCAAAGCCATGGCCACCCACGCCTACGCTGCCGCGCGCGAGGCGTGTACTGACCACAAAGATCTTTACGGCTGCTACCTCGATGCGCGGCGCCTTCAGCTCCGGCTTGAGCGCTGGCCCCTGGGCAACATACCGCACAGCGCGCCGTTCGATGTGAACCAGCGGGTCGACTTGAAGTTCGAGACCATGCTGGCCATCCACGGTCGGGTCGGGCCACAGTTGCGCCGTCAGCCGCTTTTGCCTAACACGGCAACAGCGATCGCCACGCTACACCAGCATGATACGACACGCCAGACGTACCAGCGCTGGCTCGCCGAGACCTTCTTCAAGCCATGGAGCTGGCCGGGTGCAAACGAATCGGATTTGCGGGCAAACCCTGACCTGCAGTTCTGGGCGTATAGCAAGGGCGCTTGTGCGTTGCAATGGCAGAAGCTAAAGAAGCTCCTCGAAATGTCGTTTGTGTCGCCTCCGTCTGTGAACGACGCGTTGCAGGCCGACCTACACGCGGGGCCGTTTGCTACCTGGGCCGACCTGTTTGAGGCGGCGCAGCGTTTCTACGGCGCTCATGTACCGGACATCTTCAGCAAGAGAGCCGACAAAGCCGATCGCATCGGCAAATGGTTTGAAGGCCAGTGGCTTGAAGACTACGTGCTGTGGTCGTGGCTCGCGCAGCCGGAAGCCGCCCGCGGCGATGCCTTGGCCGGAGCCGGGATCGGCCCGACCGGCGACGACTTCGAGATCGACGTTGCCCTGGTGCGTGGCTACCAACTCTTTGGGATCTCCTGCACGACTGACACCAACAAAGGTCTGTGCAAATCCAAATTACTCGAGGTCTATGCGCGCGCCGAGCAACTCGGCGGTGCTGAGGCGCGGGTGGGCCTGATCTCCTTCTACGACAAGCCAGAAGCGTTGACTCGCGAGGTTGCGGGCCTGGTAAACGCCCAGCGCCTGAAGATCTTCGGCCCCGGGGATCTCCCACAGATCGGGGAGCATCTGGCCGAATGGGTTCGCGCCTCTTCAGGGGAGCAGCTATGACATCAGCGACTGAAGCATGGGCGCTCTCCGTCATCGACGTGAGCGGCATTCAAGGCTACATCTTCGGGTCCAACCGGCTGCGCGACAATATCGGCGCCTCCCACCTCGTCGGGCGCGTCACGACAGATTGGCTTGAGGCGGCGCTCCCGCAGTCGCACAATTTCGATGGTGCTCGGATCGGCAGCGCGACGCTCGACAGCGACCCGACGCTTCAGGCCGAAGTTGTCTATAGCGGCGGCGGCAATATGGTACTCCTGGTGCGCGGACGGGATGAAGACGCTGCCCTCGCGACAGCGAAACAAATCGTTGCGCAGCTAAGCCGCACCCTGCTTGCGTGCGCACCCGGCCTGGAGATCGTCGTCGCACATAGGGTCTTCGACCCGGCGACCTGGGCGATCGGTGGTCCAGACGGGGTCTATGCGCGCCTCTTTCGGCAGCTAGATGTGGCCAAGCGGCGCGCACCGGCCTCGAACCCCCTTGGCGGCCTTGGCGTGACGCGCCAGTGTGCCTCGACCGGTCTTCCTGCCGTGGAGCGCTTCGACTATGCTCCGCGCACGCGCGATGGCCGGCCCGACATTCAGCCGCTGAGTGCCCCGGCGCGGGCCCGGGTGGACTTTGCAACGATCCAGGACTCGGAGCGAGCGATGCGAGAGACGCTGGCCATCCCCGAGGAGTGGCGCATCCCCCGGGATCTCGATGAGCTCGGGCGCTCCCGTGGCGAGGAGAGCTACATCGCGGTGGTTCATACCGACGGCAACGGCCTGGGCCAGCGCTTCCTTAAGGTGGTCAAATCGTTCACCACCGCCGCTGACAATCGCGCCTGCCTTGATGGACTGCGCGCCCTTTCGCGGGCGGTCGAGGAGGCCGGTGCTGTCGCCTTCAAGGCCACCGTGCAGGCCATGATCGCAACGCTCAACGGGGCTGACCCCACGCGCAACGATCCCCTCGGCCGGCTGATCCACGAACTGCGGCCCGGGCGGGGCGGAGCACCGCTGCCGCTGCGCCCGCTGATCTTCGGCGGCGACGATGTGACTTTTGTCTGTGACGGGCGGCTCGGCCTGGGGATGGCGGCGCGCTACCTGAGCGAGTTCGAGCAAGCCGCAGCCGCTCTTCCCGGCGGCCCGGCTCACGCTTGCGCCGGCGTTGCCGTAGTCAAGTCGCATTACCCCTTCGCCCGTGCCTATCAGCTCAGTGTAGAGCTTTGCGCTAGCGCCAAAACCCAGGCTCGCATGCACGGTGACCAGCCGCTGCTCGACTGGCAGTTCGCCACCACCGGGATCAGCGGGAGCCTGGAGGCGCTGCGCAAGCGCAGCTACCTTGCCCAGCCGGGCGACCTGACCATGCGCCCGGTGACCCTGGCTGAGCTTCCCAACGGCTTTGGCTGGCGCCGCTGGCAGAATGTGACCGGCCTCATCGCAGCGTTCAGCGACGAGCGGTCCTGGCCCACGAGTAAACTGGCCGCACTGCGCGAGGGGTTGCGCAACGGCCCGAACGCAGTGCAAGAGTGGCGAACACGCTTCTGGCAGGATATGGAGTTACCGGAGCTAGCCCATGTATCGGACTCCGGTGCGCGCAGGAGCCTCGTTGAAACCGGCTGGGCCGGTGGGCGCTGCGGCTACTTCGATGCGATCGAGGCACTTGACTTCTTCATCGAGCTGACATGAGGGCGGGGATGCGCTACTTCTTGAGCGTTCTGCTCCACAGCGACACAACGTTTGGGCGTGGCGAGGGTGTTGCCGGATTGGTGGATGTGGAGATCGAGCACGACAGCGCCGGATGCCCTTTCCTCGGCGGGCGCGCGCTGAAGGGGCTGCTCCGCGAGTCCTGGTACGAGATCCGTGATGCCCTCGCACGCGGCGGGAACCCCGCCCTCGCCATGCTCGAACCAGCCGCTGCCCGGCTCCTCGGCGAGAGCGGCGCCGACTTTGACGGCAGCGGGGGCCGGGCAGCGCTGATGCGCGTGCAGGCGGCGACACTGCCGCCCGCGCTACGCGACCGGCTCCATCGCAACGTTGCCGCTGGAACGATCCGCGCCGACGAGGTGCTGGCTTCGCTGACGACCATCCGCCGGCAGACGGCCCTCGATGCCGCCAGGGGTGCGCCGGAGATCGGCTCGCTGCGGGCCATGCGTGTGCTGCTGCGCGATACACGCCTGCTCGCCGGGCTCGACTTCGCCGCTGCCCCAGCGGCCGACGATCTGGCGCTGCTCGCCGCCTGCGCCCTGGGAGTGCGCCGGGCCGGCACCACGCGCAACCGCGGGCGGGGGCGCGTGAGCCTGCTGCTGCACGCCAGCGAGCCGGCCAATTACGCCGACAGCGCCTTCACGCTCGCGCAGTTCCAGCACTTCGCCGCGCTGGTGAAAGGGGTTCCTGGCCATGCCGCTGCTTAGGTACACCCTGGACCTCGAACAGCCGCTGCTCGCCGCCGCGCGCGTCAGCGACCCGAACAGCAATGCCTCGCTCGACTTCATCCCCGGTAGCCTGCTGCGCGGCCTGCTTATTCATCGCTACTGTGCTGCAACCGGGCAATCCGACATCACCCACGACCCGCTTGCCCGTGCCCTCTTCTTCGACGGAGCGGTGCGCTACCTCCACGCCCATCCCGCCGACCCGGACGGGATGCGCACGCTGCCGACGCCGCGCACGCTGCTCAAAGCAAAGCACACGACGCCGAACACCGACGGGCGATGGATGCTCCACAACAGCGCCCACCGGGCCTTCAACACGCCGTCTGGCCAGCAGCTTGAGCGCGAGGAAAAGCCCTTCATCACGCTCGGCGACGACGGCAACGCAACGCTCTACGCGCCCCGGCGCACGCTCAGCGTGCATATGCAGCGCGACCGGCGCATGGGCCGGGCCACCGCCGAGAACGGCGCGGTCTTCCAGTACCAGGCCCTGGCCGAGGGCCAGCGCTTCATCGGCCTGATCGTGATCGATGACGGCACCGAGGCCGCGAAGCAGGTCGCGGAACTCCAGAAACTGGCTGCCGATCCCGTGGCATGGCTCGGTGGCTCCCGCAGTGCCGGCTACGGCAGGGTGAAGCTCAGCCTGGCTGATACAGCGGACCCCGAGGTTCCATACGGGGACGAGGACGACGAGGACGAGCTGACGCTGACGTTGCTCAGCGATGCGCTCCTGATCGACCTGGAGGGCCACCCGCTGGCCTGGGCCAACCCGGATCGGCTACCGGCAGCGCTCGGCGCGGCGCTGAGCGAGGCCAGTGGAGCTCCCGTGACGATTACTGAGGACGATATCGACTGGGCGCGCAGCAGCGTCGGGCGGGTGTTGATCGGCGGCTACAACAGCACCTGGCGCCTGCCCCTTCCGCCAGCTCCCGCCCTGACCGCCGGCAGCGTGCTCGTGCTGCGGAAGCGCTTGCCCACGCAGGCCCGTTCGGCGATCCTCGCGCGCGGCATTGGCATGCGGCGGGTGGAGGGCTACGGGCGCTGCGCGATCGACCTCCTGCTCGCCGCACAACTCGTCGTCACTGCGGCTGATGTTGCGACGACAACGCCTGCGGTTCAACCGATCGTGGGCGAGGCCGAGTGGCTGGCCCGGCGGATGGGTGAGCGCCGGCTCGACCAGACGATCGAGGCCGCGATCACGCGCTTTCTACGCACCAGGAAGCCGCAGCCCTCGCCCCGGCGCAGCCAACTCGCCTGGCTGGCGGTGCAGGCTCAGCGCGTCTTGAACACCGATGAGGCGCAAATGACACAAGCCGCCCAGACCTTCCGCACCACACTGGCGGAGCTACGCCAGGCCGCGAAGCAGCAGTTCGAGCGGGCACAAATTGGCGGGCGCAGCCTCGCGCAGTGGCTCGATGATCACCTGGCGCAGCCGAACCAGATCTGGACAACCCTGGGGCTCGCCGGCGACCAGCGCTTCGGCGTGGGAGGGATCGAGCCGGACAAAACTGCGGTGGAGCTGCGCACGACGCTGCGGTTGATCGCCGCCGCGGCGGGTCACTGGCGTAAGCAGGAGGAAGGGCGATGACCAGCGTGATAGACTCAGCGCGCGACATTACCGTTCGCGGCATCGCCCGGCGCCTGGTCGTGCGGGGCACGCTGGAGCTGACCGCGCCGGCTCACTTCGGCGGCGGCGTGGAGAGCGACCTGGCCGATATGGCGCTGCTGCGCGACGTCGCGAGTGGCGGTCTGCTCCTACCCGGCACGAGCATCGCGGGCGCGCTGCGCAGCTTCTTACGCGCATATGAGCAGGGGCATCGGGAGGAGGAGCGGCCAAGCGGCGGCCTTGCCGAGTTGCTCCTCGGTGGACAGAAAGGCGACCCCGACGGCGAGCAGAGCCCGCTGCTGATCGCCGACAGCCTGGCTAAGCCGACCGCGATCGAGGTACGCGATGGGGTGGCGATCGACCCGCGCACCCGCACCGCCCGCGACCAGAAAAAGTACAACCTAGAGCTAGTGCCGGTGGGGACGCGCTTCCCGTTGGAGGTGGAACTGCTCCTCCCCGACGATGAGGACGAAGCTGTGCGGCTGCGCGCGGCCCTGGCCCTGGCATTGGGCGCGCTGCAGCGCGGCGAGATCACGGTCGGCGCCCGTGGCAGCCGAGGCTACGGCGCATGTCGCGCCCATAGCTGGTCGCTCACGACTTACGACCTGGTGAACGCCGACCACCTGCTCGCCTACCTCGTCGCCGGCCGGAGCACTGAGAGCGATGACCCGAACCAGGCGGGTTGGCAGCGCTACGCCGTCGTGTCGCCGGTCACCCATCACGATGACGACATTGTCGCCCTCCTTGGAGCCCCTGTTCCGACCGCCGACACGCGCAAGACCGTCACGCTCACGGCCCACTTCGCCCTCGCCAGCCCGCTGCTGATCCGCTCCGACCTGCCGGAGTACCCGGGCGAGGCGCCCGACGCCACCCACCTGCGGCGCCCCAAGAGCACGGAGCGCGAGCCGGTACTGCCCGGCACGAGTGTGGCGGGGGCGCTGCGAGCGCGAGCCATCCGCATCGCTAACACCCTCGGCGCTCCGAACCTGAACGCCATCGAGAGCCTCTTCGGGCCAGAGCAGGGCCGCGAGGTCGGCAAACGCACCCTCAAGGCAAGCCGGCTGCGGGTGAGCGAGCAGGCCATCGCCAACAGCACCTCACTCGTGCAGAGCCGCGTCTCGATCGATCGGTTCACCGGCGGCGCCCTCGACACGGCGCTCTTCAGTGAGGCGCCGCTCACGAGGGGCGACGTGAAGTTGACCATCACCATTCACGACCCGGAGGATGCCGAGCTGGGGTTGCTGATGCTCCTGCTGAAGGATCTCTGGACCGGCGATCTGCCCCTTGGCGGGACGAGCAGCGTCGGACGCGGGCGCCTGCGAGGTATTGGCGCCGGGCTGAGCTTCTCACCGGAGGCGCTACCGGCGGCTCTGAAGCCCACCGGCGACGGAACGCCTCAGCTAGCATGGCCGATCGGCGCCGAGGAGCGCCTGACTATCGCGCCCGCACTGGCAACCTACCTGGAAACCTGCGTCCAGGCGATCCCTGGCTGGCTGCGGCAGGAGAAGAAAGATGCCTGAGCAACCCTACCAGCGAACGATCAGGCGCATCGCCAGCACCACCACGGCGCCCGACGCCCCCGCGCGCGACGCCGACCTGCGGGCCTGGCTGGAGAGCGCCGCGAAGGCCCACTGGCCGAAGGCAGACGCCGCCAACCCGGTCTACCTGCTGGCCCACAGTGATGCCGCCGTGATCTGGGGGTTATACGACGGAAAAACGCTTGCCCTGTCGAGCGACGACTACGGCCCGGTAGGCACGCCGCTACACCAGAACACGCTACACATGGCGCGGCTCTTCAACCCCGAGGCCGAGTTGCGGCTCTGGCGAATGGGCGAAGCCTGGCGGGTGAGCCTCACCCACGACGGCGCCGGGGGCGAGGTCGAGGTGATCGACGAGGCATACCTGCTCTGGGGCAGCGCGGCGCACCCGGATGACAAGCCCACGTCGCCCTTCCGTTTGCTGGCCGAGGGAACGCAGGGCATCGTCCACGGGCCGCCAATCCACACGGCGCCATCTGGCACTGGGATGGAGCACCGCGACGCCCGCCTCGCCGTGCGCCACTACCTGGCCGAGGACGAAGCCGGGGTGGCGCGGATCGCGTGTAGTCGGTTGGTCAACCTGCTGAGCCCAGGAGCATAGCAATGCCACTGCCAAAGCACATCTATCCCGTGCCCGAGGATCGCGAAGCCCTGGCGCCGTACAACTTCGTGCCGTTGCCGGAGCGGGTTGTTCTCGCCCAGGAGCTTCCTCAAAGCGAACAGGGCGCAGATCCGCGACTCCCGCGCCAGGATAGCTATCTCGCTGGACGCCACACCGGGCGCCTTGTTTGCTCCCTCGTCACCGAGACTCCGCTGTACGTGCGCTGTGGCTATACGCCCCAGGAGTTTGCAGAGTACGGCGGACGAGCCTTTTACGAGCTTACGCCAGAGCAGCAGCAAGAGCGAGCGCGCTTCTTCGCCCACGATGATCCGAGCGCACCTGTTATTCCTGGCAGCAGCCTGCGTGGCATGCTACGGTCACTAGTAGAAGTTGTCGCCTATGGGAAGATGGGCCGGGTATTCGATCGCCAGTTATTCTATCGTTCAGTGGCAGACAGGAACTATCAGCGCCTGTTCGTCGAGGATTATGGCCAGGTGCAGGTGGCACCGAACCCACGGGCGAGTTGTTATCGCACCCTGGTTCGGGCCGGCTACTTGTGCCAGAGAGATGGGCGCTTTGTCATCGAAGAGTGTGACTTTGCCCGCATCGATCACCACGCACACAACCCGCGTGGCCTTGCAGCTATCCCCTTGCTGCCGGGTCAGCCGCTGATGTACGGTCATGGTGCCAGCAGGAAACCAAACTGGACGTATCAGCATCGTCGCATCTATGTTGTGTGCGATGCGACTGACCGAGACTATTTCTTCCAGCAAACACCCCGACATCCAGACCTCTACTTGCGCTTCCGTGGGGTGCGTCAGGCCAGCTTTACGTCTGGAACAATTGCTGGGGCAGTACCGGGTACACTCGTCATCACCGGTCATATGCAGAACAAGCATATGGAGTTTGTGTTCCTGCAACCGAACGGGATCGAGCACCCCGTTGATCCCTCACTGATCGAACGCTTCGAAGACGACGATCAAATCACCCAGTGGCAGGAGAGTGCATTCGAGCGCGATAGGCCGACGCCCGGGTCACGGCGCGCCGATGGGCTGCTCCGCGACGGCGAGCCGGTTTTCTTCTTGCTTGACGCCAACGGGAGCCTGCGCTTCTTCGGTCGCGCCCAGCTTTTCCGGCTCCCATACGGCACCGCGCCGTATGATTTCTTGCCGCAGGAACAGCGTGAAGACGAGAGCATAGATATCGCCGAGGCTTTGTTCGGTTTCGTCCGTCAAAGACAGCAAGCCGGTGACCGCCCCCAGACCGGAGCTGGGCGAGTCTTCGTAGGCGACGCTCAGTTTGTCACGGCACGCGATGCCGTCTGGCTGGATGAGATCACTCCACGCATTCTGGCGATCCCAAAACCAACCACCTACCAGCACTACCTTGTCCAACCGCATCATACCGGGGCTCGAAGAGCTCATTTGCTTCGCTACGATAGCACGACCGGGGCGACAACGCTCCGTGGGCATAAACTGTACTGGCACCGGGGTGCCGTCGGTGTCGACGATGTACGTGAGCACGACGCGGAAAAGATCGCACAAGCGCCGAAGCAGTTCACCCGGATGAAACCCGTGCAAGCAGGAGTGACTTTCAGGTTTGATGTGCACTTCGAGAATCTGAGCGACGTGGAACTTGGTGCGCTCCTGTGGGTACTTCGCCTGTGTGATGACACCTGGCAGGCTGAGCAGAAACGTGGACCGTACCGCTTTGCTCTGGGTATGGGCAAGCCCTTTGGTATGGGCTCCGTCCAGGTGCGATATGAGCTGCAACTGAGCGATAGGGCACGGCGCTACAGCTCCCTGGCAAGTGGGAATACCTGGACTGATCCTTCACCTATAGACGCTGATAAGACTCCGGAGCGTGCTATCACGGCGTTTGAGGAGTATGTCTTACACGAAAGCGGCGAGCAGGTGGGCAAGGGCGATGACCTGCACAGCCCGCTGCGTATGCGCTGCTTCCTCGCTTTGCTCTCCTGGCCGGGTCCAGATCGCCTTGCGACGCGGTATATGGAGATTGAACGTGACGAGGCTCACCGTGATGGCCATCGTCCGGGTCGGGTAAACACAAGCACCCACAAGGTCAATGAATACAGTGAGCGCCTTGTCCTGCCCCTACCGACCCAGGTGCTTGCCGACCATCCTCCGCCAAGACCAGCGGCCCCGCCCCTGCCTCCTGAGGAACTGCGCCAGCTCGATATCGGTGTTGAGCTGACGGGGCAGCGGAGAGGAGAGATCACCATTGGTCGCGGTCGTGGCGTGCGGGTGGATCTGAATTTGCGCGGCTATATGCTTCCGAAGGGGAAGACTCTGGTTGGCTTCATTCCGCGGAAGGAGGCAAGTGGCGGTGCTTCCGGAGGTTTTCGCGGCAACGTAGTGGCTTTTGAAGCTGATGGGAGCACCATCTACCTGATCCTTCAACCAGCACTGCCAACATCACGAAAAGGTGACGCTTGATGTCGTAACGCCAGCTTGCTACAGCGTTTCATCCGGCGAGCCGGCGAAGAAGCCGGCGATGGCGGCGCGGAAGGGGAGCGTGGGCGAGCGAAGTTCCTCGGCGGGGCCGACATTCAACGCTTGGAGGTACATCCCGCTAGCCGGGTCGGGCCGGTGCAAGACGATTACATCGCGCTCGGCGGGCCGCACGATCCAGTACTCGGGCAGGCTGGCGCGCGCGTAGACCGCCCGCTTGATCTCGGTGTCTTTCTCGGCGTTTGAGGGCGACAACACTTCGACGATCAGTGCGGGAACGCCGTTGATGCGCCGGTCGTGGATCATCCCGCGATCCTCGCTCCGAACCACGACGATGTCCGGTTGTACCGGGTCGCAGCCGGGCATCAACAAGCCGATCGGCGCAAACGCGACAATCCCTGCCCCGGTGTCCTCGATCTGCGCCTGAAGCATACGGGTGATGCGGCTGACGATCCACTGGTGAAAGAAGCTTGGCGCGGTCGTCATGTAGAGCACTCCGTCGATCACCTCGTAGCGGTTGCCGTCGTCGGGCAGCTGCGACCAGCGCGCGTAGTTCCAGCTCGCATCGAGCGAGCGCGTGACAAGTTCAGGCGTGACGGTCGTCTCAGCTTGCATCGAGGGCCTCCACCATACGTGACCTTTCGGCAGCCCGCATTGTAGCACGCCCATCTGGAGAGTCCCTGATGCAGCAGCCATCCCTGAGCGAACTCTTCCGCCCATTCCTGGAGACGCGCGCCCCGCTGCTCTTTCTCATCGGCTCGCTCGCCCTCGCCATCCTCGGGAACGCGGTCTACGAGTTGCTCACCAGCACGTTCGGCGCGACGCCCGAGTTCCTGATCGCCCTGGTGATCGGGGCGGTGCTGATCTTCGCTTTTGTAGCCGTCGGCTTTCGACGGCTCCTGCGCGCCCTCGATGCCCGCCAGGTGGTGGTGCGCAATGTCGTCGCTCCAGATCAGCAGGCCGACCCCCACGCCGGGCTGATCCTGCCGGTTGGCCTGAACCCGCGCGGGCCTGAGGCGGCGATTATCGCCTGGCACCAGCGCAATGCGACGCTGCGCCACTGCTGGCTGCTGGTCACGCCCGAGGTCGAGCGGAACGCGAAGTTTGGCGACCTGAAGCAGAGCCTGCTTGAGCGTGGGGTAACTCCGCACATTGTGCCGCTGGACGACTCGGTGCAGGCTGAGCAGGTGTATGGCCAGGTGCGCGCCACGATCACCCAGGCGCGCCAGTTCGCCGACGCACAGCCGCTGATCGCAGACATCACCGGCGGCACCAAGGCGATGACGGCGGGCACACTGCTCGCGTGTCTTGGCGCCGCTGTCGCCGTCCAGTACTGGTCGGTTCCGCGCGACAGCGGCGGCAATCCGCGCCTGGCTGAAGACGGCCGCCCGATGAAGGTCGTCGTGCGCATGGTGCTTGAGGAGGTCGCCACTAATGACCATTCTGCTGCTTAACTACACCCATCCCCTGACGCCCGCCCAGCGCGAGCAGGGCGCGGCGCTGCTCGGCGAAGTCCCGGAGCTGCGTGAGCTCGCGACCCACGTCGACCGCGCCTGCCCTCTCGTTGAGGTCGCCCGTGAGCTGGCCGACGCGGCTGGCCTGACCCCGGAGGGCTGGCAGACCACGCCGCTCGTGCTGAACCCGCCGCCTCTGGCCCCCCTGGCCCTGGCCTTGATCGCGGAGTTGCACGGGCGCTGCGGTGGCTTCGCGGCGCTGCTCAACCTGCGTCCGGTGGCGGGAAGTACACCGACCCGCTACGAAGTGGCCGAGATCGTCAATCTCCAGGTGCTGCGTGAGACAGCACGGAGGAGGCGATAGGTTAGGGGGCCGTGGGGGCTATGGGGAGGAGGGCTCGGGTGGATACCAGAACCGCCGAGATGATCGTCGCATTGCTGGCACGCCTGGAGCTTTCCCGGCAGCCGTTGACGGATCGCGCCGGTCTTCGGACGTTGCTCCAACACGTGGCGGAGGGGCTCGCGGAGCTGAGCGGCACGGGTGTGGCGATCACTGTCGCGCCGGAGGTGTTCGAGCCGCCCCTCATGTTGCGCCTTGCCGTGGGCGAAGACCTGACGACCGCCCACGCCCACCCGCTGATCTACGGGGGTGTTGTGGTAGCGACGGCCCATTTGCGCTATCCTGACCGTCTTCCCGTGGCTGAGTCGTTGCTCCTGCGCGTTGCGACCGAGGCCCTCGCCGAGCTGCGCGCCGCCGAGGCGAGCGTCCGCGCCGCCGAAGAGCGCACCCGCCGTATCCTCGCCGCCGAGCTGCACGACCATGTCAAGCAGGTGCTGCCAGCGATCCGTCTGCTGGCCGAGCGGGCCGAGCGCGATCTGGCCCGTGACCCGGCAAGCGCCGCGCTGCTGCTGCGTGAGATCCGCGAGGCGGCACAGCAGGGCCTCGATGACCTTGCCTTTCTGCTGGGCGGCATGCGTGGCCAGCGCGCCGGGCAGGATCTCCTCAGCGCCCTGGAGCGGCTGCTCACCCAGGTTGGCCGCGTCAGCCCGCAGCTCGCGGTCACAGCAGAGCTCGTCGCTCCACCATTGAGCTGGGAGTGCGCGGCCTGTATGCTCGGCATCGCCCGTAGCGCGCTCGTGAATGTGCTCCAGCACGCGGGGGCGGGCACGGTGCGTGTGCGTCTCACCCCGGTCGATGGCGAAGTGCTGCTTGAGATCAGCGATGACGGCATCGGCGCCCACCTTGAGGCAGCCCTGGCCGCGCCAGGGATCGGGCTGGAGAGTGTGCTTGAGCGGGTCGAAAGCCGGGGCGGGCGAGCGGAGATCAGCACCGCGCCGGGCCAGGGCACGACCATCCGTGTCTGGCTTCCAGCTGAACGGGAGGAATGAGCCGATGGATGAGACGACGATCGACGTCGTCGTCGTCGATGACCACCCGGTCTTTCGGCGTGGACTGCGCGCCATTCTGGAAGAACCCGGCACGCCGAAGGTGCGCCTGATGGCCGAGGCCGCCACGGCCGAGGAGGCCCTCGCCCTGGTCGCCGAACACGTACCCGACGTGCTGCTCGCCGACCTGAAGCTTGGCGAGCTCGAAACTGGCCTGGAGTTGATCCGCCAGGTGCGGCGCACCAGCCCACAGACCGGGGTGCTGGTCATCACCGGGTTCGACGAGGCCGACCAGTTGTTGCGCGCGATTCAAGCAGGCGCGAGCGGCTGTATCTCGAAGGCTGATCAGCTTGATAGTACCGAGATCCGGCGCGCGCTTGTTGAGATTGCGCGCGGCGGACGTTTCTCAAGCACAATCGTGCTCCGCCGTCTCCACGATATGCTCCAGCAGGGCGTCGCACCGACCATCGTCGAGCCCCTCACCCCACGTGAGCAGGAAGTGCTCGCCCTGATCGCCGCCGGCGCGACCAACCAGGAGATCGCCGACCGGCTCGTCGTTAGCATTAAGACTGTCAAGACTCACGTCTCTAACATCCTCAGCAAGCTTCAGCTACAGAGCCGCTACGAGGCGGCGATCTATTACCGATCGCGCGCCCCCGGCTTGAGCTAAATAACGGCCCGAAACTGTTTCGTGGTTGGAGGGGTTGGCGGGAAGGGCCAGACCCTCCCCATGCCCCGCCTGCGTCCAAAACGACTTCTGTGGTTCCATTTAGTGGTCTGGCAACCTGGTTGTGATGGATCGTTTCTTGCGGGGAGGGCAAAGCCCTCCCACGCCCCCTCCCGCCGCATCCATCAACTAGGGTTTGCATCAACGTTCGTTTGATGCCGTGCTGGTGGGGTTGGTTGCGGAGGAGCCTGGCCCATCCGCGCCCCCCAGATCCGTCCTGGACGGAGGAGAGACTGAGCCCGCGGGCTCGGTCTTTCTTCGTGCTGGCAGCCCGATGCCCCGCAGCCCTTCCCATGCGACGATAGACCTGTCCGCAGCGACAAACCGCAGGACCCAATCGCAGGGGAGGTGCTGATGATATGGTGTATCACAACGCTCGCGGCGCTCGCGCTGGTGCTCGCCCTGACCATTCTGACGCTGCCGGTGCGGAGCGTCCGGTTCCCCCGGATCAGGCCGGGGAGCCTGCTCCGTGGATGTACGGCGACCATGTTCCTGGCGATCGCCGTCATCCTGGGGCTCGTCGCGTGGAGCGTGGCACTCCCATGAGCTGGTTGCTGCTCCAGGTAGATGGGACGCCTGGCTTTCCGCCAAGCGGGGTAGCCGGACTCGGCATCGTCGTCCGCGGCGCCCGGGGCCATGTGCTCCACACCCGTACGCTGCGAGCGCCGGCGGCTACCTGCAACGAAGCTGAGTACCAGGCCTTGATCGCCGGCCTTTCATTCGTGCATCAGCGCTATCCGGCTTGCGCGGTGCGCTGCCACAGCGATAGCCGGGTGGTTGTTGACCAACTCACCGGGCGTTGCGCGGTACGCGCCGGACCACTCCAGCCGCTCTACGCCGAGGCCCTGGCCCTGGTGGGCTTGTTTCCGGACATCGAGTTGCTCGCCATTCCTCGTGAGCTGAATCGGCTCGCCGATGCGCTCGCCTGGGAGGCCCTCGGCGGCCGTACAACGCTCATCCGTTTTCAGAAACGTACGTGAAGGAAGAAACACATGTCCTCGCAAGTGATCGCCAACGCTCGTGCGACTGTCGAACAGGCCGTTGTTGAAGGGCTAGCGGCTGCTCAGGGAGAGATCGACGCCGCCCGGATGGGCCGCGATCTGCCGCTGCCACACTTCGCCAGCGGACTCGCCACCACGCCGCAGGCCCTACCACGGCAGGCCTTTGGCCTCGGCGCCCAGCTCGTTGTGCCTCCCGGAACGTGGGCCGTCATCAGCATGCCCGGTGGCGTAACCCGAACCTATACCCCGGGCAGCTACTGGATCTGGAGCCCGCCTGGCGCCGTGCTGGTGCAATGGGTGGACGCCCGCCGCCAGCAGGTTCCGATCGGGCCAGTCGAGGGCTTGAGTGCCGATAAGTGGCGGGTACGTCTCTGGCTGATCGTGGATGTTGTGGTGAGCGACCCGGTGGTGATCGCGGCCCACCGCGAGCCGCTAAGTGCTCTCGCCGCAGCTGCCCGCGCTGCCGTCCTGGCCTACATCGAGCGCCACACACACGCCGCGCTTACTGGATGCGAGGGCGAGCACGGCGGCCTGGACGCACCGGCCCGGACCGTGCTGGCCGCCCTCCGGGCCGACCCGGCCCTCGCGGGGCTGGAGCCGATCGCTGTTCGGGTCCTGGAGCGCCAGGGTGACGAGCGCCAGATCGAGGCCGCCGCTGCCGCCACCGTCGAGGCCGCCCGGATCGGCGAGGCTCTGCGCGTCGAGAGCGCCCGTCACCACGCAACCATTCAGCGTCTGGAGGCCCAGGCCACGATAGATGAGCGGGAGCATGGGCTGCGGATGGCCGCCACCGCTGCTGCGGCCCGCGAGCGGCTGCTCGCGCAGCAGGCCGAGGTGCAGCAGGCTGCCCTCGCCGCCCGTCTCGAGATCGTGATGGCCGAGATCCGCGCCCAGACGGCCGAGATCGCCCACGAGGAGCAGGCCTGGCAGAACGAGCAGGCCCGGCTTCAGGGCGAGTGGGAGCGGGTACAGCGCCAGTTGCTGGCCACCCACCAGACCGACCAGCAGCTGCGGTTGCTGGAGGCGCAGCAGGGCCTGGCTCGCGCCGAGGGCGAGCTAGCCCTCGCCGCCCAGGAGCGCCAGAGCGAATACGCCCTGGCCCTGGCCGCAGTGCAGCAGCGCATTGCCGAGCAGCGCGCCCGGCAGGCCGAGGCCGTGGCCGAACGTCGTGCCCAGCACGAGCGGGCCCTGATGGAGCTGCACCTGCGCCACGAGGCGATGGTCGCCGAGCAGATGCAGAAGCTGGAGGCATGGCGCCTCCAACAGGCCCAGGCCACAGTGCGCGAACAGCATCAGCACGACCGCCAGCTCGCCGGGATCGCCGGCGCGGCCCGCATTGCCGCAGCGGCAGCAGCGCAGACCCGCCCTGATACGAAGCCCCAGGGCGTAGCTGACGCCGGGCTCAAGCTGCTCCAGGCCATGGCGGAGTGAGTGGGGTGAGGGTGTGGAGGAGAGGCATTGGAACGATGGCCCACCACCCTGATCGTGCAGCGGTAAAGACGCCCCACCGGGGCGTCTCACCGGGATCGTGATCCAGGCCCCACTCTCTCACCCTCCATATCGCTCCTTCTACCTAATGAAAGGCCAATTCCAATGCCCATCTTCCCGAAATACACCGGACCCGCCCTCCTCGATCAGGTCGTGACAGTCGAAAATCTCACCATCGCCTGGAAGCGGGTTCGCGGCAACATTCAGGTGGCCCGACGCGGGCGCAGTGCCGGGATCGACACCGTAACCATCCGCGACTTCGAGGCCGACTGGAGCAACCAGATGGCCGGCCTCGCCGACGAGTTGCGCACCGGGGCCTACCGTCCGCTACCGCCGCTTACTGTACAGATCCCCAAGGCGAGCGGCGGCGAGCGCGCGATTGCCATTCTGGCCATTCGTGACCGCGTGGCGCAACGCGCGGTGCAGCAAGTGCTCCAGCCACTGTTCGAGCCGCTCTTCCTGGATTGCTCGTACGGTTGCCGGCTCTACGTCGGCGTGCCGGAGGCCGTAGCCCGGGTGGTCCGCTACGCCAACCAGGGCCTCACCTGGGCTGCCGACGCCGACATCGCCAGCTTTTTCGACACCATCGATCAGCAGATCCTGATGGGGCTCCTCCGCCAGCGCATCGATGAGCCGGCAATCCTTCAGCTGATCAGCCAGTGGCTGCAGGTGGGCGCTATACACACGGCCGAGGACACCCCGCTTGTGCGGGCGCCAGTAGGCCTGGCCGCACTGGCTCGCCGCGCTGGCACGGCCCTTCGCGGCATCAGCGCTTTAACGGCGGCCCCACCCGTAGCGCCGGTGCCGCCGCCAATCGGCGACCCGTACGGCGCGGCGATCTGGGAGCAGCCGGATGCATCTGGCTGGGGCGCGCCCCGCCGATCCGGACTCGACACCGGCGGACTGATCACCTTGCTCAGCCTGGCTCAGCCCGCGCTTGAGGGCGCCCGGCGCCTCGCCCCGCATCTACGACAGATCGGGCCGCAGCGCCTGCTGCTCGGGAGCGCTCTCGCGGCGGGCGCCATCGCCGCAGGTGAACTGGCCCTGCGCGCTCACGCTGCCACGAGCGGGCCACGAGGCACGCCCCAGGGTGGTTCGCTCTCACCCCTCCTGGCCAATATCTATCTGCATCCCTTTGACCTCGCGATGACCAGCCACGGGATGCGGATGGTGCGCTTTATGGACGATCTGGTAGTGATGTGTCCTTCACACGAGGAGGCGGTGCAGGCGCTGGAGTTCGTTCGCCGGCAGCTGGCGGTACTGCGTCTACAGCTTAGCGCTGAGAAGACCCAAGTGACCGCCTACGCCGATGGCCTGACCTTTCTCGGCCAGGCCCTGGCGCCACGCCAGACATGGCCGTACCTCGGTCAGGGGCTCGCCAGCTTTGAGGAAGCCGAGCGGGCGCTTCGCGAGGCCTCACGCAGAGCCAGCGACCAGGTGCATCGCCGGGCCGGGCAGGTGCGCCAGGGCGTGAGCAAGCTGCGCGGGCGCATGCGCTCGTAGGCGTGTGCGGTCCGGGGAGTGGAGCGGGTATGCGTAAGGCATGCAGGCGGTGTGCGACGAGCCGGAACCGGCGACATCCGCTGAGGCGAAAGCTATCCACCGCCCCGCATCCCGCAAACGGCGGCGAAGAGCAGAAGAGCGTAGAGATAGACCACGGACCCGTGTATCAACCCGGGCAGACAAGGAGACTCCCCAGTGCCGACACTCTACATACAGGAACAGGGCGCAACCGTGCGCAAGAGCGGCCAGCAGGTCATCATCAGCAAAGCCGGCAAGACGCTCGAGACGATACCCCTCCACAAGATTGACCAGGTGGTGCTGATGGGCCGGGGCGTACAGATGTCAACCGCCCTGCTCGTCGATCTCCTCGCCCGCGACATTCCGGTGATGCTGACGAACCAGCGCGGCAGTCGCCATTACGCCACGCTCACGGCTGGCCCATCGCGCTTCGGGCCGCTCCGCATCCAGCAGATCGCGCGGGTTGCCGACAGCGCGTGGGCCCTCGAGCTCGCCCGCGCCCAGATTGCGGCGAAGCTGGCCAACCAGCGCGGGCTGATCGCCACAACCGGCTGGGCTGCCGCGAACACGGCGATCAGCCAGATCGATGGCGCCATCGCCGGCCTCGCCCAGGCGACGACGATGGACACGGTGCGCGGTTACGAGGGCGCCGCGGCGGCAAGCTACTTTGGCGCGTGGCGAACGATCTTCCAGCGCAGCTGGAACTTTCAGGGCCGCGCCTTCTATCCGCCACCCGACCCGCTCAACGCGATGCTTTCCTTTGGCTACACACTCCTGCTGCACGATGTGCTGACCGCCGTCCAGTTCACGGGCCTGGACCCCTATCTCGGCACCTTCCACGTGACCGAGACCGGGCGCCCATCCCTGGCCCTGGATCTGATGGAGGAGTTTCGCCCGCTCATTGTCGACCGGCTCGTCCTGGATCTGATCGCTTCAGGAGCGATCACTCCGACGATGGTCGAGCGACCGATCGATCGGCCCGACGCTGTGTATCTTGCCGCGAACGCCCGGCGCACCCTGATCGACCGCTACGAAGCCCTGATGCAACAGACTACCCGCCTGCCCACAGGCGAGCAGACGCCCTTCCGCCGGGTGGTGCTCCTCCAGGCGCAGGCTGTTGCCCGCATGGTGCGCGGCGAGCAAGCTCGCTATACTGGTTATACCCCCTGAAGCAAGACCGAGCACCAGGAACCGGAGGGCTACAGGCGGATGGCGGTCCGATGCGCTTCAGCCCTCTCTACAAGGCTCACGTTTTCCAGGGAATGCGTATGTTCACGATCATCAGCTACGACGTTGTTGCAGACAAGCGCCGCGTGAAGGTCGCAAAGCTGCTCGCGGGCTACGGCAAGCGCGTGCAGTACAGCGTCTTCGAATGCGACCTGGGTCCACAGGAGCTGATCGCCATCGGGCGCGAGCTACGCGGCCTGATTGACCTCAACACCGACAGCGTACGCTGCTACCGGCTTGATGAGGCGGCGGTCCAGCGGATTGCGATCTACGGCATCGGCACGGTCACCACGCAGCCAACCCACTATCTGGTCTAGTGGCTACTCCAGCCAGACCCCCACCAGCGGTGTTGGCGCGGCCCGCAGCGGCGGGGGCTGCGTCGTCCGCGCCACCCGGCGGGGCCGGCACGGCCGGGGGAAGGCTTCCTCGCGCGGCGAGCTCCGGATCGTCTGCACGCCAGATCGCGCCGGAGACGAAGCGTCGTGTGCTGGCGCGACCTCTGCGCACACCGCGCTTCGGGTTGCCCGCAGGGGCACATCCACGGCGCCCAGCATGCGATCCAGGCGGAAGGTGCGCTCGGCTCGTTCACACAGGCAGAAGGCCTGGAGGTACCAATGGTCACCGTGCTGCTCCAGCCCAATCGGGATCACGGTCCGTACCCCAGGGCTGCGATCACGGGGCTGATAGCGCATCCGCAGCGCCCGTCTCCGACGCAACGCACGCTGGACAAGGTGCAGCGCGGCCTCGGCCCGTGCTTCTGGCGCGAGGTCAGCCAGCTGATCCTCGGGCAGCTCTGCATCGCTGAGTGGCCCTGGCGGCGGTGGATCCCACGGCGCAGCTTGCAGGCGCGGCTCCAGGCGTGCGCGCAGGCGACGCTCCAACTCCGCGAGCACCGCAGGTGGCACCAGCTGTGCTCCATCGCGCTGGCGGGCCTGAGCGCAGAGGGCGGCCAGAATCGCGCACTCCGCCGGGGTCAGGTCGGTTGGCGGGGCTGTCGACGCATCGTCTGGGCCGTGCACGGCGACCCCCTGGCGCTCCACGGCCCGCGTGAAGGCGGCGGCTCGTTCGAGGGACAGCACCGCCACCCCTGGCGCCAGAGTCGCCGCGATTGTCCGGCGCGTCGAGCGATCACGGGCCACGTCGCTCAATACTGCGGGATCATCCGCCAGCGCCACAACCATCGGGGTGATGGTGAGGGTCGCGCCAGCACTGTCTATGGAGGGCAGCCAGTGCGCAGGCAGAGGCCCAGCGCGGCGTTCAAGCAGCTTCAAGCAGCCATGCAGACTCAGTCCCTGGCCACGGGCACGGGTCAGACTGCGTGCGTCGAGGCGGAACACCATCCCATCGGCATCGGCGGCCTCCCAGCGCGCGAAGCCCGGCAGCGCCAGCAGTTCGGCGCCCGCGCCCAGATAGGGTACACGAACCCGGCCCTCAGCCTGGTACAGCCAGGCTGCGCCGCCCACAGAAGCGACAGGTATCGTCCGCGCCCCATCAGCAGCTTCAGCTGGCCGTGTCACGAAGCAAACAGGGACTTCCAGCGCACCCTCCGATATCCAGGCAACAATGCCGAGCCATGTCAACGGACCGGCGAGCGCCGTCTCCCAGACCGACGCGGCGCGGGCTGGATTCCAGGGAGTGCGGCGCAGCACACGGAGCCCATGCGTCGCCGCATCGGCAAGCGGGCCAAACGCGGCCGTCAGCGCCGGGAAGAGTGCGGCAGCGGGAAACAACCGGCCGGTGGGCAGAGCCGAAGCCCAGGCCAGCAGCCGGCGGCGCAGCGCCGGCCAGAGCAGCCCGGCATCGGAGCTCAGACAACGGCGCAGAAGCGCATCGGGGCGCGGGCTGCGCAGCCAGGCGTCGGTGAGCCGTTGGAGTTGGAAGTCAGCCGGCAGCCCCAGAAAGGTCCGCGCGGCGGGTGATGGTAGAACCGTATTCCCATGCGGGAGCAGCAGATGCAATTCGGCGAGCAACGGCAGCAGCCAGCAGAGCAGGGGAGCAACCTCACGGGCGGGAAGCGGCGCGAGGCGCGGGGCCAGACGACGCAGCGTGGTAGCGGTGGGGCGGGCATCGGCGTGAACCGCCAGAGGTACTTCGGCGGCAGCCACGAGCACGGCAACCGCTGCCCGAAGCGCGGGCGCGACGGGCGGTTCAGGCGCGGCCCCGAGCTCAGGAAGCTTGAGCGCAACGGGGAGCCAGCGGCGCAATTCAGGGGGCAACAGCCACCGCTCCGGATGGCGCGGCGTCGCAGGCCGAGGCAGCAGCCAGCCCAGCAGCAGCAGGCGCTCACTGATCGAGCGGGGCACCGGATCATCGCGAAGCTCATGGAAGGGACGTACCGGGCCATAGCGCTGCGTCAACTCAGCGGGAGTGAGACCACGGGGGCAATCACGCAGCGCCCACAGAGCAGCCCGGACATCAGCAGGCAGGCTAAAGAACATCGTCTGCACGGTATGCCCGTGGCAGAGAGCCTGGCGTAGGCGCAAAGTACGGTTAGCCGCGTCACATCCACGAGGGAGACTGATCCGTTGCGCACGGGCAATCGCACGCTGCAGCGTCGGGGCAAGGTCGCTCAGCCAGGCAGCCCAGTAGTTCATCTTGATCTCCGACCAGTGACCTGCTAAACTAGTGATACTCCGCAGTATAGCACCGTAGATGGCCAGGATCGACAGATGTCAGGCACAAAGGCGGTCGCTGGTTGTTCACGCCAGCAGCAGCAGAGCAAGGTTGAGCCGGCCCCCTCTGGTGCGAAGGTCTGAGCCCCATTGCCCCGCAACGAAGGGGTTTGAAACAAGTTCCCTCATGTCGATCCAGCCGGGGGTAAACTGCCTGAGCCCCATTGCCCCGCAACGAAGGGGTTTGAAACATGCGTACTTTACCAGACTCCCTTGAGCGAACTAGGCCATCTGAGCCCCATTGCCCCGCAACGAAGGGGTTTGAAACGATGAGCAGGCCGCCGGAGATTCGAATGCGGGGCATTGCTGAGCCCCATTGCCCCGCAACGAAGGGGTTTGAAACACGGGATACGAACACCAGTAGTTGCCACAGCAGAACTCCTGAGCCCCATTGCCCCGCAACGAAGGGGTTTGAAACACGACGGACGCGGACTAGAAGGTTTTGGCGAGCGAGGCTGAGCCCCATTGCCCCGCAACGAAGGGGTTTGAAACTGTGTTTTATCGTCCCGAAGGCTTCTTGGATTTTTATCCCTGAGCCCCATTGCCCCGCAACGAAGGGGTTTGAAACCCCAAACCGGGTGATGATCCTCGTGTCCTTTTCATCTGAGCCCCATTGCCCCGCAACGAAGGGGTTTGAAACTCAGCTTGAGGGCGAAGCCATGCGCAGCGAAGACAGCTGAGCCCCATTGCCCCGCAACGAAGGGGTTTGAAACAAGCTGGCCCCGAAGCCCATCAGCATGCTGATGGTCATCTGAGCCCCATTGCCCCGCAACGAAGGGGTTTGAAACAGGCTTGGTGCTCCAGGCGTCCATCCCGCGCAGGGCGTCTGAGCCCCATTGCCCCGCAACGAAGGGGTTTGAAACGCCCAGCATGCGCTCGACGAGGTCGAGGGCGCGCATCCTGAGCCCCATTGCCCCGCAACGAAGGGGTTTGAAACTTGTCTTGCTTCCATTACGCGTGGTGCGTTGGAATACTGAGCCCCATTGCCCCGCAACGAAGGGGTTTGAAACCCCGGGAGCTGCCGCCCACGCGCACGCCGACGGCCACTGAGCCCCATTGCCCCGCAACGAAGGGGTTTGAAACACGACGGCCGGGAACGGCTCGAGGCCGCCAAGGGCCTGAGCCCCATTGCCCCGCAACGAAGGGGTTTGAAACTTG
>SFCB01000090.1 GCA_004367505.1 Chloroflexi bacterium OHK40 | reverse complement strand
TCCTGGCACGTGCCGCCGCTAGCCCCCGCTGCGCCGGGATGTGGGCCTGGAACAGTACGGGCGGCTGGGGCGGGGGGCGGGCCACCCTGGGCGACACGGGCTGGTGCCTATGGACCGCGTTGAGTAGCGCGCTCACCGCCGCGCTGGCAGCCGAACCAGCGCTGGACGCGCCTCGCTTCGTGTACGACTGGGCGGGCCGGCGCTTCGCGAGCGCGCCGGCCTTCGCTGCGGCGGTGGCCGAGCTCTACCTGGCCTCTGAGGAGCTGATCGAGCATGGCTGGTACACCGGGCCGCTGCCACGCGGCGCGCAGCGGCTTGGGAACATCTACCTCTCGCCGCTGCTCTGGGTCTGGTGGATGCGGCCAACGGCCGCCTTGCCGGTGTGGGCTTACCTGGCGGCCGCCGTGGGCGATGTGCCAGCAGCGCTGGCCCGCAGTGCCGTGGCAGTGCAGCGGGCCGAGGCGTACGCACGGAAGCTGGCAGCGCTGGCGCCGGGCGGAGCCGATGCAGGCTTCGCAGTGACGAGCGCCGCCTACGGTGCCGATGCGCTGGCGATGGCCCACGCCACGCGCGCGCTGATGCTGCCGCTCCTCGCGGCGGCCTGGTCCGGCCGGGCACCGGCCAGAGGAGAGCTGCGGCGTATGGCGAGCGCCACCCAGCGCATGATTGATCGCCACCGGGCGACATGGGACGGCCGCGCCGACTTTCCGCCCCTGGAGCTCGACGAACTCGCCGCCTTCGTGGCGCTGCTGAAGCGGCGCCCACGGGCGCTCTGGCTACAGGCGCGGGCGGCCTGCGCCCTGGTGCGTGGCCTGCGCGCACGCCGCGCCGGGAGACGGGTACGCGCAGCCGGCGCCGCCGGGGCGGCGGGATTGACCATGGCGCTGATCTTTAACCGTCCGGCGCGCCTGGTTGCAGCCGGCGCCGTCGCCGGGCTCGCCCTCGCCCGCCCGATGCGCCGCCGCGTGATGCACGCGGCCATCCCCTGGATCAGCCGCCGCCTGCACCTACTGCCGACGATCTTCTTCGAGGCGGGGCCTGCGGTTGAGGAGTGGGCCTAGCGTACGAAGCGGGCAGCAGGCAGCGGCGAACCGCAGAGGGGATGGCCTTTCGCTGCCGTGCTCGGTCCGCCGCTGCAGCCGCGCAGGCGGAGCCCCGTGCGTGTGGGTGGGGCAGCCATCCGGTGCCGAAGCCGTTTTCTGCCTCCGGGTTAGAGCCTGACGCTGTACGCTGCCTGGATGTCGGGCAGTGCGCGGATGGTGGCGAGCACCTCCTCGGAGGCAGGCTCGTCCAGGGTGAGTACCATCATCGCCTGCTCGCGCGGGGCCAGGCGGCCCACGTACATGCCGGAGATGTTCACGTCGGCGGCGCCGAGCAGCGTGCCGACGCGGCCGATCATGCCAGGCCGGTCACGGTGGTAGGTGAAGAGCAGCGCCCCCTGGGGCACAAAGTCGACGAAGTAGCCATCGGCCTGCACGATGTGGGGCTCGCCGCGCAGCACCGTGCCCGAGAAGACGTGCACATCATCGACCGACTGGACCCGCACTACCAGCAGACCGGCATAGCTCTGGGCCTCGGGGTTGGTGCGCTCGGTGAGCCGCACGCCACGCTCGCGGGCGATCAGCGGCGCGTTGACGGGCGTCACCCGTTCGATGCTGTTGGCCGCCAGGAGCCCCTGCAGCACCGCGAGCCGCAGCGGCTGCGTATCTACCTCGGCAAGCTCCCCGCAGAACTCCAGATCGTAGCTGCGCACCGGCACGTGGATCAACTGGGTAATCAGCGCGCCCAGCTGCCGGCCCAGCGTGAGGTAGGGCTGCAGCACGCTCCAGGCCTCCGGGGCCACGAAGGGCGCGTTGACGGCGTAGCGCGGGGTAGCGCCGCTGAGGGCCGCCACGACGCCCTCGGCCATCTCGGTGCCGGCCGACGTCTGGGCCTCGGCGGTGGAGGCGCCGATATGGGGCACCGCAATCACCCGGGGGTGGTGTATGAGCGGGCTGTCGGGGGCGGGCGGCTCAATACTGTAGACATCCAGCGCGGCTCCGCCGAGCTGCCCCGCGTCGAGGGCCGCCAGCAGGGCCTCCTCATCCACGATACCGCCACGGCTGGCGTTGATCAGGTAGGCGCCCCGCTTCATGCGGCTGATCCGGGCCGCGTCGAAGAGCCCGCGCGTCGCATCGACGAGCGGCACGTGGATGGAGAGCACATCGCTGCGCTGTAGCAACTCGTCCATGGTCACCAACTCCACGCCGATCTGCTCGGCCCGATCGAAGGAGACCACGGGGTCGTAGGCGATGACGTACATCTCAAGGGCGCGGGCGCGCACGGCCACCTCGGAGCCGATCCGGCCCAGCCCTACCAGCCCGAGCGTCTTACCGCGCACCTCCCAGCCGACAAACGTGCCACGCTCCCATCGCCCTGCCTGCACCGAGGCGTGGGCCTGGGGGATCCGGCGGGCCAGGCTGATCAGCAGGCCGATCGTCAGCTCGGCCACCGCCACGTTGTTGGATGCGGGCGCGTTCACCACCACGATACCACGGCGGGTTGCGGCATCGACATCGATGTTGTCTACGCCGGTGCCGGCCCGGCCGATCACCCGCAGCCTGGCGCCGGCATCGATCAGCTCGGCGGACACCTTCGTGGCCGATCGCACTACCAGGGCATCGTACTCGCCGATCACATCCAGCAGTGCGGCCCGATCCAGGTCGAGCCGCACATCAACCCGGGCCACCCGGCTGAGCACCTCCAGGCCCTCAGCGGCGATCTTCTCCGTAACGAGGATGCGGTCCATGATGTTGCTCCGTACACTGGTATGCACGCAGCGGCACGTTACGCCCCGGCAGCCCCGAACCGGCCCTCGACCTCTTCGCAGATCGCGTGGAGGACGAGGCCGTGGAGCTCCTGGATACGGGCACTATTACCGCTCGGCACAATGATCGGGTAATCGGCACGGTCGCGGGCAGGCCCGCCGTCGTGCCCGAGCAGAGCGACGGTGAGCACCCCATTGGTCCGCGCGGCCGCCAGCGCGTTGAGGATGTTTGGCGAGCGGCCAGAGGTGCTGAAGGCCACCAGCATATCGCCGGGGCGGGCCAGGGCGACAAGCTGGCGCGCGAAGACCGCCTCGTAGCCGAAATCGTTGGCGATACAGGTGATCGCGGTCACGTCGGCGTTGAGGCAGAGGGCCGGGAGGGGTCGGCGATCGCTCCGGTAGCGGCCCACCAACTCCTCGGCGAGGTGCAGCGCGTCGGCCGCGCTGCCACCATTACCACAGGTAAAGAGCGTTTGCCCGGCAAGCAAGCCGTCGGCGAGCCGGGCAGCGACGGCATCCACAACGGCGCTCTGGCTCCGAAAGTCGGCGAGCAGGCGCTGGAGTTCGTCGAGCTGGTGCTGAAATGAGGCCATACACGTCCGCACGAGCACCGGGGCAATGCCCGTGCGTCTGAAGCGGGGCAAACGGCTCGCGGGCGCAACGCGAGCGTGCCAATCATACCATCGAATCGGCCCACTGCACGCGGGGCGCCCACGATCGCGCTTGAGCGCTCGGGCACCGGGGATGGCCGCGCTACCGTTGGTGGCGCCCGGCCTCAGCGCCAGAGAGGCGAAGCGCACGCTCGAGGGATGCCCGCATGAGCTGGAGACGGCGCAGCCGCGCGGCCTCGTCAGCGCTTAAGCCTACGGCTGCCCGTTGGCACAACAGCTCGCGCTCCAGCTCGGCAAGCTCCATGCTCATCCCGGCGATTCGCCCCGCGAAGGACTCCAGCGGGTCGGCGGCGTGGGTCGCGCCGATCCCCCCACCCAGGATCTCAGTCGCCTCATCGGTGGCGCCAACAGCGGCGAAGACCGCCTGATAGCTCTGGTCGCCCTCGGGGTAAATGTGGTACTCGGGGTGAATGTCGCCCTTCATCTGCAGATGATAGTAGACAGCGCCAGCGATATTGGCCGGCAGTGGCGGCCAGCCCTCACCACCGTGGATCAGGCGGGCATAGCGCGCACCCTTCTCGGCCCGGGGCGTCTGATCGGTATTGTGAATACCGTACTCGGTGATGTACCAGGGCATGTCGGGGAAGAACTGCTGGTGCAGCAACACCACATCGCGCAGCTCGCCCTTGGTCGCCGGCGCTTTGTCGGGTGTAAAGGCGTAGTACTCGTAGAAGTGGACGCCCACATAGTCACACATGGCAATCTGCTTGTGGGCGATCTCGTAAAATCGCCGCATGTTGCCCCGCGCGTCCGCCATGAAGCCGGGGGAGATCAGGGTCGCCTGAGGAAAGGCTTTACGACAGCGGGCGATCGTCTGCTCCAGGTGGTAAGCCCAGATCCAGATGAAGTCATCGTCCTGGTTGAAGACGTTCGGCTCGTTGCCGAGCTCGATCATGATCGTCGGCTTGAGGCGATACCAGGGCGTAATCTCCTCCTCAACCCGGTCCGGATTGAGGAAGTCGTAGTCCCAGTAGCGTGCGTTTGGCCCCTTTGCACCGGGGAGCGGGCCACCAGAGAGCGGGTCGATGGGCCGTCCGTAGCTCGGATCGCCGCTGACGGTGCGCACGATCACGTGGGGCACCAACTCCAGCACACGGCGCCGAGAGTCGTCGTTCCACCCCGTCGGAAGTCCCCAGCCCGTCACCACCTTCACCGCGTCGTAGCCGCCAATCCGGACACAATCCTCCAGCGTGTCAAGGCTGTCGACGTAGGTGAGTACCACGCCTTTCTGACGATGCGCCATGGGAGTTCTTTCTAGATTTCAAGAGAGCGGATGTTAGAAAGTGGCATCGCGGCGGCGTTCGGGCGTTTCACGCGCCCGGCGGCTGAAGCCGTGGGCGCTTACCCGGCTCGCTCCGGCCCCGCCGGGGACCGTGCGGCTCCGAGCCCAGCGACCCACCCGTTCGGTTCAGAGCACGATTGTAGCCCCGGGCTATTACGGGCCGGCCTGAGCCGATCAAGCTGCCCGCTGCGAGCCGCTACGCCGTCCCGACTATAATGGCCCCAAGCGAGACCGCGCTCATGGGAGCCGAGGCGATCGCGTTCGGCACCGTAGCTCCAGGCACCACGCGCCGCCACCCTCTGGACACAGGCCAGCTTATGCCTCGTTGGATTGCTTCGATCGCCCCGGTTGTTCTGCTCCTGGCGCTCCTGGCCGCCTGTGGCGCCCCGTCCGATGGCGTGATAGCTGGCGCTGAGCCGTCATTCCGCTCGCTCCAGGCTGGAGCGGGCATCGGCCAGAGCTTCGTGGCCTACCATGATGGGCTGGCGGGCGTGGCGGTGCTACTGCGGCCCGAGGCCCCCGGCGAGGGCGCCCTCCTGGCGACGCTGCGGGAGGGTAAGGAAGGGCCGACCCTCGCCAGCGCGCGGCTGCCGTTGAGCGCGGTGACGGATGCAGCACTGTATCCACTGCGCTTTGAGCGGGCCTTATCATCACAGCAGCGCGACGTCTTTCTGAGCCTGGAGCTGATCGGCGCGGGAAGCGTGCAGGTAGGCGTGCTTCCGGGCGCCGCGTTCCGCGACGGGGCGCTCTATGTGGCCGGCGAGCCCGCCGACGAGCAACTGGTCCACACCCCGATCTTCGCCACCATCCCACGGCTGCTCGGTGCTGCCCGCTCGCTCCTGGGGCTACTCTGGCCGCTCTTTGCCGCCCTGATGGTCTGCGTGCTGCCCGGCCTCGGGCTGCTGGCGCTCGCCGATGGCCCCGGGCGACAGCGGGGCTGGGCCGAACGGCTCGCCCTGGCGCTCGGTATCAGCGTAGCTCTGCTGCCGCTCCTACTCGTCTGGGCGCGGCTTGCCGGGCTCAAGCCCGGGCCGCTGGTCGTCTGGGTTCCGGCCCTGGCAAGCGCCGCCCTGCTCGCGTGGCGCGGGCGCGGGCTGCGCCCGGCGGCGCTGCGCGCCTGGCGACCAGATCCCGCCGATCTCGGACTGATCGTGCTGCTCGCGCTGATCACCGGCGTGCGCCTCGTGGTGGTGGTCGGGCTTGAGGCGCCGCTCTGGGGCGACTCCTACCAGCACGCCATGATCGCCCGGCTGATCCTCGACAATGGCGGCCTCTTCGACTCATGGCGCCCCTATGAGCCCTACGAGTCGCTGACGGTGCAGTTCGGCTTCTCGGCGGTGGCGGCAGGCCTGGCCTGGGCCGGCGGCTTCGACGCCGTGGCGGCGACGCTCCTTGCCGGCCAGTTGCTCAACGCGGCCGCCGTGATCACGCTCTACCCGCTGGCGCTGCGGCTCTCCGGCGGCAACCGCTGGGCAGGGGCGGTGGCGGTGCTTGTCGCTGGCCTGCTCATGCCGCTTCCCGGAATCTATGTCAACTGGGGCCGCTACGCCCAACTCAGCGGCCAGGTCGTGCTGCCGGTAGCCATGGTCCTGAGCTGGGATCTGCTGGCGGAGCGCCGTGGCCCGTGGCGCCACGGGCCGCTGGTGGGTCTGGTAGTGGCGGGGATGGCGCTATGCTACTACCGCATGGTCTTTTATTACGTCGCCTTTATGGGCGTGTTGCTGCTCTGCTGGGGCCTGCCCCGCTGGCGCATGCGCTGGGGCGACTGGCTGGCAGCCGCCTGGAGACTGACCCTCGCCGGGCTCTGTACCGCCCTGGCCTTCGCGCCGTGGGCCATCCACGTGGCCAGCAGCCCGCTCGCCAACACTGTCGCCACAGCCGCAGCCCAGGGCACGCCCTGGGACTACGTTCGGGCGGATTATCAGGCGTGGGCGCAACTCCCCGCACTAGTGCCCTGGCCGCTGCTCCTGGCAAGCGGCGCCGCGCTGATCTGGGCGCTCGTCCGGCGAGCCTGGCTGGTGGTCGGGCTCGGCCTGTGGCAGCTCCTGCTCGCCTCGTATATGGCTGGCAGCCTGGTGGGCATTCCCGGCGCGGTGATGCTTCAGAGCTTCGCAGTGCTGATTGCGCTCTACATCCCGGTGGCGCTGCTCTGCGGCTGGCTCGCCACCGAACTGATCGCCTTTCTGGGGCAACGCCATGCCCGGGCCGCCGCCGCTATTCCCGCCGTGGCACTGGCCACCCTGGCCGCCTGGGGCGGGCTACAGCAGGCGCGCATCGTTGACCCCAGCTACATCCTCGTTACCCGGCCCGATACCCGGGCGATGCGCTGGATCAGCGCGCATACGCCGCCCGAGGCCCGCTTTCTCGTCCACGGCTTCACTGTCTACGGTGGCGACTCGGCGGTGGGCGCCGACGCCGGGTGGTGGATCCCGCTTCTGGCGGGCCGCGCCAACACCATGCCGCCACAGTACGCACTGAGCAACGAGCGCTCGGACCCGCCCGGCTACTCGCAGCACGTGATCGCGCTGGTGGAGACGCTGCGCACAACGCCACCCACCACCCCTCAGGGTCTGCGGGCACTGTGCGAGGCAGGCGTGACCCATCTCTATACGGGCCAGGGCCAGGGCGCGGTGGGCTTCAGCGCCACACCGCTCTTCTCGCCGATGGCGCTGCGGCGCGATCCTCACTACACGCTGGTCTACGCCGAGGATCGGGTGACGATCTTCGCCCTTGATCGTGGCGCCTGCGCAATGGCCGGTGCGCCATGATCCCCGGGTCCTTGCGGTACGCCGCGCTGGCGGTGCGCCTTGCCCTGCCGCTCGCCTTCCTGGAGCTCTGCCACTGGCTGGCCGGCGCGCCCCCCTCGGCGTCCGGCATCCTCACCAGGATGCTCTTCGTCGCCGTCGTGCTCGCCGGGGGCCTGGCTGGCCGGCCCGCGCGCGACGCTGGCGGGCGCTGGCGCCTGCCCTGGCCGGGTGTGGCCCTCGCCACCGGGGGCGGGCTCGCCGCGATCCTGTATGGCCTCACTGGCGCCACCCTTGCCGCCTGGGCGCTTACCGCTGCCGGCTGGGCCGCCGCCCTCTGGCTGGCGTGGTGGTTCGTGGCCGGCACCCGCACGTGGCTCGCCCTCCCGCTGTGGGGCACGCTCGCGCTCGCCGTCGGCGCGGCCACCGTGGCCCTGGAGTTGCTGGAGACCCGCTTCAGCGAGGAGGAGTTTTTCGCGGCGCTTGCGGCGCTGATCCTTGCCGCCGCCTGGGCGCTCATACTGGCGGCCTGGTGGCCGCTGGCTCACCACGCGCTCCCGGCGTCGGGGCTCAGGCTGCCCCGGCGGCGCTGGATCGCCACCGGGCTGCTCCCGCTCGCCGCGTTCTGCGCCGCAGGCATGGTGCAGCGCTACCAGACCAGCTTCTTCCCTCCCGCGCCGCCCTTCCCGGGCATCAGCGCCGAGCACCCCACGATCTGCGAACAGCTCCCGGCGCCCGCCCAAACCTACGCCGGCCAGGAGGTCTATGCGCGGCTGCTAGCGCTGGTAGCGGCTAACCCCGCCCGAAGCGCGCCGGAGTACGGTATGCTGGCACTCGGCACGGGGAACTCCACCTGGGCGGCACAGTTCCGCGCGGCGCTCCTGGAAGAGGCCGCCACGGGCCGCTTTAGCGAGCCGGCCAACAGCGTGAAGTATGGCCAGTTCGAGGCCGCTAAGCGCGTCTACTACTACGATCGGGTGCGCGCGCGCTTCCCCGAGCTCTTCAGCGCCGCCGACGACACCGCCGTGCGGGCATGGTTTGCCGCCGTCCATCGCCGGGCCCTCACCGTCGAGTGGGTCGACTGGCTCTACGCGCTGGCCTTCGGCATCTGGCCGGCCGGCCCCTACGAGAACCAGGAGAGCGGCGCTGGCCTCCTCGCGATCCTGCAAGCTACCGGCCTGGGCGACCCGGCGCTGGCTGCGGAGAGCCGCGCCTACCTGGAGCGGGCGGCACGAGGCTGGGCGGCCCGCTGGCGCAACAACGACGATACCTACTATTACCAGACGGAGTGGATTACCAACGCCTACTACCAGGCCGCCGGCGCCTCGCCACCCGGGCATGCCAGGCGCTCCTTCGACTGGTTGCTGCTGCAAGCGCCACCGGGTGGCGCGCCCGTGAGCTACAACTTCCCCTACCCGATCAGCCCCGACGGTCCGCTCTATTTGGGCGCCACCCTCTTCGATGACCCCCGCTATCTCTGGGTCGCAGCCCAGGCGATCGCGAGCGAGGGGCGCGTCTTTGCCTACGCCTCGGCCCAGCCGGGCGCCGATGGGCCGCTCCCGCTCACAGCGGTGGGGCCAACCGAGGGAAGTTGCCTGATCTACGGCGACAGCGGCACGCCAACCCGGCCCGGCCCCCTCGGTCCCGACAAGCTCGTTTTTCGTTCCGGCTGGCAGCCAGGCGACGCCTACCTGCTGCTGAACCTGCGCTTCACCGGCTGGCACCGCTACAAAGCCACCAATACAATCACTCTGGCCGCGCCGGGCCCCCCCCTCCTCGCCGACCAGCTCGAGGGCGAGGAGTTCGGTTGGCTGCCCCGGGGGCGCAGCGCCTTCCGCGACGAGCGCGTGCCACGTGAGCACTTGAACGGCCTGGTGGTGCCCCGCAGCGGCATGAGCGCCGTTCGCTTCGCCCTCAGCGGCCTCGGCGGTCCCTGGGCCCAGGACCCCCCACCCTTCGCGCGGGTGGAGCGCTTCGAGGCGGGGCCAGGCTGCGACATAAGTGTCACAACGCTGGAGGGCTGGCGGGGCTGGGAGCACCGCCGCACCGTGCGCTTCTGTGATGGCGCGCCGGTCGTGATCGCCGACGAGGCCGCTGGCCAGGGGCGGGCCGCGCTCATGTGGAACCTGGCCACGCCGGGCACGCTCCAGGGAGGGCGTGTGCGCATCGGCACGGGTGAGGAAGCCGCAGAGCTTGTGCTTCTGCCCCTGGACGGCGCCGTAGCGCGCGGCGAGGGGGCGCCCGGCCCGGTAGCGCGCGTGGCAGTCGAGGGGTCGGGCGGGCGGTTCCGCAACCTGGCCGTGCTGCTCAGTGGTCCGTGGGTGGGCGCCGAAGTGCGCCTGGTAGGCGACCCGGCCGCGCCCCGCCTGCGTGTGGAAGGCCCGGCTGGCACGCTCGAGCTCGGCACCTTCGGCGAGCGTTAGATGGAGCCACGCGGCGCGCTCTCACCCTCGCCGCCGCAGCATTCGCACGCCCCCGCCCCGCTCCACCGCGATCAGATGCCCCCGCCAGCGAACGCGCTGTGGCAGGAGCAGCGCCGCGATCACCTGGGCGGGCAGCAGCAATTGCACCACCGGCGTGAGCCAGGCCCAACGCGCCGGCGTGGCCCCACCAAGGTAGGCCCGGTTCAGATGGGTGGCCTGCGCCGTGCTCACGGCCAGGTAGAGCAGCCCGAGCGCGCGCGTGGCGCCGTGCCCACCCGCAACCGCCCCTGCGGCGAGCCAGGGCGCGAAGAGCGGCAGCAGGGCCAGAGCATAGAAGCGCGCCAGATCGCCCGGGGCCAGGTAGCGCATCAGCGACTCGCGGGGAAAGACCAGCCAGCGCTGCATGAGCCGCGCATAGTGGGATGGCCCGGCCACCGTGGTGCTGATCGCATGGCGCAGCGGGGTCTGCGCTAGCCGGTAGCCGTGCTCGCGGAAGCGCCGCGCCACCGCGAAGTCATCGGCCACAAAGGGCTCCAGGCCCGCAAACCCGCCCACCGCCTCCAGCGTAGCCCGCCGCACCGCGTAGAACATCCCGTTGATCGTCGCGGGATCGCCGCTCATCGCGACGGGGACGTAGGTGAGCAGGCTGTGACCGTTGACGAAGCACGCGACCAGGGCCGACCAGAAGCCCTCGAAGCTTACGTAGTAGGGCAGCCCGAAAGCCAGCCCCACGCCGGGCTCATCCAGGTAGGGAAGGCACTGCTCCAGCCCGCCGTCGGGCAGCCGGGTGTCATCATCCAGCACGCAGAGCACTGCACCGCGCGCCGCGCGGGCGCCGACGATCAGCTTGGCCATCTTCGGGTTCTCATGGGGGCCGGGCGGTGGCACCAGCAGCAGGCGCACCCCGGCCGCCGGGTAGCGCTTCACCAGATCGGCGCACACCCGGTGACCCTCCGTATCGTCCGTATCGAGGAGCCACAGCCACTCGCGGGGGTAACCTGAGCGGAACGTCAGGCTCGCCTCCAGACTCGCGGCCAGGGTGGGGTCGCCGCTGAGGATGGGCTGGATGATGCTCACCAGGGGCGGATCTCCCGGCGGTGGCTCGGGCCGCTGGCGCCGAAAAAAGGCCCGCACGGCCCAGCCCTTCCACACGCGCTCGCCGAGCGCCAGGAGCAGGAGCAGGCTGAGCAGTCGATCCACCATGGTATCGTTGTGCTGAGGGCGAATCGGTGAATCCCCGGGGTCGAACCGTCGCGACCCACTTGTGGCCAGGCCCGCGCAGGTGTAACGGCGTCAGTCCACAAAGCCGGCGGCGAGCAGAGCGATCAGCAGAACAACATGGTTGATACCGACCAGCACCAGCGCTACGCCAGCGCAGATGGCGGCCCGCAGGCCGTGCGGTGATCGGTTCCTACAGTAGTGTACGGAGCAACCATCCGCCCCGCAACCGCGCAGAGGCGCTCGGACGTCCCGGCTCTCCAGCCTGGCCGGCTTGCGTATCGCCCAGAACGACAAACCCGCCCCCCCGCAGGGCCCTGATCCGCTGCCCGCGCCACTCGACCACCTCGCCGCCGAGGCTTGCGCAGAGGATGTGGAGCGGTGTCAGCAGCGCGGTGAGGGGCAGCAGCGGCCAGCGGCCAGGCGGCGTCTCCCCGCCGAGGTAGCGTCGATCGACAACGCCGTAGCAGGCGAGGAAGAGCGCCAGGCAGGCCAGAGCCGCGCCACCCGCCGAGGGACGCCGGGAGGCCAGGGCCACCGCCAGGGCCAGTGGCGGAAGGAAGTTGCCCGCCGAGCCCAGGGCGGTGATCGCCCGCTCACGGGGCGTGAGTTGCGGAAGCAGCGCCTGGCGCGGGAAGACGAACCAGCGCCGGAGTTGGGCGTGATACGCCCCGAACGAGGCGAAGCGATTCTCCGCCGCGTACACCAGAGGTGTCTGCACGCAGCGCAACCCGAGCGACCGTACCCGCCGCGCCAGCTCGTGATCGTCGTCCAGGCGCCCATCCATGCCGTCGAGCCCACCGGCCGCCATAAAGACCTCGCGGCGCAGTGCGAAGCAATGGCCCGTGATCGTGTAGGGCTCGGTGAGCAGGCTCAGGGGCACATAGCTCGGCAGGGCCCAGGCGTTCACGAAGAGGCTCATCAGGCTCGACCAGGGTGTTTCCCAGGCGGTGTAGCGGGCCAGGCCGAAGACTGCGCCGGCGCCGGGTGTTCCCAGGTGCCGCACGAGTGTCTCCAGCGCCTCAGGCGGGAGCGTCACGTCGTCGTCCACACAGCAGAGCACTTCACCGGTGGCGTGAGGGATGGCGGCTCTCAGCTTGGCAACTTTCGAGGCCACCCGGCCGGTGTCGGGCTCGACAGTGAGCAGCTGTACGGGAACGGCAGGGGCGACGGCCGCCAGTTCACGCACCAGCGCCTGGCTCGCGTGGTCTGCGGCGTCGCACACCACGAGGTGCTGCACGCTGGCCGGGTAGCCGAGGGCCAGGCGGCTGGCCAGGGCCGCCCGCAGATCGTGCTCGGCCCTGGTCACGGGCTGGATGAGCGTCACAGCGGGCCACCGGTCCGGCGCGGGCGGCGGCGGGCGGCGAAAGAAGCGCTGGAGCGCCACCAGGCGCAGGAGCCGGTCGAGCGCGTAGAGGAGCACGAGGAGCATATGCCGGGCCTGCTAGCGAAACCCCAGATCCACAGCGGTGTGCCGAAGGAGCGCGGTGTCATCCCCATAGGCATTGACGGCCTTACGCTGTCCGGTGCCCGCTCCATCGCGCTACCGTCTCGGCACCAGGCGTTGTGGAGCAGTGGGGCTACAACAAAGCCGAACTGGGCACTGCCGCACAACGATGTGGTAGCAGATTGACAATATGGATGGGACCGGGCCATGGGGTTGTGGGCGCCGTGCCAATGCGTGCCGCCACGTTGATCCGTCGTCCGTCAGAAGATCAGCCCGATCGCCCCGAGCGTAAGCCCCGCGCCGGTACCAAGAAGCAGCACCCGCTGGCCCCGGGTGATGCGCCCGGCGGCCACGGCCTCGCCGAGGGCCAGAGGGATCGAGGCGGCAATGCAGTTTCCCCGCTCGGCCAGGTTCGACACCACCTGCTCGGGACGAAAGCCATGCCGCGCGCTGAGCAGCGCCACCGCGTGGCCGCTGGCCTGGTGAGGTACCACGGCATCCACGTCCTCAGGCGCCCACCCGGCGCGAGCCAGAAAGCGCTCGATGAACGGGCCCGCCAGACGCGCCGCCTGGCGGTAAACCCCCGTGCCATGCATGTGAAACATGTTCAATTCGGGTGTGGTGGCCGGATCGTTGGGATGATGGAGGGTACCGCCACCTCGCACCACCGTCAGGTCGGCGCCGGAGCTGTAGGTAGCGAACTGCTCCCAGACCACACTGCTCGGCGAGCCCGTGGGCGCCCGCAGCAGTACAGCGGCCGCCGCCGCATCACCGAAGAGCACGGCACTCCCCGGCTCGGCAGGGTTAAGCGAACGCCCGGCAATCTCACTGCTCACGAGCAACGCCGCCCGGTAGCTGCCGGCTGTTAGCAGGTGGGCCGCCGTCTGCAGGGCAATGAGGAAGCTCAGGCAGGTAGCATTAACGTCGAAGCAGGCACTGGCGCCATCGGGGGCGGCCAGTTCGCGCTGAACATAGGCAGCGGTACAGGGGATCGCCTGCTGCGGCGCACTGGACGCCGCGATAATCAGATCGACCTCGGCGGCTACCATCCCGGCCGCGTCCAGGGCCCGCCGCGCCGCCGCCGCCGCCATTCCTGCGGCTGTCTCGTGGGTAGCCCGGCGTCGCTCGCGCACGCCGGTCGTGCGCGCTACCCAGCCGGGTTCCAGGCTGTAGGCGGATTCGAGCTCGGCGTTGGTGACGATCCGCTCGGGCAGGTACCAGCCCAGGCCGGCGATCTGGACAGGGAGCATGGGTGTGCGTGGTGCCTCGTGCCAGAACGGGAGTGGTAGTGAGCGGTTGCCGTGTGGCTTCCGACGGCTGCCAGTCCGTTCCCGGCCCCTGCGGCGAGCTATGTCCAACAGAACCGATACGTCCTATTGTACACGATGGGCCTGCGCGGCGCTCGCCCACAGATCGTGCGGGACGTGCCGGATGGTCCTGCACCCCTGTCCCCTGCACAGCAGTCACCGACCGGCTATTGGCCATGTCCCATCAGAGCCCGCCGAGGGCCTCTCTGGCGCGCCGGAGCAACGCGACGTGATCGTCGAGCGTGGTGAGGCCAGCGCCCATGGTGTTGATGCAGAGGTGGGTAGCGCCGAGATCCTGCCAGCCCCGCACGAACGGCTCCCACTCAGCCTCAGGCAGGCGGCCCACCGAGAGCTGCGGTTCCAGGCCGATCGTCGCCGGATCGCGGCCAGCGTCGCGGGCGTAGCCGCGCAGGCGCTCGATCTGGGCGCGCATCTCTTCTGTTGGCGGCCGCCAGGGGAACCAGCCATCGCCAAGCGTACCAACGCGCTTGAGGGTGGCCTCGCTGTAGCCACCGATCCAGATCGGGATGGAGCGGCGCGGGGGCAGTGGGTTGATCCCAGCGTTCTCGATCGTGTGCCAGCGCCCCCGGAAGGTGATCGCCGTCGCCTTCCACAGCTCGCGTAGCAGCGTGATCTGCTCCTCGCTCCGCGCGCCACGGTTGTGGAAGTTCTCGTTGAGCCCTTCGTACTCCACCGCGTTCCAGCCCACGCCAACCCCAAGCCGCAACCGGCCTCCGCTCAACAGGTCAACCTCGGCGGCCTGCTTGGCAACCAGGGCCGTCTGCCGCTGCGGCAGGATGAGCACTCCCGTCACCAACTCCAGGCTGCGGGTGAGCCCGGCCAGGTAGCCAAAGAGGACGAAGAGCTCGTGGAAGAGCGAATCGCTCGTATAGGGGCCACTCCAGTCGGGCCGGGTGCTCGTACCCGCGCCGAGCACATGGTCGTAGGCGACCAGGTGGGTGAAGCCCAGCTCCTCCACCGCCTGGGCGTAGTCGCGGATGGCGATCGGGTCGTGCCCGCTTTCGATCTGCGGAAAGACGGCACCAATGCGCATAGGCTCCTGGCTCCCTGGGCAATCGTTCGGCGCGCCGCGCGCTGCGGCCCCTCGATCCTAACCGTTGCTCACAACTGTGTCAACATTGGGTCTGGCGCAACGCATGTCGTGACAATCCACGGTCAAGAGGTGTGCAAATCACGAACATGTGCTATACTGCGCACAGGATTCAGCCGCGACGAGGCGGCGCCGTGGCCGAACGTTCCGGCCCCATCGCTCAGAGCGGTGGGGCCGCACCTATGAAGGAGCACACAGCGATGTCCGCCAGCTACCTCGCGCGTCGCGCCGAGCTGCTCAGCAGCCGGCTCAACGCCCTTGCACCGAGCATCGAGCGGGCCCGGCAAGCGGTCTACCGGCTGGAGACGGCCCAGGTGCCCGCCGGTGCGGTGGCCGGCGCCAGGGCCGCCCAGCTCGCCGCCGCAAAGACGATGGTTGCCACGCTTGAGGAGCGCCAGCGCCAGCTGCGCATCGCCGTGGCCGCCCTGCGCACGGAGAACACGGACTGAAGCAGCGCCTGCCAGCGAAAAAAACTAGGCCGGCAAACGTGGCTTGAGGGCGAGTTCCTCCAGCTGGGCGAGGTAGGCAGCCGGAGCACGGCGGAAGCGATAGCCCTGGGCGCGGA
>SFCB01000129.1 GCA_004367505.1 Chloroflexi bacterium OHK40 | reverse complement strand
CGGATGGGGGTGGGACGGGCCGCCGGGCGCCCGCTGGCGCCGGAGGAGTCGCCGGCCAGTCCGCTGATCGCTGGCGCTAGCATGGGCGCACCCAGATGAAGCCGTCCTGGACGCGAAGCGGGAACGGTTCGAGCTGGGCCTGGGGCGCGGTGAGGCACTCGCCGGTACCAGCATCGAAACAGAAGGCGTGCCAGGGGCAGGTAATCGTGCCGTCGGTGGGGTCGAGCAAGCCGCCATCGAGGGGCATGCCCTGGTGGGCGCAGGCGTTGCGGAAGGCGCTCAGGCGGTTGTCAAGGTTCACGAGCAGCACATCGGCCGTGCCGGCGTCCATGCGAGCCATGGTCCCAGGAGGGAGCTGATCCACCCGTGGGCCGCGCACCCAGCCTGTCTCGGCGCCGCGCACCCCGATCGCGTCGAGGCCGATCAGGGCAGGCCCGGGTTCGTTGGGCAGCACCTCCACCGCGCGGATCTCGAGGATCTGGCTGAGGATCGCCTCCTCAACACCGTCGCGCAGGGTCACCGCCGACATGGAGCAGCCATTGCAGGCGCCGTGGAGCCGTACGAAGACGGTGTCGCCGCGCACCTCGGCGAGCTCCACATCGCCGCCGTGGGATTGCATATAGGGGCGAACCATCTCCAGCACGCGGGCGACGCGGGTGGCGAGGTCGGCACGGACGAGTCCGTGCATGCTGAAGAGGGCGTAGACGATGGGCTCCTCGACGAGCGCGAAGAGCAACTCCTTGCCCCGTGGGTCGGCCTTGAGGTGCTGGACGATCCTGGTGAGGCCGGCCTTGTGGAAGGCCTCGACGGCGGCCTTGAGGTCCAGCGCCTTACTGCGGGCACCCTCGTCGAGCTTGCGCACCTCGGCGATGGCGGTATCTACGCGCTCGGCGAGGGCCTCCATGCTGTCGGGGGGGGCCGGCGCGTGGGAGTGGGTCATCGCGTTATCCATAGCCAATCTGCTGCTCAAGGGCCTCGGTGGCCTTGGCGCCGAGCAGGTCGGCGAAGGCGCGGAGGGCCAACTGCTGAAGGATTTGCTCGACGGTACCGGCCTCAGGGGCGGGGAGCCGGCGGCGCGGTAGGGCCTGGAGCACGAAGCAGGCGCCGGCCGGGTTGTCGAGCAGGAAGTCGCGGAAGATCGCCCGGGTGAACTCATCGAGCCAGATCCCCTCGCCCTGGGGGTCGGCCCGCAGGCGCGCGAGGGCGTTGGCGGCGCCCTCGTTGCGCTGCACGATCCGCTCGACATAGCGATCGACGGCAGTGAGCAGGAGGAAATCAAACTGCTGGCGCTGGTACGCCTCCATCGCGCTGATTCTCCTTCTGGGCTGCGGCGCTGTGCTCAAGCTCACCGAGGAGCTCGCGTACCGTGGCGGCCGATTCGTGGTCGCCGCCGAGGGCGAAGAGACGGGCCGCCTCCTGGAGCTTAGGGCGAGCGTGGGTGACGATGCCGAGGTGGGCGAGCGCATTGGCCTGGTTGGCGAGCACCCGGGCGTAGCCGAGGGGGTTGGTGGCCGGGTCACGGGTGGCCAGGAGCTCCTCGTAGAGCGACACGGCCTCGGCGAGGTGCTCGGCGGGGCGAGCCGAGGGGAGGTACTGCAAGGCATTGGCGAGATTGAGCTGAGCGCTGGCCCAGCGCTCGGGGTGCTCGGCGCGGGTATAGACGCTGAGGGCCTCGCGGAGTGCCTGTACGGCAATCCCCATGCGGAGCTGGTCGCTGGCCTCGGTGAGCGGCATGGCGAGATAGGCGAGGGCGAGGTTGTTCTGGGCGAGGGCGAAGAGCTCGGGGTAGGCCGCGCGGGTAAAGACGCGCAGCGCCTCCTGGTAGCACTTTGCAGCTTCAAGCAGGGGCCCGCGCTGGCCGTGGGCCAGTTCCTGGTAGAGGATGCCGAGGTTCAGATTGGCGTGGGCGCGCACCTCGGCGAGGCCGGAGCGGGCGAGCAGGCGGATGGCCTCGCGATAATCGCTCATGGCGCCGGACCCGGCGCCATGGCGGTGGGTACGGGTCTCGGCGCGGGTGATCAGCAACTGCGCGGCGAGCAGCGGCGAGGCGGGCATGGCGGCTGAGATGGCGGCGCCGAGCTCAGCCTCGGCGGCGGTGAGCTCTTCGCGCTCGATCGCGTGGGCGGCGCGGGCCATCAGGGCAAAAGCCAGCAACTCGCCATCGGCGTCGCCGGGTGTGGGCGGGGTATCGCTAAGGCCCATCGTGTAGGCGGCCACGGCCAGCAGCAGGGCCAGGTCCCCGTCGAGATCGGCGCGCAGGGCGGCGAAGTCGGCGGGGCCACCGGCGAGCACGAAGCGGTTGTAACGCGCCAGCGGCGAGTCATCGTTGGCGAGGGCGTCCAGGGCGCCACGCGAGTCGCTGGCGAGCGCGAGGGCGAGGAAGCGCCACTCGGGGGGCATGGCCGCTGGCACGTGGCCGGCCATCAGCTCGGCGAGCGCGGCCGTGCCATCCTCGGCGGGCGGCAGGGCCAGATAGCCGGCGGGGAGCGGAAAGATGCCGAGGGGTTGTGGGCGAAGGGCCAGCGTGGGCATGGGCGGTTCCTGTCGGTGGCGAGACTTCGGCGTCACTGGTTTACATCCCCGTGGGCGGGTGGGGCAACTCACGCTGGGCGGCGCGCTTGATCCAGTCGGCGGCAACACGGGCCAGGCGCTCGCTACGGTAGGCCTCGATGCGATGGCGACGGATCTCATCCCAGAAGGTCACCTCGAGGTAGACCACCCACTGGCCGCGCTCGCAGACGACGAAGGTCTCGGCGGTGAGCGCCTCGTGCTGGAAGCCTGCTAGCGGGCCGGGGATGCGGAATGGCCACATAGGCGTTACAGTCCGTGCGGTGCCAGGGCAACGCGCAAGGCCCGATCGTGCTCGTCCCAGTGGGCGGGGCGGGGACCGGGAGGCGTACCGGGCGGAAGCAGCTCCCAGATCAGGACGCTGCGGTCGCCACGGGCGTTGCGCTGCTTCAGCAGCAGGCCGCCGGCCGCGGCGCCACGGGTCGGGAGTAGCCAGAGCTCGTCGCCACGGGGCAGGGCCACCAGCAGATCATTGGGGAAGTAGCGGCGGGCCAGCTCGGCGGGGAGATGCAGGTAGCCCTGGGCGGTGAGCTCGACTTCCACCGTTCAGCCCTCCACCCGCTCACCGGGAGCGGGCGCGCCATGGCCAGCCGGGCCCGAGTAGTCCAGCGCCTGTGGTGCGGCGAGTTGCCGCGCGAGCCGCTCCATCGTCGCGGCGACGGGAGGACTCAGGGGTGCACCGGGGTCGAAGCAGGCGCCCTCGATCAGGTAGACGGTAATCTCGCGCGGGTACTCCTCCTTGAGCAGCCAGCGCCCGAAGGCGAGCGCGTGGTCCCAGCGAAAAGCGTGCAGATTGGTGCCCTGGGGTGGCGGGAGCTGCTCCAGCACCTCGCCCGGCACCTGGTAGAGCGTACCGGGCGCGGCGCCGGTGCGGGCGGCATCGACGATGATCACCCGGGCAGCGCCGCGCATCTGGAAGGCCACGTCCATCCCGGCGGTGCCACCGTCCACCAGGCGCGCGCCCTCGGGTGGGCCCAGCTCCCAGAGCCGGCGGATGAGGATGGGGCCGACGCCATCGTCGCCCCGGAGCAGGTTCCCGCAGCCGATGATCACCGTCGGCATAGGCGCCTCTCATTGCGCAGGTGCCGGGCAGCGCGGAGGTGCGGCCTCTACGCGCCCTCACCGATGCGGAAGCGGGCCAGCTCCTTGCCAGTCTTCTCGTCGTAGGCGTGCACCGTACAGACGAGGCAGGAGTCGAAGCTACGCGCCACGTGGCCGAGCTCGACTGGGTCGCTGGTGTCGGCGATCGGCGCGCCAACGAAGGCCTGCTCCATCGGGCCGTTGACCTCGCGGCTATCGCGGGGGCCGATGTTCCAGGCGGTGGGCGTGACCACCTGGTAGTTCTCGATCTTACCTTCCTTGATCACGATCCAGTCGGAGAGGCTACCACGGGCGGCCTCGGTGGAGCCGAAGCCGCGGCCATCGGGCAGCTCCTGGGGCTTGATGTAGAACTTCTCGTGCAGATCGAGCTGGTCGAGCCAGCCACGGGCGAGCTTGTAGTACTTGGCGGCCTCGTGCATGCGGGCCATCACCCGGACGAGCACGCTGGGGCCGACGGTGGTCACCGCATCGTGGAAGAGCGGGTCGAAGTCCTGCCAGCTGGCGGCGCCGGGCTTCCCGGCGACGACCTGGCGGGCGAGGGGGCCCGCCTCAAGGGGCCGGCTGCCGACGCCGGGGATCTCGTAGCGGGGGGCCTTGGCGAAGGAATACTTGCCCTGCTTGCGGCCGATCGCCGGATCGACCGGCTCGGTGCGGCCCTCGAAGGGGTGGAGGGCGTGGCTGCCCTCGTAGAACGAGTGTGTCACATCCTCACGGACATTGGCCTGGTCGAAGTCGTAGTAGTGGCCGTCGACGAAGACGCCGGAGCGGTTGATCAGCGCGGCGTTGCGGCCCTCGATCGTGGGGCGGGCGTAGAGCTCGGGATTGAAGTAGGTGCCGGTAGCGAGGTAGTTGCCGAAGCCGGCGCCGAAGCGATCGAGACCGATGCGCTGGGCGAAGCGAATGAAGAAGCCGCAGTCGGAGTTGTAGTGGCCCTCGTTCTCATCCACCCAGGCGAGCACATCGGCCCAGGACTTATTCTCCAGCCAGCGCTCCACGGAGCCACCGAGCCAGCGCTTCTCGAGCCACTCGTCCTTCCAGTAGTCGAGGATGGCGATTGAGCGCGTCACATCGGCGAGGGTGGGGCCGCACATCACGCCGCCGGGGATCATAAAGCTCGAGTGGGGCCACTGGCCGCCGTAGATCGCGTAGACCTCCACGGGCTTGCCCGAGAGGGTCACGCCGACCTCGTAGCTGGTGCCGACGAAGGGGGCGAAGCGGCGCACGGCCTCGTCGTAGCCCTCAGCCCGGGCGTAGTTCTTATTGGTCAGATCGATCGCGAAGAGCGCGTAGAACCAGCGCGGGATGGACTGGAGCGTCTCGCAGGCCTGGGCGATATTGCGCACCAGGGTGGCGTTGGGAGGCAGTTCGGTCTTCCAGGCGGTATCGAGAGCGTAGACCGCCTTGTAGAGATGGCTCCCGCCGCAGATCCCGCAGATGCGCGGGGTCACGATCAGACCGGCCTGGGGATCCTTGCCCTTGAGAATGATCTCGAAGCCGCGGAACATGGCCGCCTCGGTCCAGGCGCTCGTCACAACCCCATCGCGGATCGAGACGCGCACGTCCAGATCGCCCTCGACGCGACCGAGGGGGCTGACGTGCAGGTCGAGGGTCTTGGCACCGGCGGGTGAGATATCGGTCACAGTGGCCATGGGATCGCGCTCCTTTGCGGCTGAGATCAGACGACGAACATATCCTCTTTGGACCACTTCGGGGCGGCCACGCGGGCGGCGGCGGCGAGGGCCATGTAGCTAAGCGGATCGGTGCCGGTGGGGACCTCTCTGGGGATGGTGCCGCTAATCTTCTGGGTTTTGAACACCGTGCCAGGGGCGAGGTCGAAGAAGGGGAACTCGGGCTCGGTGCAGCCGGTGCAGGGCATACCGGCGCGGGTCTTGGAGGACTGGCGGTTCCAGAGGATGCGGTTGCAGGGCGAGTGGGTCATCGGGCCACGGCAGCCGAACTCGTAGAAGAGGCAGCCCGTGCGGGTGCCCTGGCCGAACTCCATGGTGGACTGCTTGTACTCGAAGAACTGCACGCGGGTACAGCCGGTCTGGGTGAAGCTCTTGAAGAACGTCTGGGGGCGCTGCAGGTCATCGAGGGCGATATCGGCGGTGCGGCCAGAGGCCACGGCGACGAGGATCTGGGTGACCCAGTCGGGGTGGGCGGGGCACCCTGGGATATTGATCACCGGGAGGCCGGCCTTGGAGCGCCAATCGGCGCCGAGGAAGCCGCCCCTGGCCTTGCGCAGGTACTGGAGGCCGGTGGAGTCGCTGGGGTTGGGGGCGACGGCGGGAATGCCGCCCCAGCAGGCGCAATCGCCGATGGCGACCACGATACTGGCCTGGTTGGCGAGCTCGAGCACCCAGTCCTTCATCGGCCGATCGGCGAACATATCGTAGCGACCGGAGCCACCGGGCCCCTGGATGACCGTCCCCTCAAAGACGAAGATATCCAGGGGGCGCTCGCCGCGAGCGCACTCGTAGAAGAGCCGCTGGGCGGCCTCGCCGAGCTCCATCCCCAGGGAGGGGTGCCAGAGGATATCGATGCCGAAATCGGTGACCAGATCGCAGGCGCTCGGCTCCTCGGCGTTGAGGAAGGACATCGTGTTTCCGCTACATGCCCCACCCTGAAACCACAACAGTGTCGCCATCGCCACGCTCCTCGTTACGGTAAACTACGACTGAACTCCAGGGCCAGGCTGGCGCAGCTCGGCGCGCCGTTCCGCGAGCCACGCGAGCCAGGTAGCGATGCCCTCGCCGGTGCGGGCGGAGGTTGTGAAGACCGGGATGCCGGGCCGCACGGCGGCGAGGTTTGATACGGCAAGCGCGTGATCGAACGCGCAGGGGCCAGCCAGGTCGTGCTTCGTGATGACGGCGGCATCGGCGGAGTTGAAGATGACGGGGTACTTCAGGGGCTTATCCTCGCCCTCGGTGGCGGAGAGGAGGGCCACCCGCAGTTGTTCGCCGAGATCATAGCTAGCTGGGCAGACGAGGTTGCCGACATTCTCGATAAAAAGGTAATCGAGCTCATCGAGCGCCCAGCCAGCGGCGTCGAGCTGTGCGGCGAGCATGGCGGCCTCCAGGTGGCAGATGCCATCGGTCTCGATCTGGCGCACGGGCGCGCCGCTGCGCGCCAGGCGTCGGGCGTCGTTGTCGGTGGCGAGGTCGCCGACGATCGCGGCGGGTCGCGCGCCTGCGGCGACCAGGGCGGCCAGCGTGCGTTCAAGCAGCGCCGTCTTGCCAGTGCCGGGGCTCGAGACAAGGTTGAGCACGAGGAGTCCAGCGGCCTGAAAGCGCTCGCGGAGCGCGGCCGCGAGGCGGTCGTTCTTGCTCAGGACGCCGGCACGGATCTCGAGCAGGCGGGTGGTCATGTGCGGTGCTCCGGTGCGCAAAGCTGCCTGGCAGGGATGCCAGGGATAGGTCAGGGGCCACTGGCGGCGGGCACAGGCGCGGCGAGCGTCAGGGCCACCAGTTCGAGCTCGCGGCCCTGGCGGATAGCCGCGCTGGGGGTACCGCAGACAGGGCAGCGGAAGCTCCCGGGGGTGGGCAAGGCGCGATCGGCATCGCAGCAGGCGCAGAAGATCACCGTGGGCAGCGCTTCGATCGCCAGCTGCGCGTCTTCCAGGGGCGTGCCACGGGCGGCAATTGCGAAGCTGAACTGGAGCGCCTCGGGCACCACACCGGCGAGCGCGCCAACCCGCAGGTGCACGGTCGCCACGCGCTCGGCGCCCGCGTTGGCAGCGGCCTCCGCCGCCAGTTCTACCAGACTCAGCGCGATCGAGAGCTCGTGCACCGCGTCTCCCTTATGCTGCGGCTGACGTGAACATCGCCGATAGCCGACCCGCCGCGATGACAAGCGGCGTTGTGGCGCATCCCAACAGGCCCTGGCGTCCGCGCACTGGCCCGTGCGAGCCCCACCGCGCGCCGGCCGCCACACCCGGCGTTGTGGGAACTGCGCCACTGCGGTGCCCTCACATCTCGGTATCACGTGCAAGGGAACGTCCAAAGCGTTTCCCGAAGGCGAGCAGCAAACCGGCGGCCCGCTGGACATCCGGGTCGCGCAGGGCGGCGAGCAGGCCAAAGAGCCCGATCTGGCGAGGCGCGCGGCGGTGCTCCTCGTAGCTGGCGGCGAAGGCATCGCCGGCCTGCCCCACCAGGCGCACCGTATCGGCGTGGAAGACCCCCGAGTCGAGCAGGGCGTCGAACTCGGGCGAGGCGACAAAGGGGGCCAGGCGCTCAATCAGGGTGATGAACTGGGGCGCGACGGCCACCAGGCGTGGCAGGTAGGGCAGCAGCACGGTGAGCGAGAGCACCTGGCTGAGCACCTCGTTGTCGGCGGAGGGGAGCGCACCGCGCAGATCGTCGAGGCTGGCCCGCACGTTGTCGGTAAGCTCCTCGCCCCGTTGCAGCAGACCCTCGGCGGCGGCAAGGCCATAGGCGAGCAAGCCGAGCTTGCCGAGCAGCTGATTGAGGGCCTGGAGCGTCTCGGGGTTGCGCAGGGCGGCGAGCGTCGCCTGGAACTCCGGCTCGGCGGAGAGCCGGGCGAGCTGGGTGGCGGTGGTGGTGAGGGCGGGCAACTCCTTACCGAGGGCGGCCAGCTCGCGCAGGTAGAGGGCGCTCTCAGGCGGAAGGACCTGGCGCACATCGTCGATGCCGGCGGCGACATTGTCGGCGAGCTCCTCACCCCGACGAACGATCCCGTCGAGGGCGCCGGCGGAGTAGGCCAGTAGTTCGGCGTGGTCGAGCAGGCGATGGAGGGCCTCGGCGGTGCGCGGCTCATTTAGCCGCTCCAGCAGGGCCTCAGCCGACGCGCTTCGTGGCGAAGTGTAGTCGCCATTGCTACTCATGCGGTTCCCCGTACCTGGTTGTGCGGTCTCCGCTGCCGCACGCTGCCGTTGCGTCCACACCGCCGGGCCCGCGCGCTCCCCCGGACGCGCGCCGGGAGAAGGCCAGGCACGCGGCCTCCTCAGGGGAGCGCGTGACCAGGCCGGTGTGGCTCACCGGTTGCGCGGCGGGAGTGATAGAGCGCAGTGGTCGAAAGATTCGGTCAGGAGGGTTCGTACTCGCATTATACGAACCAGGCGCCACTTGTCAAGCCTTTTTGGGGGATTAGACCCTTACAGGGGCTTTGCATCCCTCGTGCAGACGAGAGAGATGTGAAACCTCAACGATTGTTGAGGCGCGACAACGTGCTGATCAGGCCTGTATTACACGGATACTTATCTCAATCGCACAATTCCAGTTGTGCATAAAACATAGTTGCGCGTGATTTTTAAAAAGAAATATTTTTTACGGATTCTGGTTGGTAAACGTCGATTATCCGGCGATCCCAGGCCCGCAGGCTGCTTGTGTTGGCGCCGCGCAGGCACGGAGCAGGCCCGTCGCGCTGCGTCGTCGTGCGATGGTGCTCGACCCTCGGTTCTGCTGGGGTTGCGCTATAGTACACAGATGCGGGGAGTGGCGTCCGTGGGGCGGGCGAGGCGGTAGGTGCCCGAGGAGGCCAGGATGGGTAATGGTATGAACAGCGCGACGGAGCGCCGGCGGATCAGCGTGCGGGGCATCGTGCAGGGGGTGGGTTTCCGCCCCTTCGTCTACGGCCTGGCGTTGCGGCTGGGTCTGGCGGGCAGCGTGCTGAACGACGCCGCCGGGGTGACGATCGAGGTGGAGGGCCCGCCCGAGCAACTCGACGCCTTTACCAAAGCCCTGGGAGCCGAGGCGCCGCCCCTGGCCCGGATCGACGCTGTGGCGAGCGAGGGGCTGCCGGTTCGGGGCGAACGGGGCTTCCAGATCGTCAGCAGCGCCGCCCAGGCTCGGCGGCGCACACTAATTGCCCCTGATAGCGCCACCTGCCCTGACTGCCTGCGCGAGCTGGCCGATCCGACCGATCGCCGCTATCGCTACCCCTTCATCAACTGCACCAACTGCGGGCCACGCTTTACGATTGTGCTCGACATTCCCTACGACCGGGAGCGCACCACGATGCGCGCCTTCGCGCTCTGCCCCGCCTGCCGCGCCGAGTACGAAGACCCGCTGAATCGGCGTTTTCACGCTCAGCCGAACGCATGCCCGGCCTGCGGCCCCACGCTGCGCTGGGAGGGCTCCGGCGAGAGGGACGATCCGTTACGCGCCGCCGCCGTGGCCCTGGCTGCCGGCCAGATCGTCGCGGTGAAGGGTCTTGGTGGCTACCACCTGGCCTGCGATGCGGCGAACCCCCTGGCGGTAGCGCGCCTGCGGCAGCGCAAGCAGCGCGAGGCCAAACCGTTTGCGCTGCTGGTGGCGAGCCTCGCGGCTGCCCGGATGCTCTGTGCCGTGAGCGAGGCCGAGGCGGCCCTGCTCGAATCGCCGCGCCGGCCGATCGTGCTGCTGGAACGCCGGCCCGATGTTGCGCTGGCCCCGGCGGTAGCCCCGGGCCATGGCACCCTCGGCCTGATGCTGCCCTACACGCCGCTGCACACCCTGTTGATCGAGGCCTTCGCGGCGGCCCGGACTGCCGGCGGCCCGGCGGCACTGGTGCTCACCAGCGGCAACCTGAGCGATGAGCCGATCGCCTACCAGGACGACGAAGCCCGGGCGCGGCTGGCTCCGATCGCCGATGCCTTCCTCACCCATAACCGGGCCATTCACATGCGCTGCGACGATAGCGTAGCGCGGGTGGTTGCCGGCGGCGAGCAGCTGCTGCGGCGCTCGCGCGGCTACGCCCCCGAGCCCATCCGCCTCGCCCTGGAGGCGCCCCGGCCCATTCTCGCCTATGGGGGCCACCAGAAGAACACATATTGCCTGGTACGGGGCCAGGAGGCGGTGCTCAGTCACCATATCGGCGACCTGGAGAATCTGGAGACATTGTGCTCCCTGCGCGAGGGGGTGGCCCACTTCCAGCGCCTCTTCGACGTGCTGCCGGAGGCCGTGGCCTACGACCTGCACCCGGCCTACCTGGCCACCAGAGAGGCCCTGGACTCGCCGGTCGAGACGAAGATTGGCGTGCAGCACCACCACGCCCACATCGCCAGCGTGCTCGCGGAGCACGGCCAGTCCGGCCCGGTGATCGGCGTGGCCGCCGACGGCACAGGCTACGGGCTGGATGGCGCGATCTGGGGCGGTGAGATCCTCGTGGCCACCCTGGCCGACTTCACCCGGGTGGGCCACCTGGCCTACGTGCCACTCCCCGGCGGCGAGCAGGCCGTGCGGCAGCCGTGGCGATTGGCGGCGGCCTGGCTGGCCCGGGTTTACGGCCCGGCCTTTACCGAACTTGATGTTCCCTTCGTGCGCCAGCTGGACCATGCGCGCTGGGCCGTGCTGGCACAGATGATCGCTCGCGGCGTGAATTGCCCGCCCACCTCGAGCCTGGGGCGGCTCTTCGACGCTGCCGCAGCCATGCTCGGCCTGCACCCCGAGGTTGTCTACGAGGGCCAGGCGGCTATCGCGCTCGAGCAGGCCGCCGCGCCCACCGACGCCGGCTACCCCTTCACGATCAGTGACGGCGCGCCCTTTCAGCTGGAGATGGCCCCGATGATTCGAGCCATGCTCGACGACCTGGCGCGGGGCACTGGCCTGGCCACACTGGCGGGCCGCTTCCACCGCACCGTAGCCGAGAGCCTGGCGGCCGCCTGCCGCAGGGCGCGGGAGGGCAGCGGGCTGGGGACGGTGGCGTTGAGCGGGGGTGTCTTTCAGAATCGACTGCTGCTGGAACAACTGGTAGGCCTGCTGGAGGCGGATGGGTTCTCGGTGCTGCTGAACCGGCGGGTTCCGCCAAACGACGGTGGCCTGAGCCTGGGGCAGGCCGTAGTGGCGGCGGCACGCCTGATGTGAAGATACGGGACTCTCACACGGAACCTGGTGCGCTGTGCGCGAGAGACGGCGGGTGGTACCTCCCCGCCATCGCTACCGACCTTAGCCGCCGCCACCGCCAGTCCCGTGGGGGTCTGCCACCTGCACGGGAGCGGGGCCAGCCAGGGCCGCAAGCTGGCTTACCGTCTCACCCAGGGGGGCTGCTGCCAGCCCGAGCACCAGGGCGAGGATCACGGCAAGAACCCGGCGCGCACTGCGCTGCCGCATCGCTACTCACCTCCTTTCCTCTGGAATGTTCGGCGCAGGGCGGTTCCGGGGCCGACCCACAGCCGGTAGGGCCAGCGTAGCCGCCGACCCCGCAGCAAACGTGCACACCTGCTGCGGATTCATCGGCGTGGCTGTTGCGCGGCCCTGCCTGAGGCCAGGTCGCCCTGGTCGGGGCGCTGATCGTCTGGGAGCGCCGTGAAGATCGGGTGCAGTGGGAGCGAGGGGGCGGCAGCGGCACGCCGGCCTGCCCCTGCGCCCGTGGTGGGCGTGCAGGGTTCGGCTCGGGTACAATGAAGGGGGAACCGCAGAGCGTTGGAGGAGCGACCAGATGGCGCTACAGTTCGGAACGTTTGTGCCGCAGGGCTGGCGGCTGGACCTGATCGAGATCGCCGACCCGGTCGAGAAGTACGAGGCGATGACACGAGTCGCGAAGGCGGTAGACGCCATGCCGGTCTACGACTCGATCTGGGTCTACGACCACTTTCACACCGTGCCGCGAATCGAGCAGGAGACCGTGTTCGAAGCCTGGACGATCACGGCGGCGCTGGCGCGCGATACCCAACGGGTAAAGGTGGGGCAGATGGTCACGTGCCTCGGCTACCGCAACCCGGCCCTGCTGGCCAAGATCGCCTCAACCGTGGACGTACTGAGCCACGGGCGGCTCTACTGCGGCATCGGCGCTGGCTGGTACGAGCACGAGTGGCGGGCGTATGGCTACGGCTTCCCGGAGACGCGCGACCGCATGCGGGCCTTCCGCGAGGCTACGCAGATCCTCGTGAAGATGTGGACCGAGGAGACGCCCACATTCGAGGGCGAGTACTACCACATTCGCGGGCCGATCAACGAGCCCCGGGGCGTGCAGAAGCCCCACCCCTCGCTCTGGATCGGGGGCGGTGGCGAGCAGGTGACGCTCAAGCTGGTGGCTCAGTACGGCAATGCATGCAACGTCGGCGGCGGCAACCCCGAGGTGATCCGCAGCAAGCTCGCGATCCTGCGTGAGCATTGCGCCAGGCTCGGGCGCGACTACGACGCGATCATCAAATCCACCAACGCCAATATTGTCTTCCTCAAGCCCGGGGACGATCTTGCAGCCGCGACAGAGCGGGTGCGGGCCACCTATCGCTGGAGCGTGGAGGAGTTAGAGCGCAACGCGATCGTGGGAACGCCGGAGCAGGTGGCCGAGCGGCTCCAGGCAACCGTTGATGCGGGCGCGACCTATCTCATCACCTACTTCCCGCGCATCGCCTACGATCACGAGCCGCTGCAGATCTTTGCCGAGGAGGTAGCGCCGCGCCTCCGCTGAGCGACCGTCAGGAGCGCTCAACAGGTGCCCACCGCATCGTCGTAGCGCCTCCCGTCGCTTATGCCCCGTGCGCTGCGTATGCCCATAGGCCGCCGCGACCAGTGGTGCCGGCTGCGGCGGCGATCGCCAACGCGATCTTCGACGCGGTAGGGGCGCGGGTGCGCGACCTACCGATCACTCCGGAGCGTGTGCTCGCCGCGCTGCCATAGGACACCTATCGGACGCGCGAAAGAACGGCTCCACGGTCAGCCCGGTTGTGCTGGGTAGCGGAGGCCGATCACGTCGTTGTGCTGGCCGAGCGCACGAAACAGGGCAAATCCTGGATCTGCTGGCGAAGTTCCTCGGCCGCTGAATCCATGGCCACCCCGGCGGCGGTAGCCCCGGCACGCGGCGCGGGCAGCGCCAGGCGCCATGTACTCACCGCCAGCCCTGCCAGGAGCAGGGCCAGCATGTGGGTGTCCAGGTTGTCGCTGCTCAGAGGGGTGAGGCTGGCTACCGCCCCGGCGCCGAGGATGGCCCCGAGGGGCCGCAGCGCTGGCGATAGCCGGTGCTGGCCCCCGATCACCACACCCGCCAGGGGCATGAGCACATAGAACGCGGTGGCGTGGACGAACGTATTGTCGCGCAGGCCCTGGGCCCCGATACAGACGCCAAGCAGTGTTGCCAGCGCGCCGCTCAGCGTGAGGGCGAGAAGGCGCGGGAGGGCCGCGTGGCGCGTGGGGCGGGCGAGGCCGAGCCAGCACCGGCCGGGGCTGACCCACAATTCGCGGAAGGTCACGGCGACAGCCAGCGCCACCGGTGTGGCCAGGAGCAGCAGCAGGAGTGCCCACACCGGGGAGGTGGGGAGATAGAAGGGCTGCTCGAAAGCCGTACGCAGACCGTCCAGGCCCAGCAGCAGGAGCAGCGCAGGCGGCGCTAGCTGGGTCAGCCAGCCCACGCGGCGACGTCGCACGCCGGCCTCGTCCGGGTGGAAGGCCCAGTATAGGCCTCCGAGGGTAGCGAGCCCAACAAGAGCCAGCGTGAGCAGTGCCGCAGGGCTGGCCCAGGCCAGCCGCGTCTGGCCGAGCGCCACTACCAGCGGGAGGGCGAGCAGCGTGCCCTGAGCCAGTTCGGCGCGGCGCTGCTTCGCCGTAGGGGCGGTGCTGGCAGGGGGCGAAGACCGGCGCCAGCTCACGGCGGCGAGGAGCGTGAAGAGCGCGAGCAGCACCACGGTCGTAGCCGCTAGCGCCATGGTCGGCGCGAGCGTGACGATTCGCTCTTCGCCGTTGAGCGTGAGGTGGCGGCTGTCGGGATGCTGCATCAAGGCCATAGCGAGGATGGTGCCACTGGCGAGCGTGACAAGGGCCGCAGGCAGGCGCGTGGCGATCACCAGCAGGCCGTGGAGCAACCCGATCCCGGCACCGGCGAGGGCTGCACTCTGGAGCTCCTGGGGGAGCACCGCCTCGCCGCTGGTAGGCGAGAAGCTATGGGGCACCACGCCGGGCGCCCGCACCAGCACGACGCCTAGCATCACCAGCACGCCGGCCGACAGATCTACATCGTCGAAGAGAAGCGGCAGGCTCACGGCCAGAGTCAGGGTTGCCACCTGGAGGATCAGCGCCAGGCCGGTGAGCGCCCCGACATCGTGGCCGGGTGGGAGGCCCAGGGCGGCGAGCGGCCCCCACGCCGCCACCAGCGCGAGCGCGGCGAATACCAGCGGCACGCCTCCACGGGCGAGGCTGTGGTGCGGGCCGGCGGGAGGCGGGACGGCGCGGCGCAGCGCCCGGGCGGTGGCCCGTGGGTCCCCGAGGTCGGCCAGGGCGGCGGCCTGGGCCGCCTCTTCATCTAGCCCTCGGGCTGTGTAGGCAGCCCGGGCCGTGGCGAAGTGGTCGAGGATCTCGGCGCGGAGCATGGCCCGCCGATCGGCTGGAGCATCCCGCAGGGCGATCGCGAGCCATGCCTCGATCGACTCGCTCATGTTGTTCCTCCGACGGGCTCGCCGAGCACGGCAGCGACGGCCTGGCTGTAGCGCCGCCATGCGACCCGCTCCTGGGCCAGCGCATGCTGCCCGGCCTCGGTGAGGCGGTAGCGGCGGCGGACTCTGCCGTCGGCGTCGTGCTCCTCGATGGCGGTGATCAGACCGCGCTGCTCCAGGCCGTGGAGCGTGGGGTAGAGCGTTCCCTCGCGGAAGGCCAGCACCTCGCCCGAGCGCTCGCGGATCGCGCTGGCGATCGCGTAGCCGTGGCTCGGGCCCTCGGCCAGCACGTGCAGGATGAGCAGTGGCAGGCTCCCTTTGAAATGCATCGGACCTCCATCCATCGGTGTCCGATATATTATACCTCGGACTTCGATGGGTGTCAAGCAGACGGGTCGGGCCGCAGACGGCGGTATAATGGCCAGGAGGGCCATGAGCCCCGGATCCATCAAGCAGCCCCATCAGTCCCCGCCTGAACACGAGGAGGCCGACAGTGAGCGAGCCGACGGTTGCCCCCACCTCGCGGCCCGAGTGGCATGCCCTCCAGGCGCACGCCCAGACCATGGGCAGCGTCCACCTGCGTGAGCTCTTTGCGACCGATCCGGAGCGTGGTACACGTCTGACCACCGAAGCGGCTGGCCTCTACCTGGACTATAGCAAGCACCGTATCACAGACGAGACTCTGGCGCTACTGTTTGCCCTGGCCCGGGCCTGCGGTTTGGAAGAGCGCATCGCGGCGATGTTCGGCGGCGCGAAGATCAACAGCACCGAGGGCCGGGCCGTACTTCACGTGGCCCTGCGCGCCCCTCGAGACGCAACCTTCCTGGTAGACGGCGAGAACGTGGTGCCCGAGGTCCACGCCGTGCTCGACCGCATGGCCGCCTTCAGCGAGCAGGTGCGTACGGGGGCCTGGCATGGCTACACTGGACGGCCGATCCGTCACATCGTCAACATCGGGATCGGCGGCTCCGATCTGGGCCCGGTCATGGCCTACGAGGCGCTGCGCCACTACAGCGCGCGCGCGCTCACCCTGCGCTTTGTAAGCAACGTCGATGGCACCGACTTCGCCGAGGCCACGCGAGACCTGGACCCGGCCGAGACGCTCTTCATTGTCGCCTCGAAGACCTTCACGACCCTGGAGACGATGACCAATGCCCGCACGGCGCGCCAGTGGCTGCTCGCCAGCCTCGGCGACGAAGCAGCCGTGGCGCGGCACTTCGTGGCCGTCTCCACTAATGCCGCCGAGGTAGCCAGATTCGGTATCGACACCGCCAACATGTTCGGCTTCTGGGACTGGGTGGGCGGCCGCTACTCGATGACGTCGGCGATCGGGCTCTCGACCATGATTGCGATCGGCGCCGAGGGCTACCGCGAGCTCCTCGCCGGTTTCCACGCCATGGACGAGCACTTCCGCAGCGCGCCCTTCGAGCGCAACCTGCCGGTGATCCACGGCCTGCTCGGGATCTGGTACGGCAACTTCTTCGGCGCCCAGACCCAGGCGGTGCTCCCCTACGATCAGTACCTCAAGCGGCTGCCGGCCTATCTCCAGCAGCTAACGATGGAGAGCAACGGCAAGTCGGTGCGCCTGGATGGCGCGCCGGTGGACTACGACACCGGTGCGATCTACTGGGGCGAGCCGGGCACCAATGGCCAGCACTCCTTCTACCAGCTCATCCACCAGGGCACCAGGCTCATCCCCTGCGACTTTATCGGTTTCTGCCGCAGCCTCAACCCGCTGGGTAGCCATCACGATCTCCTGATGGCGAACATGTTCGCCCAGGGTGAGGCGCTGGCCTTCGGCAAGCGCGCAGAGGAGGTGGCGGCAGAGGGTGCCCCGCCCGCTCTGGTGCCGCACCGCACCTTCCCCGGCAACCGGCCGAGCAGCACCATCCTGGCCGAGCAGCTCACGCCCGCCGTGCTCGGCGCCCTGGTGGCGCTCTACGAGCACAGTGTCTACACCCAGGGCGTCATCTGGGCGATCAACCCCTTCGACCAGTGGGGCGTCGAGCTCGGTAAGGTGCTGGCCGGGCGGATCGTGCCTGAGCTCGCGAGCACTGAGGAGCCGCAACTCGTCCATGACAGCTCGACGAACAACCTGATCCGGCGCTACCGGGCCTTGCGCTAGCCCACAACCCTGCTCGTGCGACGGATTCCCCCGGGGCGACGGAACCCGGTCGGGGGCGGCGGAACCCGTTCGGGGCGGCGGAATCCGGTCAGGTCGATGGATTCCCCCGGGTGTGGCGGATCCCCCGGGGGCGATGGATCCGCCCGGGGCGGTGGAATCCGTTCGGGGCGGCGGAACCCGTTCGGGTGCGGCGGAACCCGGTCGGGGCGGCGGAACCCGGTCGGGGCGGCGGAACCCGGTCGGGGCGATGGATTCCCCCAGGTATGGCGGAACCCGTTCGGGGCGGCGGAACCCGTTCGGGGCGACGGAACCCGGTCGGGTGCGGCGGAACCCGTTCGGGGCGACGGAACCCGTTCGGGGCGACGGAATCCGGT
>SFCB01000248.1 GCA_004367505.1 Chloroflexi bacterium OHK40 | reverse complement strand
CCCCAGTCCCCTGTCTCCTGTCCCCTTGTCAAGGAGAGCACCCCTGATGAGCAACAAGCTTCAGGATCTGCTGAGTCGCTTCCGCGCCGTGGAGAGCATCGAACTGGCCGCTGTGGTCGCCACCGACGGCCTGCTGATCGAGAGCATGGCTCGCAGCGGGGTGGATGTGGATGCGGTGGGTGCGGTGGCCTCCAATGGCCTGGCCATGGCCGAGGCCCTCGGGCGGGAGATCGATAAGGGCTCCACCGTACAGACGATGCTGGAGTATACCAATGGGGTTGTGCTGATAGAGCCGATCGGGGGTGAGGCAATGCTGCTGCTGCTGGCCAACGCCCGCGAGGATCTAGGCTACGTGCGCTTTCTGGTGGCGAAGCATCGCGAGGACATGATCGACGCCCTGAGCGCTATCTGACCGCAGGACAGGGCTGTATCCGGCGCCGCGTTGGTTGCGTCCTATGTGCTATAATTTTGGCGAGCGTTCAAGCGCGCGCTCCCGACAATTCCCGCATGAAGGTAGGCCGCGATGGATCCACAGCTGACGAGCATCATCGTCCCCTCGGAAGAGATCGCGCACATCGAGGAGTGCCTCAGCCGCCTGGTGGACGATACCGGTAGCGACTATGCGCTCCTGCTCGACAAGAGCGGTCAGGTGATCTCCTCCAAGGGCGACGGTGACCGCCAGGATATCACCGCCCTCGGCGCCCTGATTGCGGGCGTCTTCGCCTCCACCCGTGAGGTGGCCAAGTTGCTGCGTGAACGGGATTTCCGCGCCTCCTTCCAGCAGGGCGTCCGCGAGAATATTTTCATCGCCCTGATTGAAGAGCAGTGGATCCTCTGCATCATCTTCAATAAGGGGACGCATATCGGGCTGGTCAAGGTGCTGACCAAAAAGGCCACCGATGAGCTCGCTTCCGTGCTGGAGCGCGTCCGGCAGCAGCATAAGGCGCGCGATGAGGTGCTCGGCTCTTCTTTCCGTACCTCGATGGAAGACACGATCGACCTGCTCTTCCGTGATTAGCCTGCGCCCGGTGAGCACCGCCTGAGCGCGGCGTTGCGCCGCGCAGGCTGCTCTGGCCCGGCTATCCGAGGGCCCCGTCGCCCGCCCCCCACCGACGAGGCATGCGAGAGGACCTATGGCGCTGATCAACGTTGCTGCACGTGAGATCCATTGCAAGATCGTGTATTACGGTCCTGGTATGTGTGGCAAGACGACCAATCTCCAATACATCCATAGCCAGGTGCCCAAAGATGTGAAGGGCGACTTGCTGTCTATTGCCACCGAGACGGAGCGTACACTTTTCTTCGACTTTCTCCCCCTGGATCTGGGCAAGGTGCGCGGTTTCCAGACACGCTTCCACCTGTATACGGTGCCGGGCCAGGTGCTCTACGAGCGTACGCGCGTGGCCGTGTTGAACGGCGCGGATGGCGTGGTCTTCGTCGCCGACTCGAACAAGGCTAAGATGCAGGAGAATGTCAACAGCCTGAAGGAGTTGGCCCAGAATATTACGCGCCAGAATAAGAGATTTGCTGAATTTCCGATTGTGCTTCAGTATAATAAGCGCGATCTGCCCCGCGAGGTGCTCGCTCCCGTGCCGACGATGGATCATTTCCTCGGCGTCACGCGCATGAACTGGCCCCGCATTGAGGCGGTCGCCACGACTGGTACCGGTGTTTTCGAGACGCTCCGGGCCATTAGCCGTGCGGTGATCAGTAAGCTGTAGCTGGGTAGGCTGGCCAGGGGACGCCAGCCCCGGGCCCGGTAGTGCGCGCACGCCGCGCGCTCGCCTGAATGGCTCCCGCAGCAGTTCCGCTCCTCCCCAGGGTGTCGGACTCACGATACCAGTACCCTCCGGTAGCATTATGGCGCTCGCAGGCGACTTGAGCGAGTTCCCGCTCACCGACATTATCCAACTCGTCGATCTCAGTAAGCAGACCGGGGGGGTCCATATCCGCGGGCAGCGCGGCGGGCAGACCCTCGAGGGCTGGCTCTACTTCCGCGACGGGAAGATTATCGGCGCCAGTATGCCCGGTATGCAGCCCCTCGATGCGGTCTATACCTTCTTTACCCTCACCTCCGGTCCTTTCCGCTTCTACGACGATAAGCGCATCGAGACGCCGACGATCACCGTTTCGAACGAGGTGATCATTATGGAGGGCGTGATGCGTCAGGATGCCTGGGCCAGCATCCAGAAGCATGTCCCGTCGCTCACGCTGGTGCCCCGCCTGGTGCCGAACCCTCCCGCTGGTTCGAGCGATATCAATGTGGCCGCCGAGGAGTGGCGCGTGCTGACGATGGTCAATGGCCGAAATAGCGTCGGCCAGATCGCCCAGCGGAGCGGCCTCGGCGAGTTCCGGACCTGCGAGATTATCGCCCAGATGCTCCAGAGCGGCCTGATCGAGATGCGGGAGCCCCACTCCGATGAGCACGCCGGCTAGTGGTGGGCCCCCACGGCGATGCTGAGCCGCTCTGTGCCGCTCCGCCACCGGATCGCCGCACAAACGGGGTGGCAGATTGTGGTAGAATAGCGCCGTTCGCGACCTCGCCCGTCGCCCGGGTGGGGTCTCTCTATGTCCGGTCGCCAGCCGCCCCGCCCGCTCCTCCCGCAGTCGGCAGGCATCGGCAAATGGAGCTCGCGTGCGCGCGTTACTCAGCGTCTACGATAAATCCGGCGTCGTGGAGTTCGCCCGGTCGCTCCACGGCCTCGGTGTTGAGTTGATCTCGACCGGCAATACCTGGCGCCTGCTCCACGAGGCGGGCCTTCCCGCCCGCACGGTGAGTGAGGTCACCGGCTTTCCCGAGATCCTCGATGGGCGGGTGAAGACGCTCCACCCTGCCATCCATGCTGGCCTGCTCGCCCGCCGCGATCTGCCGGCCCATCTGGCCCAGCTCGCTGAGCACGGCCTCGCGCCGATCGATGTGCTCGTCGTCAATCTCTATCCTTTCGCCGCGACGGTCGCTCGCCCTGATGCGACCCTCGCCGAGGCGATCGAGCAGATCGATATTGGTGGGGTGGCGCTGCTGCGCGCCGCCGCCAAGAACTACGCCCACGTGCTCCCGCTGACCGACCCGGACGACTACCCCACCGTGCTCGCCGCGCTGCGCGAGGGCGCCGTGCCCGAGGCGCTGCGCCGTCGCCTCGCCGCCAGGGCCTTCGCTCACACCGCAGCCTACGATGCCGCGATTGCGGCCTACCTGGCGGGAGAGCCGCTCGCCGCGCACCTGACCCGCAGCTGGCTGCAGGCCCAGACCCTACGCTACGGGGAGAACCCGCATCAGCCGGCTGCCCTCTACGGTGACTTTCAGAGCTACTTTCGCCAGCTCCACGGCAAGGAGCTCTCCTACAATAATATCCTCGACGCCGCTGCGGCCGCCGAGCTGATCGAGGAGTTCCCCGGCGACGAGGCCGCGACCGTCGCGATTATCAAGCATACCAACCCCTGCGGCGTGGGCAGCGCGCCAACCCTGCGCGAAGCCTGGGAAGGCGCGTTTGCCACCGACCGCGACGCGCCCTTTGGCGGGATCGTTGCAGTTAACCGGCCCCTCGATGCCGATCTCGCCGCCGCGATTGCCGAGATCTTTACCGAGATCATTCTTGCCCCCTCCTTCGACCCGGCCGCCCTCGCGATCTTGCAGAAGAAGAAGAATCTGCGCCTGCTCCAGGTGCTCCGCCCGGTGACGAACCGTGGTGAGTTGCTGCTGCGGAGTGTGCCAGGCGGTGTACTCGCCCAGATCGCCGACCGGGATCCGCTTCACGATGAGCAGTGGCGCGTGGTGACCCGGCGCGCTCCCACGCCTGCGGAGGAGCAGGCCATGCGCTTCGGCTGGCGCGTGGTCAAGCATGTGAAGTCCAACGCGATCGTCTATGCCGGGCCTGACCGGACGCTCGGCATTGGCGCGGGCCAGATGAGCCGGGTGGATAGCTCGCGCCTCGCGGTGTGGAAGGCGCAGAGCGCCGGTCTGTCGCTGGAGGGCAGCGTGGTGGCCAGCGATGCGCTCTTCCCCTTCGCCGATGGGGTGGAGGCGGCACTGGCGGCCGGCGCCAGCGCGATCATCCAGCCGGGCGGCTCTGTACGGGACGACGAGGTGATCGCCGCAGCCGACCGCGCCGGCGCGGCGATGGTCTTCACCGGGCGGCGGCATTTCCGGCATTAGCGCGCTGGTTGGTGTGCCGCGCTGCGGTAGCAACGGGAACGATGAGCGAGACCCATGCTGCAATTTGACTCCAGGGGCCTGATCCCCGCCATTGTGCAGCACGCCCGCTCGGGCGAAGTGCTGATGCTCGGCTACATGAATGAAGAGGCGCTGCGCCTCACCCACGAGACGGGCCTCGTGACGTTCTGGAGCCGATCGCGCCAGGCCATCTGGCGCAAGGGCGAGACGAGCGGCCACCTGTTGCGCCTGGTTGCGATGCGCCAGGACTGTGACGGCGATGCTCTGCTGGTGCTGGCCGAGCCCGCTGGCCCAACCTGCCATACCGGTGAGCGCAGCTGCTTCCACCGCGATCTGGCGGGCCAGCCGGCCACTACCGCCGCGCCGCCAGGCGCGATTCTCGCCCGCCTGGCCGACCTGCTGCACGCCCGCCGTGAGGCCGCACCCGAGAGTTCGTACACTGCCCGGCTGCTCCACGGCGGTGTGGATCGGATCGCCAAGAAGATCGGCGAAGAGGCCGCCGAGGTGATTATCGCCGCCAAGAATGGCTCCGATGCCGAGCTCGCCTACGAGCTCGCCGACCTGGTCTACCATAGCCTGGTGCTGCTCGAGAATCAGGGTCTCCCCGCCGAGGCGGTCTGGCGGGAGCTGGAGCGCCGCTTTACGTCGTGAGCGCGCGGGGCGTGTGTGCCGGCGCTCGCCGGGCGCCCACCTGTTGCCCCGCCCTACGTCTGAGGCTATGAACCAACACTCTGGCCGAGCTATCGTCATCGACGACGATCCCGGACTGCGGGAGCTCTGCGTTGCAACGTTGCGGCGTGCCGGCTTCACCGTGGAGGCCATCGCCAACTCCTCCACGGCGCTCGCGGCGCTGGCAGCACAGAGTTACGACCTGGTGCTGCTCGATATCTACATGCCCGACCGGGATGGCCTGAGCCTGCTTGAAGAGATTCGCGCCCGGAAGATCGCGGCGCCCATCCTGCTGATCAGTGGCGGCGCCAGCGTGGAGCAGGCTGCCCGCGCCATGCGTCTCGGCGCACGCGGCCTGCTACTCAAGCCCTTCACGCCGGAGGAGTTGCGCATCACGGCGCTGGAGATTGCTCAGGAGCGCCGGGCCGCCCGCTCGAGTGACCGTGCCGCTGCGCTGCGACCAGTGGTACGTGTCGGCGAGCGTCTGCTCGCCGAGCTCGACCTGCCCCGGCTCCAGGACCAGATTATCGACACGGTGCGTGCCGAGCTCGATGCCGACCGCGCCTCGCTGATGTTGGTCGAAGAGGACGGGACTACGCTGCGGATCGTTGCCTGCTCGGGCTTGCCCCCGGGCGTGCAGGTGGGCCACCGGGTGAACTTGAAGGACAGCCTTGCCGGCTATGTGGCTGCGCGCCGCCAGCCTCTGCGGATCGATGCCAGCGGCGAGGTGACACCCCCCGCTGACCATCTGCGCGGCACGTTCTTCGAAGACCAGATTGTTTCGTCGCTCTCCGTGCCGGTGCTCGCCGGTGAGCGCGTGCTTGGCGTGCTCAATGCCGCCAAGGTGCGCAATAGCCCGCCCTTCAACGAGGCCGACCAGGAGTTGCTTATGCTTCTGGCGGCCCAGGCCGCCATCGCCATTGAGAATGCCCGCCTCTATACCAGTGTGGCCCAGTCGGAGGCGCGCTACCGTGCGCTGCTCCAGCATGCCAGCGACGCTGTGTTGCTGCTCGACGCCGGCGGGCAGACGATTCTGGACGCCAACCTCGCCACCGAGCAGTTGAGTGGCTACACCCGCGCGGAACTGCTGGCCCTCTGCCCCCAGACCCTGCTCCCCGCCATCGGTGATCTGGTGCAGGCCGCCACGCGCAATGGCCGCGCCAGCGGCCCCCGCGAGAATCACGAGATCGAGACCGAGCTGCGAACCCGGCACGACCAGGCCGCGCCGGTGGCGGTGAGTGTGAGCGCCGTGCCCCACGCGGGCCAGCAGTTGCTACTGGTCATTGCCCGCGACATCAGCGAGCGTCAGCGGATTGCCCAGCAGCTTGTGCAGGCCGAGAAGCTGGCGGCGCTCGGCCGTCTCTCCGCCTCGCTTGCCCATGAGATCAACAACCCGCTCCAGGCGATCCACAACTCGGTGCACCTGCTGCTCAGCAGGCCATTGCCTGAGGAGAAGCGCCAGCGCTACCTGAGCATGACGCAGGAAGAGGTGGAGCGGCTGATCAGCATTGTGCAGCGCATGCTCGACTTCTACCGGCCAAATCGCGAGGGGATGCGCCCGGTAGAGGTGAACGATATTCTCGACACTGTACTGACCCTCACCGAGACGCAGATCCACGAGCGGGGGGTGCGGCTCCAGCGCGAGGGCGACCGGCCGCTGCCACGGGTGTTCGCGATCAGCAACCACCTGAAGCAGGTCTGCTTCAACCTGATCTTCAACGCGCTTGAGGCGATGCCCGATGGTGGCGAGTTGCGGGTGCGGGCCTATGTGGTCGAGAGCGCAGCGGACCTCGATGAGGCAGGCTTTGTGGCGGCCTCGGGCGGGCGCCGTACCGAGGGCCCGGAGTCAGGCTGGGTGGTAGTGGAGATCAGCGATACGGGCGGCGGCATTGCGCCCCAGGATCTGACGAAGATCTTCGAGCCCTTCTACACCACCCGCACGAAGGGTACGGGCCTGGGCCTGGCGGTGAGCTACAGTATTATCGACCAGCATCATGGCGAGTTGTCCGCCCGTTCCCGCCCCGGCGAAGGCACCACGCTCCGCGTCATGCTCCCGGTTGCCCGGTAGGGACGCATCGCGCTGCGCCTCTACCGGGTGTGCGGGCGAGTGTGGGG
>SFCB01000196.1 GCA_004367505.1 Chloroflexi bacterium OHK40 | reverse complement strand
GTATCGTGGGCGGCCTCGTCGGGGACCAGGGGCGACAGGGTGGGATGGTCGTCGATCAGGGTCTGGCGCAGCTGGTCGCGGTAGCGAGCCTCGATCTCGGCCATGTGGGCCACTACCTCGGCCACTGACCAGCTCTCGGGGGCCGGCCGGCGCGCGGCCGTGGCAGGGTCAAGCCGGCGAGCCAGGCGCTCCAGGTCGCTCTGGGTAGCGGCGAGGGCCTCCATCAGCACTGCGCGGCGGCTCATGGCTCGGGTCCTGGATGGCGGGCAGAGGCACGGGGTTCGGCCCAGCGTTGACCGCTGAGGCGGTGCCCGCTGCGCCGCGTGCGCGGAGTATCCGGTTTGCTCGGGGGCGGTGGGCGTGAGTATATGCGACCTGCGCGCGCCCGTCAAGGAGGCTTGGCCTCGTCACCCTCCCTTGACACCGGCCCGACTTCTCATCTATCATACAGCCACTCTTTTTCCCGCCCAGAAATCGAAATCGTGCGTCGCAGTGCCTGGCAGCTTGCGGCGCCCCGGTCTGGTTCGCGCCGGCGCAGCCGGGCTGAGGGGAGGGGCCTCATCCTATGCAGTCACGTGACCGCCTGGTGATCGTTGGCGCCGGGATCGTCGGCTGTAGCGCCGCCTACCACTTCGCCCGGCTCGGCTGGTCCGACGTGCTGGTGCTCGATAAGGGCCCGCTCTTCGAGAATGACGGTTCCACCTCCCACGCCCCCGGCGGGATGTTCCTCACCAACCCCTCGCGGATGATGACCGAGTTCGCCAGGTACTCGCGTGAGCTCTACGGCTCGCTTGAGCTCGATGGCGCTCCCTGTCTCTATGGTGTGGGTGGGATCGAGGTGGCCCGCACTGAGGCCCGCTGGCGCGATTTGCGGCGCAAGCAGGGCTTCGCGAAGGCCTACGGCCTCGAGTCGTACCTCATCTCGCCGGCTGAGGTGCGCGCGCTGGTGCCCATTCTTGATGAGCAGCGCATCCACGGCGCCTACTATGTGCCGCGCGATGCGGTGGCCAAGGCCGTGCGTACGATCACGGCGCTGACGCGGGCGGCTGAAGCGATGGGGGTGCGCTTCGCTGGCGACACGCCGGTGCTTGACCTGGAAGTGCGGGATGGGCGGGTGGCGGCGGTGCTCACCCCCCAGGGCCGGATCGAGGCCGAGACGGTGCTGCTCTGCACCAATATCTGGGGGCCGCTGCTGGCCGCGAAGCTCGGGGTGACAATCCCGCTCATGGCTGCCCAGCACCTCTATACGGTTACCACGCCCCTCGCCGAGCTGGCCGGCGAATCCGCCGAGGTGCGCCACCCGCTCATGCGCGACCAGGACCGCGCGCTGTACTTCCGCCAGGAGGGCGTGTGCTACGGCGTCGGCTCCTATCGCCACGAGCCGCTGATGGTGGACCCGCGTGATCTCGAGCGCACCGCGCTGAAGCCCTTCACCCCCGACCATTTCGTGGCGGGGTGGGAAGCCGCCTGCGAGTTGCTGCCGCCCCTGCGTGGCGCCGACCTGCGCCGGAAGTTCAATGGGATGTTCGCCTTCACGATCGATGGCTACCCGGTGATGGGTGAAACGCCGGTGAAGGGCGTCTGGACCTGCATCGGCCTCTGGCTCACCCACGCCGGTGGCGCCACCCGCGCCATCGCTGAGTGGATGACCGGGGGCACGCCGCCGATGGATCTGCGGGAGGCCGATATTACGCGCTTCCATCCGCATCAGTGCTCACGGGCGTACATTCAGGAGCGCTGCGCCCAGAACTACCGCGAGGTCTACGATATTATCCATCCTAAAGAGCCGATCCAGCGCCCGCGCAATGTGCGCCTGAGCCCCTGGCACGGGCGGCTCGCGGATCTGGGCGCTGTCTTTACCCAGAGCGCCGGTTGGGAGGTGGCTACCTGGCACGAGGCCAACGCGCCCCTGCTCGACGTGTATGGCGCTCGCATCCCCCGTCGTGAGGGCTGGGCGGCGCGGTTCTGGTCGCCGATCGAGGGCGCCGAGCATCTGGCGGTGCGCGAGCGGGTGGGGCTCTTCAACCTGGCGGCCCTCGCGGTGATCGAGGTTACCGGCCCGGGTGCCCTGGCCTTCCTGAACCGGGTGGCCGCCAACCAGATCGACCGGCCCGTGGGCAAGATCGTCTACACCAGCCTGCTGAACGCGCGCGGCGGGATCGTGGCCGACCTGACGGTGGTGCGCGTGGCCGCTGAACGCTTCTGGGTGATCACCGGCGGCGCGCTCGTGCCCCACGATCTGGCCTGGCTGCAGCGCCACGCCCCGGATGATGGCTCCGTCACCCTCATCGACCGCGCGTCGGGCCTGGTGACCCTCGGGCTCTGGGGACCACGGGCGCGGGCTGTGCTCGCGCGGGTGGCCGAGCAGGATGTTTCCAACGAGGCCTTTCCCTACTATACGGCCCGGCCGCTGACAGTCGATACGGTGCCGGCCTATGCGCTGCGTGTGAGCTATGCGGGCGAGTTGGGCTGGGAGTTGTATTGCCCCACCGAGTTCGGGCTGAAGCTCTGGGATGTGCTCTGGGAGGCCGGGCAGCCGGAGGGGATCATCGCCGCTGGCAGCGGGGCCTTCGACTCGTTGCGCCTGGAGAAGGGCTATCGCCTCTGGGGCGCCGACATTCATACCGACTACACCCCCGATGAGGCGGGCCTCGGCTGGGCCGTGCGCCTGAACAAGGGCGACTTCATCGGGCGGGAGGCGCTCCTGCGCCAGCAGGGGCAGGGGCTCGCCCGCAAGCTCTGTTGCCTGCGCATCGACGAGCCGGGCGCAGTGCTGCTCGGTAAGGAGCCCATCCTCCACGCCGGCGAGCCCGTGGGCTACGTGACGAGCGCGAACTATGGCTACAGCGTGGGCGCGCTGATCGCCTATGGCTACCTCCCCGCCGCGATCGCCGCCCCGGGCAGCGCGGTGACGGTCGAGTACTTTGGCGAGCCGCTGCGGGCGGTTGTGAGCGAAGAGCCGCTCTTCGACCGGGCCGGCGCCCGCATGAAGGGGTAGCCCATGGCCGTGTTCCTGATCCGCCGGCTCCTCTACCTGGTGCTCACCCTCTTCCTCGTCTCGATCGCAGTCTTTGCGATCTGCGAGATCGCCCCAGGCAATATCGCGATCAACTCGCTGGGCAATACGATCACCCCGGAGCAGGAGGCCTCGTTCAACGCCCAGAATGGCCTCGATCAGCCCCCGCTCACGCGCTATATTCGCTGGATGCTCGGCAGTGACTGGCAGGCCCGGCGCCTGATCGGTACCGAGGTGGCGCGGATCTACGAGCCCGAGAATGGGCGCTACAACTGGTGGGGCCGCCTGCCCGACGGGACGCTCTACCAGAATGCCACCGCCGACGGCGAGACCATGCTGCGGATCGAGCGCCTGGCCGATGGCGGCATCCGTGAGGTGACGCTGGGCCCCGAGGTGTGGCAGCGCAACGCCGAGGGCTTCGAGATCTTCTGGGGGGTGGACCGCGAGGGCCGCGCCGCGATGTGGGTGCGCGGCGATCAGCTCGAGGCCTGGACCCAGAACAAGGGCGCCTGGACGAGCGTGCCCGGCGCGCCACGCCAGTACGTGCCGCTCCAGAAGGGCCTGCTACGGGGTGACCCCGGCGTGAGTTTTCTCACCCGCCGCCCCGTGGCCGAGACGCTCTTCCCCCGGCTGCTGAACACACTGCTGCTCGCCGCGATCGCCTTTGTGGTGGTGATGCCCCTGGCTCTCGCCCTTGGCCTCCTCGCCGGGCTCAATGAGGGCCGCCTCACCGATCGGCTCCTCTCGATTGCCAGCCTCATCGCCACGGCCACACCCGAGTTCGCCTCCGGGGTCTTCCTGATCCTGATCTTCTCTTCCTGGCTCGGCTGGTTGCCCGGCGCCGTCGTCGTCACCTCCGAGAGCACGATCTGGCAAAATCCCCAGATGCTCGTCCTGCCGATCATCACCCTCACGCTGATCGAGTTGGGCTACGTGCTGCGAATCACCCGCTCGAGCATGGTTGAGGTGATGCGCACGAACTACATCCGCACCGCCACGCTCAAGGGCCTGCCCGAGCGACGGATCATCCTGCACCACGCCCTGCGCAACGCCCTGATGGCCCCGGTAACCGTCATTATTCTCCACGTCAACTGGCTGATCGGCGGGATCGTGGTGGTCGAGACGCTCTTTGGCTTCCCCGGGCTGGGCCGCTACGTGCTGGAGGCGGCCCTCTTCCGCGATGTCTTCGCGATCTCCGCCGCCACCATGGTGCTCGTGGTGATCGCCGTCATTACCCAGCTCGTCGCCGACCTGATCTACACCTGGCTCAACCCGCGCATCCGCTTCGCCTGACCCCCGCGCGTGCTGGCCGTACGAGGTGGCCCGTGGCCCTCGCCGAGCAGACAACAGCCGTGGCCCCCGAGGCGCCCCCCGCGCGGTGGCGCGGCCTTCGGACGGCCTGGGCCATCCTCCGCCGCTCACGCACGGCGCTGGCCGGGCTCGCGATGGTGCTCTTCTGGGTGGGGGTGGCGCTCTTCGCCGATGCCTGCCTGGTGCAGCCCCGCTGCTGGTCGGGCGACCCGGAGTTTACCGCTACCCCGCTGCTAGCCCGCTACGACCCGCTGGAGCAGTTCCAGGGCGCCGGCCTGCAGGGCCCATCCTGGGAGCACTGGCTCGGCACCGACCGCCTGGGGCGCGATCTCTGGGCGCGGATCGCGCACGGGGCCCGGATCATCCTGCTGCTCGCGCCGATCTCGGTGGGCATCGCCCTGCTTCTGGGTGGCGCCCTGGGGCTGATCGCTGGCTACTTCGGCGGCCAGACTGACGAGATCGTCATGCGCCTGCTCGACGCGCTGATGGCCTTTCCCCAGATCTTGCTCTACCTGGTGATCATCGCCGCCCTTGGCCCCTCGGCGCTCAATGTGGTGCTGGCGATCACCATCGCCGGGGCGCCGGGGGTGGCGCGCCTGGTACGCTCGCTCACGCTCGATCTCAAAACCCGCGACTATGTGGCGGCGGCCCAGACTCGCGGCGAGAGCCCGTGGTACATCATGGTCGTGGAGATTCTGCCCAACGCCCGGGGGCCGATCATCGTCGATGCCATGCTGCGGGTTGGTTACGCCGTCTTCGCCATCGGAACCCTGGGCTTCCTCGGCCTCGGCCTGCCGCCGCCCTCGCCCGATTGGGGCTCGATCGTCAACGCGGGGCGTAAGTTCATTCAGGCTGGCCACCCCTGGGACGCGCTCTGGGCCTCGCTCGCCACTGCCTCGCTGGTGGTCGGTCTCAACCTCCTCGCCGATGGGGTGCAGGAGGAGCTCGAACGCTATCGCTAAGCCGCCCTACGCCTGAGGTGAACCGATGCCCGCTCTCCGCATGCGCCCGCTCTCGCTGCTCGCCCTGTTGCTCCTCGTCGTCGGGCTGCTCGCCGCCTGTGGCGCCCAGCAGCCTGCGGCCACGCCCAAGATCACGATCAAGCTCGCCGAAAATCCCTGGACCGGCTCGTCCGTGAATGTGCACGTTGCAAAGATTCTCCTGGAGGAGCAACTCGACTATCCCGTCGAGATTGTGACGATTGATGAAAACGCCCAGTGGGCCGCGCTCGCCAGCGGCGACCTGAGCGCTACACTCGAGATCTGGCCCTCCGGCCACGCCGAGAACCGCAAGCAGTATATCGAGGACCAGCAGGTGGTGGAGGACCTCGGGCCGCTCGGGGTGGTGGGCAAGATTAGCTGGTATGTGCCGACCTATGTGGTCGAGCAGAATCCGGCACTTGCGAGCTGGGAGGGTTTCCAGGACCCAGCCCTGGCCGGGCTCTTTAAGACTGCCGAGACGGGCGAGAAGGGCCAGTTCCTCGCCGGCGACCCGAGTTGGGTGCAGTATGATGCGGCGATCATCGAGAACCTCGGCCTCAATCTGCAGGTGGTGCAGTCGGGCTCGGAGCAGGCGGTGCTCGCCGCCGTCGATGCGGCCTACAGCCGCCAGGAGCCCATCCTCTTCTACTTCTGGACACCCCACTCCATCCACGCTCGCTACCAGCTTACCCCGGTGGCCTTGCCGGCCTACAGCGACGAGTGTTACGCCCAGGCCGAGAGCGGCGGTGTGGCCTGCGACTACCCCGAGGACGTGCTCTACAAGGCCGCGTGGGCTGGCCTGCAGGAGGCCGCCCCCGACGCCTACGCGCTCCTCAAGAATATGCAGTACACCAACGACGACCAGATCGCCATGATCGCCGCCACTGAGCTCGATGGCAAGGAGGCGGCCGCCGCCGCGAAGGAGTGGGTCGATGCCAATGAGTCGGTCTGGCGGGCCTGGCTCCCGACCGATTCGTAGGGGCTGCTGTCCCGGTGGTGGACAGAAGGGAAGGACTCTGGATGAGGGAGGGTGCCGCTGGTGATCGCCGCTCCTGACGCACGACCCAAGATCGAGGTCCGCGATCTCTGGAAGATCTTCGGGCCCGATCCCCGTGGCACGCACGCGGCCCTGCTGGCCGCGCCGGAGGCCCCGCCCCGCGATGGCCATGTCGTGGCTGTGCGGGGAGTCAGCTTCCAGGTGCGTCACGGCGAGACGTTCGTGATCATGGGGCTCTCCGGCAGCGGGAAGTCTACCCTGATCCGCTGCATCTCGCGCCTCACTGAGCCGACGAACGGCGCCATCCTGATCGATGGCCAGGATGTCGTGCGGATGGCCCCCGCCGCGCTGCGGGAGCTGCGCCGCCACACGGTGAGCATGGTCTTCCAGCACTTTGGCCTCTTCCCCCACCGCCGGGTGATCGACAATGTGGCCTACGGGCTGGAGGTGCGTGGCATGCCTCGCCACGCGTGCCGCGAGCGGGCCGCCGCTATGCTGGCGCTGGTGGGCCTTCAGGGTTGGGAGTACCATTACCCTCGGCAACTCTCTGGCGGCATGCAGCAGCGTGTGGGGCTCGCTCGGGCCCTCGCCGTGGAGCCCGAGGTGCTCCTCTTTGACGAGCCCTTCAGTGCGCTTGACCCACTCATCCGCCGCGAGATGCAGGACGAATTGCTCCGGCTCCAGGCAACCCTGCGCAAGACCAGTATCTTCATTACCCACGATTTCGCCGAGGCTTTGAAGCTCGGCGACCGGATCGCGGTGATGCGCCAGGGCCAGATCGTGCAGGTGGGCACGCCAGAGGAGTTGGTGCTCCGCCCGGCCAACGACGATGTGCGCGGCTTCGTCCAGGATGCGCCGCTCGGTCGGGTGCTCAGCGCCGCCTCGGTGATGGTCGCCTGCGATCCGTGCCCGACGCCGCCGGCCACCGTCGCCGTGCCCGCCCACAGCCGCCTCGATGACCTGCTCCCCATCGTTGTGGCGCACGCCGAGCCACTCGCCGTGGTAGACGTGAGCGGGAGCACGATTGGCCACCTGGACCGGGCGATGGTGCTCCGGGCCCTCAGCCGGACCTGATCGCTATGGCCACGCGCACCCAGCCTATTCCGATCGCGCGGCAGGCGCCCCGCCCGTGGCGCGCGGGCCTGGCGTGGCTCGCCGCCGTGCTCATACTCGCCCTGCTCGCTCTCCTCTGGCCAGCCGAAGCCCGCGCCTTTCCGGCGACGTGGAACATCGGCCTGCGGGGGCCAATCGACGCCTTTCAGGGCTGGGTGATCGGCAACCGGGCCAGCAACCCGGTCTTCGTCTATGGCTTCACCCCCCTGAGTGCCACGCTCGACGCCGCCCTCCGGCTGATCGAGGGTGCTTTGCTCGCCCTCGGCTGGCCGGTGATCCTGCTGCTCTTCCTCATCCACGGCTCCCTGGCCGGGGGCCTGCGTCTCGGGCTCTTCTGCGCGGGGAGCCTGCTGCTCGCGGGGCTCTTCGGGCTCTGGGAGCCGACCATACAGACCCTGGCGCTCATGCTGGCAGCACTGCTGCTCGCCATGCTCATTGGCCTGCCGCTGGGGATCGCCGCCGCCGCGCGCCCGCGCCTGGATGGGTTGCTCCGCCCGGTGCTCGACGCCATGCAGACCATGCCGGCCTTTGTCTACCTCATCCCCGTGCTGCTCTTCTTCGGCGTGGCGCGGGTACCGGCCCTGATCGCCACCCTGATCTACGCCGTACCGCCGATGATCCGGCTCACGGCTCTTGGTGTGCGCGAGGCCAACCCGCCCGCCGTGGAGGCGGCCCGGGCCTTCGGCGCTTCACCATGGCAGCTACTCCGTGGCGTACAGTTGCCCCTGGCCATGCCGAGCATCCTCGCCGGCGTCAACCAGACGATTATGATGGCCCTGGGCATGGTCGTGATCGCGGCGATGATCGGTGCCGGCGGCCTCGGTCGTGAGGTGCTGGTGGCCCTCCAGCGGCTCAATGTGGGCCAGGCCCTCGAGGCTGGCCTGATCATCGCCCTGCTGGCGATGGTGCTCGACCGGCTGAGCCAGGGCCTCGGCCAGGTAGATCCAGGCGCCCCCGATGGGCTCCGTCCCCGTGGCCCGCTCGCCGGCTGGCCCGCGACCGCTATCGCCGATCGGCTGCCCACCGATACGGCACGCCGGCTTGCCTTGCGCCACCCGCGCCTGATCAACGGGGCGCTGCTCCTCCTCGTCGCCGCCGTGCTCAACCTCCTGGTGCTGCGCGCCGGCTCGTTCCCCGATGCCTGGCAGATCGGGTTGCGCGGGCCGGCCAACGCCGCCGTGGCCTGGGCCCGCGACAACCTCTTCGTGGTGACAGGCCCGCTGAGCGATGGGATCACACGCTCCTTGCTCAACCCGGCCCGCGACCTGCTGCTCGCCTGGCTGCCCTGGCCGGTGGTGGTGCTCGCCGTCGCGGCGTGTGCGGCGGTGGCCGGTGGCCCTCGCCTCGCCTTCGGCGCCGCAACCGGCATGCTCGCGATCGGTGCCCTCGGCATGTGGGCGCCAGCCATGGAGACCCTCAGCCAGGTGCTGCTGATGGTGGCCATGACCATGCTCTGCGCGCTCCCGATCGGTGTGCTCGCCGCGCAGCACCCGCGGCTGAGCGCCGTGCTGCGGCCCGTGCTTGACGCCCTCCAGACGATCCCTACCTTTGTTTATCTCGTTCCGGTGATCATGCTCTTCAATGTCGGTCGCGTACCGGGGCTGATCGCCGCCGTGCTCTACGCGCTGCCGCCTGGCATCAGGCTCACCGAGTTGGGGATCTCCCAGGTGCCGCCGGCCACCGTCGAGGCCGCCGAGGCCTTCGGCTCCACGCGCCTCCAAACCCTGCTGAAGGTTCAGTTGCCCCAGGCCATCCCCGCGCTGATGCTCGCCGTCAACCAGATGATCATGATGGTGCTCGCCATGGTGATCATCGCCGGGCTCGTGGGTGGCGCCGGCCTTGGCCTGGAGGCGGTGATGGGGCTCGCGCGCAACGAGACCGGCCGTGGGATCGAGGCCGGCCTCGCGATTGTGATTCTCGCTATGATCCTCGACCGGATCACTCAAGCTGTGGCTCGCCGCGCCGGATGAGCTCGCTCCGGCCTGCTTGCATGAGGACGCTATGGCTGTTGTTGGCCTACCCCTGCCCCTCTGGCCCCCGCAGCGCGGAGGTGTGCCGCCCCGCCCCCCTGTCTGGCCGGTCCGGCCATCCACGGCGAACAGGTGAGGAGGGTGGCAATGCACCAGGAACACGAGTATATTGTCGTCGGCGGTGGCACGAGTGGTGTCATCGTTGCGGCGCGCCTTGCCGAGGCAGGCGCGGATGTGGGTCTGATCGAGGCCGGGCCGAGCGGTGAGCACGACCCGCGCATCCTCGAATACCGCCGCTGGTCGGCATTGCTCGGCTCCGACTACGACTACGACTACACTATCGCCCCGCAGGCGCGGGGGAACTCGGCCATCCGTCACGCTCGCGCCCGGGTGCTCGGCGGCTGTAGCTCCCACAACAGCGTGATCGCGATCGCCAGCCCCGCCAGCGACCTGCGGCGCTGGGAGGCCATGGGCGCTTCCGGCTGGGGCCCCGAAGGTACCGCCGCGGCCTTTCGCCGGGTCTTCGAGCGTGTTGCGGTTACCATGCCGCCGCCGCTCAACCCCTGCGCGGTGGCCTTCATGGCGGCGGCGGCCGACGCGGGCTTTCCCCCGGCGGACCTGCGTCATCCGGATGTGGTCGATGCTTCGGCATGGCTGCCACTCAACGTCAGCGGCGAGATCCGCCAGTCCAGCGCGGTGGCCTACCTCTTTCCGCTCGCCGCGCCGCGCCCGCGCCCCACGCTCTACACCAGCACCACCGTGACGCGGATCACCCTGGACGAGAGTGGCCGCGCGAGCGGTGTGCTCACGAGCCATGGTCCGATCCGTGCCCGCCAGGAGGTCATCCTCTGCGCGGGCGCCTTCGATAGCCCGAAGCTGCTCATGCTCTCCGGGATCGGGCCAGCCGACCACCTGCGCGCCCTTGGCCTGCCCACACTGGTCGATCTGCCAGCGGTTGGCGAGCATCTGCAGGACCATATCGAGTGCGTCGCGATCTGGGAGGCGCAGCACCCCATTCCGCCACTCGGGAGCCAGCGCTGGGAGAATGGGCTCTTCGCCCGCTTCGAGCCTGGCGCCGAGAGCTTTGAGATGATGATGCACTTCGGCAGCGAGCCCTACTACATCGACTTCGCCGCGCTGGGCTACCCGGCTGCTATCCCCGAGCACGCCTTCTGTATGACGCCGAATGTCGCTCGCCCGCGAAGCGAGGGCGTGGTGCGCCTGCGCTCCGCCGACCCGGCGGCCCCCCCGCTGATCGACCCGCGCTACTTCAGCGACCCGGGAGGCTACGACGAGCGTGTGCTCGTGGAGGGGCTTCGCCTCGCCAGGGCGATCGCTTCCCGGCCCGCCCTCGCCGCGTGGGCCGCCCGCGAGGTGCTGCCCGGCCCCGATTGCCAGAGTGATGAAGCGCTCGGGCGCTATGCCCGCCACACCTCCAATACCGTCTACCATCCGGCCGGCACCTGCCGCATGGGGCCGGCCAGTTCCGATGATGCCGTCGTCACCCCCACGCTATGCGTGCGAGGGGTCGAAGGGCTGCGCGTCGCCGATGCCTCGGTCTTCCCCACCATGATCGGCGTGAACCTCTGCATGACGGTGATGATGATCGGCGAGAAGTGCGCCGAGCTTGTGCTCGCTGGCGCAGGCTCGCCCGCCTCGGCGAGCGCCTAGCTCCAGCGAGAAAGCGACCGCGATGACCCGGCTTCCGTCTGATGAGCTGAACCAGCCCGTGGTGCAGGTGCGCAATCTGGCGATCGCCTATGCCACCCGCGAGGGCGCCGTCATGGCGGTGCGCGACGTCTCCTTCGAGATCTATCGGGGCGAGACGCTCGGCATCGTCGGCGAATCGGGCTGTGGCAAGTCCACCGTAGCCTACGGCCTCGTCAACTACCTCGGCCGCAACGGCAGCATCGCCAGAGGCGAGATCATCTTCCAGGGCCAGTCGCTCGTTGGCCGCTCCCGCGAGGAGCTCCGGCGCCTGCGCGGCGACCAGATCGCCATGGTCTACCAGGACCCGATGACCTCGCTCAACCCCGCCATGCGCATCGGTGACCAGCTCGCCGAGGTGCTCACCGTCCACCGGGGGATGCCAAAGGCCGAGGCCCTGGCCCGCGCGGCAGAGATGCTGCGTCGCGTGCACATGCCCGACCCGGAGCGCATGCTCGAGCGCTACCCGCACCAGATCTCCGGCGGCCAGCAGCAGCGCGTGGTGATCGCCATGGCCCTGCTCACCAACCCGGCCCTGCTGATCATGGACGAGCCGACGACCGCGCTCGATGTGACGGTCGAGGCCGCCGTGCTCGACCTGATCGCCGACCTGCGCCGCGACTTCGACACCGCCATCCTGATCATCTCGCACAACCTCGGGGTGATCGCTCGCGTCTGCGACCGGGTGGCCGTGATGTACGCCGGCGAGGTGGTCGAGCTCGCCCCGGTGGGCGAACTGTTCGCCAACCCGCGCCACCCCTACACCCAGGGCCTGATGCGCTGTGTGCCCCGCCTCGGCTCCGACAAGGCCTCGAGCGCGCTCATCCCCATTCCGGGGCGGGTGCCGGCGCCCGCCCGGCTTCCGCCTGGTTGTGTCTTCGAGCCGCGCTGCGACTACGCGACCGACGCATGTCGGCAGGAGCGCCCCGGCCTGCGGGCGATCGGCCAGGATCATCGCACCCGCTGCCTGCGGGCCGAGGAGATCGACCCGCGCCAGTGGCGCCCTGCCGATGGCCCGGCCATCCCGCTCGCCCCGGCGGCCAGCGGGGCCGAGGCGCCCGCCGCCATCCTCAGCGTGGCCGACCTGAAGACGCACTACCCCCAGCGGGACGGAACACTCCTCGCCGCGCTGCGTGGCCAGCCACGCCCGACGGTCAAGGCGGTGGACGGGGTGAGCTTTAGTGTGCCCCAGGGCAAGACGCTCGGGATCGTGGGCGAGTCGGGCTGCGGCAAATCGAGCCTGATCAAGACCCTGATCGGCCTGGAGCCGCTGAGCGGCGGCGAGGCCCAGTTCCTCGGCTTCGATCTGGCGCGGCAGACAAGCCGGCGCGACGCGGCTCTCATCCGCGAGTTGCAGATGGTCTTCCAGAACCCCGACTCGACGATGAACCCGAGCTACACTGTCGGGCAGCAGATCTCGCGGCCGCTGCGACGCTTCAAGGTGGTGCCGCCTGCCCGCGTACGCGAAGAGGTGATCCGACTGTTGCGGGCCGTCAAGCTCGACGCGCACTATTACGATCGTTACCCCCGCCAGCTCTCCGGCGGCGAAAAGCAGCGCGTCGGCATCGCACGGGCCTTCGCGGGGCGGCCCGACCTGGTGCTCTGCGATGAGCCGGTGAGCGCGCTTGACGTAAGCGTGCAGGCGGCGGTGCTCAACCTGCTGCTGGAGATCCAGCGCGAGCACGGCACAACGATGGTATTTATCGCCCACGACCTGAGCGTGGTGCGCTACCTCTCCGACTACGTGGCGGTGATGTACCTGGGCAAGATCGTGGAGGTGGGTCCAGCCGAGGCGATCTACGCGCCGCCCTACCACCCCTATACCGAGGCGCTGCTGGCGGCGGTGCCCATCCCCGAACCGGCGGCAACGCAGCAGCCCATCCGGCTCGGCGGGACGATCCCCAGCCCGGCGAACCCGCCGCCTGGCTGCCGCTTCCACACCCGCTGCCCGCGCCGCGCGCTGCTCTCTGACGGTGGCGCCATTTGTGAGCGCGAGGCGCCCCCGGCCAGGGTGGTTGGTCCGGGCCACACCATCCACTGCCACATCCCGCTGGAGCGGCTGCGCGCCCTGGAGCCGGTGGTGGCGATCAGCGCACCCTGATACCTTCCCCGGAAGGATTGCGCTCCCATCCGGCTTGATGCTACGCATCGGCGGGCGACGCGGAGAGGTCACGCCCCTTCGCCCACACCAGCCTGCACCCGCTTCAAACCGGGCTTGATCTGAGCCGCCTGCAACGGGCCTGCGTGCGTCAGAACGGCCGTCTCCTGGCGATGCTCCTCCTGGTTTTCCGTGCTCGCTCTTGGCGCGTAGCGCTCCTCGTGGAGGCTCGCCATCAGGTTGAGCAGGCGCACCTCCAGCAGCCCGTAGCCGCTCGTGTGCAGCTCCAGCGGCAGGCCGAGGCTGGCGGCGATCTGCTCGGCCCTGGCCAGCAGCTCGGGCTGCTCCTCCTGAACGAGGTAGACCACCCGCGTGTAGTTGGCGAAGTAGAGCGGGCGCAGCTCGGGGAAGCGGTCGAGCCCCAGGCCTTTGACGATCGTGCCCTCAAAGCAGCGCACCAGGAAGTCGGTGAGGAAGAAACTGCCGGGCTGCTCCTCCATGAGCGCATCGAACCGGGGCCCGGCGTACATCTCGTAGCAGTGGGGCCCGGCGATGCGGGGGACATTGTAGCGCTCCAGCACGGCGTCGAGCTGGCCACTGGTCCCGCAGTCGCCATAGATGACCACCACCCGCTCGTAGCGGGGGATGAGCTCTTGCAGGCGGGCCTCGACGGCGGGCGCGATGCGCTGGGGGCGCAGGTGTTCCTTCGCGGCCACGCCGTAGAGGTCCACCACCCAGCCGTGGCGGCGGGTGATAGCGATCACCTCGCGGGCCAGGGCACCGCAGAGCACGAAGGCCACGCTCACGGCGGTCACCTCTCGTCCGTGGATGGCCCAACGGCGGCCCGGCGCTCGCGGCGGCGCTCGCGGGGTGCGGCGGCGCGGGGTTCGGGCAGCATGCCGAGCGCCGCAAGGTGGGGGAAGGGATCGCGCATATGGGGGATGTGCATCGCGCCCACGAACTCCTCCTGGAAGTGCGGGTCTACCGCCGTCTCAACATACTGGACGCGGCGCGCGGCCCGGGCCGACTCGGCGCGGCGCACGGTGCTGAGGAGCGCAATGCGGGCGCCATCACCGGCGGCGTTGCCCACGGCCACTACCTTCTCCAGGTCGCAGTCGGGGATGAGCCCCAGCACCATCGCCCGCAGCGGGTCGATGTAGCTGCCGAAGGCGCCAGCGAGCACAATCCGGTCAACCCGCTCGACGCCACGGCGGCGCATCAGCAGCTTGCAACCGGCGTAGAGGGCGCCTTTGGCCAGCTGGATGTTGCGCACATCGTCCTGGGTCACCACGATCGGGCGGCCCGTGGCCGTCTGCTCGGCGGTCGCCAGCAGGTACTCCGCCCTCGGGCCCTGCCAGCGCACCCGGTGGGTGGCCTCGCCCCCGTCCCGGGGCTGCCACTCCGGGTCGAAGCGCCCATCAGGGCGGAGGATGCCCGCGAGCACGAGCTCGGCCACCACCTCGATGATCCCCGAGCCGCAGATACCCGTGGCGCCGATCGCGCCGGGCTCAAGCTCGTCGGACCAGCCCTCACGACCGATCACGCGGAAGCGAGGCTCGCCGCTGGCCCGGTCGATGCGCACACGCTCAATGGCCCCCGGGGCGGCACGCTGGCCGTGGGCGATCTGGGCACCCTCGAAGGCCGGGCCGGTCGGGCTGGAGCAGCTCAGCACCCCCTCGCGGTTGCCGAGCAGCACCTCCGCGTTGGTACCCACATCGATCACCAGCGTGAGCTCGTCCTGCAGGTCGGGGGCCTCGGCGATCAGCACACCGACATTGTCGGAGCCCACGTGCCCGGCCTCCAGGGCGAGCAAATGGAGGTTGGCGCCGGGGTGGAGCTTGAGGCCGAGATCGCGGGCCTTGAGGTCCATCGGCGCGTGGGTGGCAAGGGTGAACGGCGCGGCGCCGAGGGGGGCCGGGTCGAGGCCGAGCAGGATGTGGTGCATAACGGTATTGCCCACCAGCACGAGCTCGTGGATGTCGCGCGATCGCAGGCCAGCGGCGTGGGCGGCCGCGCCGGCGAGCTTGTTCAGGGCGCCAATGATCGCCTGGTGGAGCTTCGTGAGCCCGTCGTCGTGCAGCATCGCGTAGCTGACACGGCTCATCAGGTCCTCGCCGAAGGTCACCTGGGGATTCATCAGCGCCTCGGTGGCGAGAATGGCGCCGGTGGCGAGGTCGCAGAGGTGCCCGGCGATCGTGGTGGAGCCGACATCGACGGCGAGGCCATAGAGCCCCTCCTGGAAGCCGGGGCGCACCTCGATCACTTCGGCCTCGCTCCAGATCACCACCGTAACCTGGCCCTTACCCTGGGCGAGGGCGGGGCCGAGCTGGCGCAGGGCGGGGAGGTCGATACGCAGCAACTCCAGGCCCCACTCGCGGCGCAAAGCCTCCTGGAGGCGTTCCCAGTCGCCGAGTCGCTCACCAAGACGGTGGGGCTCAACCGACACGAGTACCTGGCGCAGGGCCGGGTCGAGCGCGACGGGGCGCTCGGTAGCCGATTTGCGGATGATCTGGCGGTGGGCCTGGCTCTCGGGTGGAACGGTGATGAGCAGATCGCCCTGCACGCAGGCGGCGCAGCCGAGGCGAGTGTCCGGGGGAAACCCATCGCGGTGGCGGGCGACGTACGCTTGCTCGGCGGGCCCGGCGGGCGTGAGGTGCTCCGGGTGGGACGCGATCCCATATTTGTCGAAGGTACCGGCCTCCACGCGCACCTTGCACTTGCCGCAGGTCTGGCGACCGCCGCAGATACTGTCGAGATCGACGCCGAGTTGGCGGGCGGCGGCGAGGAGCGAGGTGCCGGGGGCGACGCTGCCCTGGCGGCCGGAGGGCTGAAAGACGACCCGATGGGCGGGGTTGCTGGACATATCAGGCGGCCACGCCCTCCCCGCGCCGGCGGGCCATATAGGCCTTGGCCATCTCGACAGCCACGGCGGCATCGCGGGCGTAGGCGTCGGCGCCCACCGCCTGCCCGAAGCTCTCGGTCACGGGGGCGCCACCAACCATCACATAGACATCGTCGCGGAGGCCCTCGTCCTTCAGCGCCTGGATCACGACCTTCATATAGGGCATCGTCGTCGTGAGCAGCGCGCTCATCCCGATAATCTCGGGCTGGTGCTCACGGATCGCGTCGATGAACTTCTGGGCATCGTTGTTGACACCGAGGTTGATCACCTCGAAGCCGGCGCCCTCCATCATCATCGCCACCAGGTTCTTGCCGATGTCGTGAATGTCGCCCTTGACAGTGCCGATCACCATCTTACCGATGCGGGGCGCACCGGTCTCCACGAGGAGCGGGCGCAGGATCTCCATGCCAGCCTTCATCGCGTTGGCCGACATGAGCACCTCGGGCACGAAGAGGATCCCGTCGCGGAAATCAGCGCCGACGATATCCATACCCGCCACCAGGCCCTCACTGAGCACCTGCTGCGGCGTGTGGCCCCGCGCCAGGGCCTCCTTCGTCTCCTCCACCACCTCGTCCTTCTGGCCGTCGTAGAGATCGTCCTGCATTTGCAGCCAGAGGTCGTCGTCTGAAAGCTCCTTGAGCGACATGCGCGGCTCCTTAGATGCCAGATCTCCTTGATGGTTCCGCAATGCGTTCGGACTCAACCACTTCTACTACCTGACGGCTCGCGAGCCCGGTGTAGCGCCAGGGGGGTGTGGAGCGACGGGCGCGCGCTGGAACGGCCACATCGATCGGGGATACACGCACGATCCCAGTGAGCATCGGCGGCGCCAGACGACGCTCGCGCTGCGGTCAGAAATCCCGTGGCTCGCGGGCGATCGCGGCCTTGCGCTCGGCCACAAATGCGTGCAGATTCGCGGCGATGGCCGGGTCGAGCGGCGGGGGCTCGTAGCTCGCGAGGAGCTGGCGGGCCTTCGCCGACGCGCGGGCGTAACTATCCTGCGCGCCGTTAAGCTCCCACTGCTCGGATGACGTGTAGTCAAAGAGCTCGGCGCGGTAGAAGGCATCGCGGAAATGGCGCATCGTGTGGCCAGTGCCGAGGTAGTGCCCGCCAGGCGGCACCTCCGCCATGGCGTCGAAGGCCAGGGCCTCATCGGAGAGGTCCACGCCCTTCACCCAGGTGTGGAGCATCCCGAGCAGCTCGCAGTCGAGCATGAACTTGGCATAGCCAGCGGCCAGACCGTTGTCGAGCCAGCCGGCGGCGTGGAGCACAAAGTGCGTACCGGCCTGGAGCGTGGGCAGCATCGAGAGCGCGCTCTCATAGCCAGCCTGGGCATCGGGCAGCTTGGCCGAGGAGAACGCCCCGCCGCTGCGGAAGGGCAGGCCGTAATGGCGGGCCATCTGGGCTGCGCAGTAGAGGCCAAGCTGAGCCTCGGGCGTGCCCATCGTCAGCGCGCCACTCTGCAGATCCATCGTCGAGAGGAACGAGCCGAAGATCACCGGGCAGCCCGGCTCGATCAGCTGCACCAGGGCGATCCCGGCCAGCGCCTCAGCGATCAGCTGGGCCAGCGAACCCGCGATCGAGGCCGGACCCATGGCGCCGGTGAGGATGAAGGGGGTGATCAGCAGCCCCTGGCGGGCGCGGGCATAGACCTTGAGGGCCGCGAGCATGCGGTCGTCGTAGCGGCGCGGGCTCGAGACATTGATCAGCGAGATCAGGGCCGGGTGCTCACGGATGGCCGCCGCGCCAAAGACGATCTCGGCCATTGTCACGCTATCGGCAGCGTTGGGGCCCGACGTCACCGAGCCCATAAAGGCCTTGTCGCTGTAGAGAATATGGCTGAGGACCATATCGAGGTGGCGCGTAGCCACCGGCTCGTCCATCGGCTCCACCACCGTGCCGCCCGAGTGATGCATCCAGGGGCTCAGGTAGGCCAGCTTAACGAAGTTCTGAAAGTCGGCCAGCGTGGCATCGCGGCGGACCCCGTCCAGATCCTGCACAAATGGCGGCCCATAGACGGGCGCAAAGGTCACCTTGTCGGCGCCGATAACGACGTGATGGGCGGGGTTGCGGGCGAGCTGGGTAAACTGCCGTGGCGCGCGCGCCACCGCGCGCATCACCAGTTCCTCATCGAGGAAGACCGTCTCACCCTTCACTAGAGCGCCGTGGTCGGCGAAGATCGCCCGGCACTCCTCATCGTAGAAATCGACCCCAAACTCGCGGAGCACCCGCATCGCGGCGTCGTGGAGGCGCCGGATGCCATTGGTGTCGAGCAGTTCGTGCCTGGGCTGGGTGTAGCTGATCTGGGCGGCCAGCTGCCGAGGGGCCACCTGCCTGGCACGCCGCTCACGCCGGCGCTCGCTGAGTTCGGTCATGGGGGGACTCCTATTCTCAAAGGCCCGGCGCAGATGAAGCGATGAGCGACACTCCGCCACGCGTGGGGGCGTGAGCCCTATACGCGTGAACCAAGGCGGCGAGAGATCTCAGCGGCGGCGGCAACCACCAGCTCACCGAGACTGGGGATACGGGCCGGAGGCACGCGGTAGGCCGGGCCCGAGACACTCACAGCTGCAAAGACCTCACCGGCGCCGTTGCGGATCGCCGCAGCCACACCGTTAAGGCCCTCTTCAACCTCACCGAGGGTCCAGGCGTAGCCACGCTCACGGACCTCGGCGAGCTCACCGCGCACCAGGCGCGGGTCGGTCATTGTCAGGGGCGTCACCCGGGCCAGCGGCGCGGCCAGCACCCGCGCGATCACAGCCTCGGGCTGAAACGCCAGGATCGCCTTGCCATTCGCGGCACAATGGAGCGGAGTACGGCGGCCGAGCCAGTTCGTCTCGCGGATGAGGTGCGGGCCGGCGATCTGGTCCACATTCACCACCTCGGCGCCATCCAGCACGCCGAGGTGCACCGATTCCTGGGACTGCTCACTCAGGCGCGCCAGCACCGGGCGCGCCACCGCCCGCACATCACCGAAGTGGCTCACCCGCCCGGCCAGGCGCACGAGCAGAAAACCGAGGCGGTACTTATCGGCGTGGGGCACGCGCTCAACCAGGCCCTCGTGTTCAAGGGTCGCCAGGAGCCGCGCGACAGTGCTCTTGGGAAGGCCAACGGTTCGGGCGAGCTCGCTCACACCCAACTCGCTCGCATCGGTATCGAAGGCCTTGAGGAGGGAGACAGCCCGCTGGACCGACTGGTTCAGTGCGCTGGAGAACAGCTCGTCCACGGCTGATGTTCCGCTCTATGGAACGCGTTCTGGTGAGTGGAACACAGTATAGAAAGAGTAGCGAAGTTTGTCAATCCGGGCGGATGGATGTGGCGTATGTTCCTGCCCCTGTGCCCCGTGCTCTTGCGTGCCGCAGCACCGAAGCTCGTGGCGAGGGAGGGCGGTGCCCACCTGCACGGGAACCAGCCCCCGCCTGCGCCCGTCCGCATGGGTGTCGTTCTGCTTCCGCGGGAACCTAGCCTCTCCCCCGCTTTCACGGGGGCCTGCATGGGAACCAACCCCCCTGCGCTCGGCCACATGGGTGTCATTCCCGTCCCTCAGCCGTGGTCGCCTGGGGCCGTCGTAGCCTTCCGGGGGTATCAGGAGGTTGTGCGCTGGGGTGGCGCGTAGCCGTAGTCACGGGCGGCGGCCTCGGGGCTCACATAACCGAGAGCCACGTCCTCGGCCACCAGTGCAACCTCGCGCTGCTCGACGGGCCCGAAGCCACCGCCGCCGGGCATTAGCAGGCGCAGCTCGTCGCCGGGGTTGAATTGCAGCGCCGGAAAGCGGGTGATCTCCTCACCATTCACAAAGACCTGCCCCACCATCCCGGGCCGTCCGCCATTCAAGCCGGGGGGGTTGAAGAAGAGTTTATCCGGACGCAGGAGCATGGTCATGGGCCGGGAGGCGATGCTGCGCACCACAATCTCCTGGCCAAGGCCGCCCCGGCGCCGTCCGGGGCCACCCGAGTCGGGGCGCAGGGCCTTGCGCTCGATCAGGATCGGCGCGCGCAGTTCGAGAATCTCCGTGGGTGTCACGGAGCTGTTATGGGGAAAGGCGATCGGCACCAGTCCGTCGAGATCGCGCATGGCACCGCGCCCGCCATGGGGCAGACAATGCACGCCAAAGCGGCCGTAGCCCTCCTCCTCGCCGAAGAACTTGAAGGGCCAGATCGAGCCGGAGCCGGCCTGGGCGTGTTCGCCGAAGATCGGCCAGAGGGCGCCGAAGAGCACCTGGTTCAGGTTGTTGGTCGTCTTGGCGCGGGCCTTCACCGGCGCGGGGAAGGTGGCGTTGAGTATGCAGCCCTCGGGCGCGCTCACGTGAATGGGCCGGAAGAGCCCCTCATTGTTCGGGATCTCCGGTACGAGCGCGCACTTGAAGGGGTACATCGTCGAGGCGTAGGTGGTATTGAAGGTGCAGTTGATCGCGGCGCGGTTGGTCTGGGGTGAGCTGCCGGTATAGTCGACGTAGACGTCGCTCCCGTGGATCGTGATCGTGGCGTGGAGGTGCACCGGCTCAATGTAGCCGTCGATGTCGAGGCCAAATCGGTAGACCCCATCGGGTAAGGCGGCTATCCGCGCGCGGATGGCCGCCTCGGAGCGGGTGTGGATGGTCTCGGAGAGCTCCACAAGATCGTCGAGGCCATAGTCGTCGAGAAATTCGTGGATGCGGCGGGCGGCCATAGCGGCGGCCCCGGCGATCGCGCGCAGGTCGCCGAGGACCAGTTCGGGCACGCGGCAGTTGTTGCCGATGATCTCGAAGAGCAGGTGGTTCTCCTCCCCGGCCTCATAAAGCTTGCAGGGGGGAAGGCGCAGCCCTTCCATAAACACATCGGTGGCCTCGATATCGCCGGCGTGGCCGCCGACGTCGGCCAGGTGAGCCACGATCCCGGTGAAGGCTACCACCTTGCCGCGCCAGAAGATCGGCGTCAGGACCACGTAGTCGGGCAGGTGGCCCGTACCGAGCCAGGCGTCATTGGTGATCAGCACATCGCCCTCCCGCAGGGTCTCGGGCGGGAAGCGGCGGAGCATGTGGCGCGAGGTACGCGGCAGTACGACGCAGAAGTTTGGCGGGCTCCAGCTCGACTGGCACAATGAGGCGCCCTGGTGGTCGGTCATGATGACGGCGAAGTCTCGGCTCTCGCCAACGATGGTGGAAAACGAGGTTCGCACGACAGCGTTATCTACCTCATCCATGATCGCGATCAGGCGCTGCCACTGGATCTCAAGGGTGATCGGGTCGATCACGGGTTGCCTGGCCTTTCCGCAACAGGGTGTCAGGACCCCTGGTACTTTTTTACAATTGCGGCCATGCGCTCGAGCCCCTGCTCAAGCTGTATATAGGGGGCGGCAAGTGATCCACGCACGAACCCTTCGTTGAAGGGGTCGGTGGCTCCACCGGCGCCGCCAATCATCACTTTCGCCTCCTCGCGCAGGGCTCTGGCGAACTGCTGGGAGCTCAGGCCGGTGCTGGTGATGCTCGGCATGATATAGTAAGCACCGCGTGGCCGGCCATAGGGCAGGCCCATCGCGTCGAGCGCCTGCATCCACAGGCGGCGCCGGCGGTCGTACTCAGCCAGTACCTCCTCGAACCAGGCGGTCGGGCCATTGATGGCGGCCAGCGCTGCGTACTGTGAGACGGACGGCGCGCAGATCGTCATGCCGTGAGCGATCGGTAGCATGGCGTCGGCGATCTCGCGGCGTGCGGCCACGTAACCCACGCGCCAGCCCGTCATCCCGTAACACTTCGAGAACCCGTTGATCACCACGGTGCGCTCCCACATGCCCGGCAGTGCCGCGAAGCTCGCGTGTGTGAACCCGTCGTAGACGAATCGCTCGTAGAGTTCGTCCCAGATCACGAGCAGATCGTGACGGTGGGCGATCGAGGCGATACGTAGAAGCGTGGAGAGCTCGATCACCGCGCCGGTGGGGTTGGAGGGTGAGATCAGGATCATGGCCTTCGTACGTGGCGTGATCGCGGCCTCCAGCGCCGATGGCTCCACCTCGAAGCTGTCTTCCAGCAGCGTTGGCACGGGTACCATGGTGGCGCCGGCCAGCATAATGTCGCGGCGGTACTCGTCGTAGAATGGCGTGGGCACGAGCACTTCGTCGCCGGGATCAAGCAGGGCCAGGGTTACGGTGAGCATGGCGGCCTGCGAGCCTGCGGTGACGATAATCTCGCTTTCCGGGTCCACGGCCAGGCCCTTTTCACGCCGCAGCTGCTCGGCGATCGCCTCGCGGAGCGCCGGGAGGCCCGCCCATGCGGTGTAGACAGTCTTGCCTTCAGCAAGGGCGCGCTGGCCCGCCTCGACGACGTGGGGTGGGGTCGGAAAGTCAGGCGTGCCACTGGCCAGGTTGATCATCCCTGGCGCGCCGATCGAGGTCTGCCGGGCGAGGGTGGCGCCCACCTGCCGCGCGCGCGCTGAGGCGATACGGGCCATCAGGCTGGTGCTCGACGTGCGCATACGAGGCTCCTCCTTTATGCTGTATCACACCCAGCGGTTGAACCAGTTCAGGTAGCGGTCGATGCGGAAGATCCGGTGCCACGGTTTGCCGGAGCGCGAGAGTTCGTGGCTCTCGTCGGGAAAGCGCACGAGCTCGGTCGGTATGCCACGGCGCCGCAGCGCCATGTACAGTTGCTCGCCCTGCTCCACGGCGCAGCGGTGGTCGAGCGCAGAGTGGACAACCAGAGTCGGTGTCTGGATGTGGCCGGCGTACATCACTGGCGAGCGTTCGATCAGCGTGTTGACGTTCTCCCAGGGGAGCTGTTTGTCGAACTCAACCTGGTCGAGGAGGAAGCCAATGTCGCTGGTGCCAACCTGCGAGGTGCGGTTGGTGAGTGCCCGATCGACGATGGCCGCCTTGAACTCAGGATGCCGCCCGATGATCCACGCCGCGCTGTAGCCGCCATAGCTCCCGCCCGCCACCGCGAGCCGCTCCGAGTCGATGAAGTCGAAGGCCGCACATACCGCCCGCAGGAAGGCCAGATTGTCGGCGTAGTCCAGGTCGCCCCACTTGCCCCGCGTCGCGGCGGAGAAAGGCTGCCCGTAGCCGTGGTTGCCACGGGTGTTGCAGTTGATCACTGTGTAGCCGGCGGCTGCGTAAACCTGCCATTCGTGAACAAAGACGCTCGCCCGCATGCCGCCAGGGCCGCCGCCGGTGTAGAGGATCACGGGGTAGCGCTTGCCGGCCTCGCGCCTGACGGGTGGGTTGACCCACCCCTCGATCCGGACGCCGTCGTGCTCGCAGGCGAAACGCAGCGCCGGTGAGAGCTCCAGTTCGTCCAGGAGTTCGCGGTTCACGGCGGTGAGTCGCCGGGGCTCCGTACCAGCCTCCACCACGTACAGATCGCCGGGGTTGAGGCTATCGCCGATCAGAGCGACAAGGCAGCGACCTGCCGGGTCCATGGAGAAGGCGCTCACCACTGAGTCGCCGCTGGTGATTGGCGTCAGGGTTCCAGTGCCCAGATCCAGGCGGTTGAGGTGGACCGTGCCGGATTCGTTGAGCAGCAGCAGCATGCTTCTGCCGTCGGGGAGCCAGCGGGGCTCGTCGTCGCCGCCGTAGCGGCGCGTATCGTAGTTTCGCGAGTAGTCGCCGATCGCCCGGTCGATCGGCTCCGTGACGCAGCGACCCGCGCCGCTAGCGACATCCACCAGCCAGAGGTGTGGCGTGCCGTAGTGCCCGATCATCGGGTCATTGTGGCCACACACTGCCAGGGTGGTGCCATCCGGTGACCAGGAGAGGTCGCTGCTGCGCATCTCCTCCAGGCCGAAAAGGGGCTGTGGCGGTCCGATGGCCGTGGTGTCGAGCAGGTAAATGTACGCCTTGCGGCGGGACTCGCCATCCGAGTCGAGATTGCCGGTGGTCGCGAGCCAGCGGCCATCCGGCGACCAGACCGGCGGGCTGAACTCGTATGGCCCGCTGGTGAGTGCCGTCACGGGGCCGGGCACCTCGGCTACCGGGTCGAAGCCGACCATTGCGATGTGGCCGTAATAGTTGCCCAGGAATCCCGCCGCGTCCGACTTCCAGCGTAGCCGGTTTGTGACCACCACATCGCGATTGAAGCGCGCGTAGAGGTCGTCGAAATCGAGGTGTTCGTCGCCGAGTTGCTCCAGACCCCGGGCGGGATCCATCAGGGTCATGAAGGCGATCCGGCCCCCCTCGGGCGACCACGCGGGCGCACGGGCGCCGCCGCGCAGCGCCGTGAGCGGTCGAGGCTCGCCACCCCGGGCCGGCACGACCATCAACTGGGGACCGCGATCGAGCATGGAGATCGCCGGAGGCGGAGCGCCGGGCAGGCTCGGGCCCGGGGGGGCCGAGCGCAGAAAGGCGATCGTAGCCCCATCGGGTGACCAGCGGGGATGCGAGTCCTGGCCGGGGCCCTCGGTGAGCGGGCGGGTGGCGCCCGTGGCGATCTCGGTCACGACGATGCGGGATCGGTAGCCATTCGCCTCAGGGTCAACCCGGGTATGGACCCAGGCAACCTCGCGGCCGTCGGGCGAGACCTGAGGGTCATCACACATCTGGAGGCGCAGCAGGTCCTGCGCGGTGATCGTGCGGCGCGATGTCACGGGATGCTTCTCCTGACGTGCCCGCCGACGCGGGCGCTTCTCGCGAGCCGGGCTGCGGGAGGGATAGGGCACAGTACGGGCCCCCGACCCGCATCAGCGGGCTTCGCCATCCGTAGCCAGGGGCTGGAGTCCCCGGGGCGGGTGCGGCCCCCGGGCGTGGGCCAGCCTGTACGCTTGGCCTATGCCGTCATACGGAGCCATCGTAAGTCCCAGTCGCCGCTCAGGCGCTCAGCGCCATTGGGCGTGATCAAGATATCCTCATTGATACCCGTACCCCAGTGCACAGCGGGGCGCGTGTCGCGGTGTGGGTGATAGGAGAAGGTCATGCCGGCCTCCAACGACCAGCTCTGGGAAGCCCCCCAGGGGAGTTGGGCAGCGAACCAGGGCCGCTCGATCGTATCAAGGCCCTGGCCGTGGAAGTCGAAGTGGCGGGTGGGCGGACCGAGCTCCCAGCCGTCGGCGGCGAGGGTGTGCTCGAAGATCGCGGCCAGCTCAGGCAAGGTAGCCCCGGGACGCGCAGCGGCACGAATGGCATCGTAGGCCCGCAGTTCGCTCGCGATCAGACGTTCCTCGTCGTCGGTAAGCGGGCGGTAGGCGCAGGTGACGGTCAGTTCGGACCAGTGGCCGCTCGGGCCGCAAATCTCCATGTGAAAGCGGGTGATCCCATCGCAGCGTAGGGGAGTCTCGTCGGGGATACTCAAATGGCGCGGATCCTCGCCGAGAAAGACGAGGATATCGCGGGCGCCGCCGGCGAGCGCCACGCGCGAACACTCGGCGCTGAGCGCCAGGCCACTCATCCCCGGGGTGACGATCTCGACGAAGCGCGCCATCGCGGCCTTCGAGAGCGTCCAGAGCTCGCGGATTTGCTGAACCTCCAGCGGGCTGCGCACCATGCGTACACGGTCGATCAGTTCGTCGGCGTCGATCCACTCGGCGTCGGGGAGGGCCTCGCGCAGCTCGGCGAGTACCCCGGCACCGAGGATGGTGCGCATGCCGGCCACCCCGATGCGCCCCTTCGCGAGGCCGCGCGCGCGGGTAACAGCAGCGGTGCGTGGCACCAGGTAGACGTCGCCGTCGGCATCCTCGACCCAGCCGCGCGCGGCGATTCGGGCGGCCACGGCGGGGCTGGTGAGGGTGAGGGCAGGCTCGCCATCCAGCGGCACGAGCAGCAGCCCATCGTGGCCCCAGAGATGAAAGTCAGTCAGGTAGCGGATGTAGCCACGGCCCGTCCACCAGTGGCCCTTTCCGGCCACCAGCAGAGCATCCAGCCCTGCAACCCGCATCGCCACCCGAAGGCGCTGGTAGCGCGCATCACGTTCGGCGAGTGTGGCCTGTGTGTACATAAGCTCGCTCCTGTGGGTGGCCGTCGCGTTCATGGTGAGTCGTGCAGGCGCGCAGATCAGCGCGACCAGCCACTCGATCGCGTCGCGGCGCCGTGAGTAATGGCCCTACACCAGGCGCCGCCCACCGACGTAGGTGCGGCGCACACTGGCGAGTGCGTCGAGATCGTCGAGGGGGTTGCCATCCACCACCACCACGTCGGCGAGCTTGCCGGGCTCGAGTGTACCCAGAGTGGCCTCCAGGCGGCTGATCGCGGCGGCGACACTGGTGGCGCTGCGCAGGGCCGCGTAGGGGGTTGCCACCACGCCGAGCTTGAGCATAAATTGCAATTCCGGAGCGACAACCCCATGGCCCACGGCAGGGCTGCCCGCGTCTGTGCCGAAGCCGATCACCACGCCGGCCCTAGCCGCCCGCACGAGGCCCTCGTAGCGGGCGGGGTTGGCCACGGCCCGCTGACGCTCCTGGAGCTTCCAATCGGGGATATTGAACTTCCTGGCCACCTCGGGTTGGCTCTGCATCACCACCGGGGCGAAGGTCGTGACGATCGGGATCTTCCGCTCCAGGAGCAGCGCGATCGTCTCGTCGCTCATGCTACCCCCGTGCTCTACGCAATCCACGCCGAACTCGGCCACGCGGCGAATGCAGGCATCGTAGGTGGCGTGAGCGGTGATCGGCAGGCCATTGCGGTGGCTCTCATCGATCACGGCGTGGAGCTCCTCGTCGGTGAACTCGAGCCTGTCGTGGCAGGCCATGATCTTGATCAAGTCGGCGCCGCCGCGCACCTGCTCACGCACGGCCCGACGCATCTCGTCGGCGCCCGAGGCCTCGCGGCAGCACCAGTAGGTGTGGCCGCCCGTCTGCACGATCGCGGCGCCACAGGCCAGCACGCGTGGGCCGGGGAAGATCCCCTGCTCCACGGCCTGTTTGGCCACCAGGTTGGTGCGGTGCATGCCGAGGTCCCGTACAGTGGTAACGCCGGCGCGCAGGCTGATCAGCATGTTGCCGGCGCACTTGTAGGCCGAGAGCTCGGGTGGGTCGTTCAGCGACTGCTGGGCCAGATCGTGTACACCGTCCCAGGCGAGGTGGGCGTGGCTGTTGAAGAGCCCGGGGATAATCGTGCCACCGGTCTCTACCACCTCGGCTCCGCGTTCGCCGAGATCGACGGCGTTGCCCACTGCCTTGATCATCGCGCCCTCGATCTCCACAAAGCCCTGCTCGATCACCTCGTCGCCCCGGCAGGTGAGCACGCGGCCCTTGAGAATCGTGTGGCCGGTCGGAACTTCGTACATCGGGGCGATCGTCTTCTGGAAGCGCCATGCTGGCTGTTCAGGCATTGCTGTGGCTCCTCGATTGTAGAGTGCCGGGCGGTGCCGCCCCGCGCCTGTGACCCTGTTCCCTGTTGCTCCTGGCCGCCTTTTACGTGTGTAGGCCCAGTTCTTTGAGCGCCGCTGCCGCCCCGTCCAGGGTGCTCAGGTTCATACCGGCGTAGTTCGGCGAGAAGACCACACCGTGACCGCCGTTCTGGTAGGTGGCCATCACGCTGCGGTAGACGATCTCCGGCGTGCAGATGGCCTGGTCGGCGCTGGTGCGCGGGGCGTCCACGCCGATCCCCATGTACACGGCCACTCTGTCGCCGACGGCGCGCAGGGTGTCCCGGCACTGGCCACCCACATAACGCTCCGGGTCCATGCCGCGCTGCACGAGCTCGCCCCAGGGCGCTTCCTGCAGGCCAAGGATCTTGTACATGATCGGCGTAAACTCCTCGGGGGTAACGTCGCGCAGGATGCTCCTGTGGAGCTCGCTCATCTCCTTGACATACACTCCACCGGCCTGGTGCTGGTAGGTGATCGGCTTGACCCAATCACTGTAGCGCGTTTGCTCGTCCCAGGGCCACTGAGCCTTGCGGAAGGGGTTAAAGTGGTTGCGGTTCCAGACGTTCAGGCCAAAGCTGAGCTGGGGGTTGCACCACTTGACAATCCCGTAGAGCTCGCGGTCAAGATCTTTGTTGCGTTCAAGCCAGAAGCGTTCCCAGAGCAATACCTCGGGGTTGCGCAACAGGACGCGCAGGAACTCGATCAATGAGCCATCCACAAAGGGCTCGCCGGCTCTGGCGCGCTCGAAATACTGGTGCAGCTCGCGGAAGGCGGCGCGGGCCCGCTCGACGTCGATTCCCCGCTCCAATGCCTCGCGGCGGCAATGCTCGCAGAAGCAGCCAGGGGCCTGCCCCTGGATCATGCGATCGAGCGGGCTGTTGCGCTCGTTGCACCACATGATCCCGTCGATGGCATAGTTCCGGCACTGGTCTTCGACGATGGCGTGCCACCAGCGCCGGTAGGCAGGGTTTGAGGTGCAGGGCTCGCCGGCAACCCGGCCGTAGACATCAACCTCAAGGTACTGGGGCATGCCCGGAATGTTGACGGCGCTGGCCGAGCCGTGGCCGGCGTACTTGAAGAGCGGCTCCATCATCTCAGGGATCACCAGCATGCCACGTGCTCTGGCCGCTGGAATGACCAGTTCGAGGATGTCCCTCCCGGCGAGCTCCGGGTCGCCTGAGCGGAATTGTTTGATTGGTGTATTGCCATAATATTCTTCATGAGTGGCCCAGTAGGCGCCACCCTGCATGGTGTAGGGTGCCGGTACGCCATGGTCGGGCCAACCCTCAAGAGCGTGGGAGATGCGCCGGCCGACCTTGAGGCCCAACCAGGAGATCGTGCCGATGAGCAGCACATTCACCCCTACGCGCTGCTGCAGGGTGTCGAGTACTTGCTCAACGCCCTCGTCAATGAAACTGATCGGACTGATCTGGATACCGACAAATTTCTTTGCCCGCTCGGGCCTGCTCATGGCTCTGCCCCTTTCTCCACTTCTACCCACCTGCGCTCCTCGGACGAGCGGCGTACGGCATCGAGCACCGCCTGGCACCATAGCCCATCTTCGAAGTTCGCCCCACGCTGCGGCTGGCGGCCCTCGCGGATGGCAACGACCAGCTCGGCGGCCAGGTGGGCAAAGGAGCGCGCCCAGACACTCTGCGATAGCCCCGGCGCGCCCTCCAGGGGGTCGGGTAGCGTCAATTCTTCGGCGGTGTCCATCCCGACCCGGCGCCCCCACAGCCGGTCATTGTGGTCGAGCACGAGGCTGCCGGCGTCGCCGTGGACCTCCACCTGGCTGGAGCCGCCGTGGCGGGCGACGTAGCTTACGAAGACATGGGCGCCGATACCGCCGGTGAGTCTGGCACTGAAGCTGAAATGGTCGTCGCTGTCCACCGGGCGCAGCGTGCCAGTGGCCGGGTCGGGCCGCTGGCGCACGTAGGTTTCCAGTTGGCCGCTTACCTCTTCGAACTCGCCCAGCCACCAGCGCAGCAGATCAATCTGGTGCGAGCCGCTAGCGCCGAGTGCCCCTCCACCCTGGGCCCGGTCCGACCACCAACTCCAGGGTTGTTGCGGGTCGGCGCGGATGCCGGAGACATTGCGGATGCTGGCGTAGTAGACACGGCCAACATAGCCATTGGCGATCAGGCGGGCGGCACGGGCCCGGGTCGGGTTGAAGCGCAGCTCGTGGTCGATCAGGTGGATCACGCCGGCCCGCCGAGCGGCGGTGAGCATGGCGATGGCCTCAGCGACATCCCGGGCCATCGGTTTCTCGCAGAGCACGTGGCACCCCGCCTCAAGCGCTGCCAGCGTGATCGGGGCGTGGGTCGCAGTAGGTGTCGCGATGCACACGAGGTCGAGCTGGGACTCGGCGAGCATGGCCCGGTAGTCAGTGTAGGCCCGGGGTATGCCGTGGACCCTGGCGGCGGCCTCGGCCCGCTCGCGTCTGCTGCTGCAGATCGCGACCACAGTTGCGCCCTCGGCGAGGCGAAACCCTGGCACCATCGCCGACTGGCCGAACCCTGTGCCGATAATGCCGATGCGGACGGTTTCTGGTGCCATAGTTCATTAGACAGGGCTTCAGGCTCCTTACCAGGTCGTGCGCATGCGTGTCTTGCTGCTGCCGCGGCCCTACCCCCTGTCCCCTCTCCCCTGTCCCGTGTCCCCTTGCCTTAGCCGTTCTCGCGCGACCAGATCGTGGAGTCGAGGTCAGCGATGTGCGCGATATAACCTCCGGGGTTGATCGGCATCTTGATTCGGCGGCTGATGATCATGCCGTTCACCGGGGAGCGGCATTCCTCCTGGATCTCGCTGGTCAGCGGGTCGATCACCTGGCCGAGCAGTTGGCCCTTTGTCACTTCCACGCCGAGCGCGATTCCCGACTCCGGGAGGTAGAAGCCGCCGGTTCGCGAGCGGTAGACAACATACTGCTCGACCATCAACTGCCGTTCGGGAAGCACCGGCTCGCCATCGATCATGCCGAGATGCTTCAGGATGTTGAGCGTACAGGTAACACCCTGATCAATCGTGAAGTCGATCTGCCCGCCGCCGCCGGCCTCCACCACCAGGGGCACAATCCCGTTGAGCAGGCAGTGCCCGGAGATCATTGCCGGGTTGACGGGTGTCTGGCGCCACCAGATCACGGGCGACCCGAAGGCTTCGGCCATCGCGCGGATCTTCCCGTTCATGTCGGCGATGTACTCGGAAGTGAGCCGGTTTCCGCCGCCACTGCCACCGACCCCGTCGGCCAGGGTGGCCTGGACGGCGCCATCCTCGGGGATGGCGTGGGGGAAGGCCACCGGCAGTTCATCGCAGGCGCCAGTACCGTCGTGGTAGTCGACCAGGTACTGGCAGCGCGAGAGCACCTCGGTCCAGATCACGTAGGCCATCTGCTCGGTGAGCCAGGCGTTCTCACGTTTACCGGGCCAGACACGGTTGAGGTCGAGCAGGTCGGCCGGGTTCACCCGCGTGCCGGTACTCTCGACGCTGCCCCCGAACTCTACTGAGAAGGGGTTCGCGAGGGGCAGGCAGTAGATCGTCCCACGGAGCCGAGCGGGATCCACCTGTAGCAGCGCCCGGCGTAGAATCTCGGCACCCATGGGTTCCCAGCCGTGCAGGGTGGCCTCCAGGCAGATGTTTGGCCCATCGGCCATCCCATTGAGCACCTGGAAGGGGATGCGCACCTCGGTGCGGGCGGCGAGGTGGCCAGCGTAGAGGGAGCCGTAGGCGCGCTGGCCCGGCTCGACGATAACACCACCGACCGTGATTGTCTCGCGTGGCATGGATGATCCTCTCGTATGGTTGTGCCTGGGCGTGCCGGGGCTGTGTGCCGTGGCGCGGCGCTCGTTCGAACCACGATGCCCTCACGGCCCGGCGTCGCTCCCCGGGCGCTGGGGGCGTACCATCTGGCCCCAGCCCTTCGGCCCGACGATCCGCCCCTGTTGGTAGACGGTGCGGCCACGGACGATCGTGCGCAGGATGGTACCGCGGTAGGCGATCCCGTCGAAGATGCGGGCGCTCCCGCGCGAGCGCGACTGCCAGGTGTTAATTCGCACCTGCGCGTTGGCGGCCGGGTCGTAGAGTACCAGGTCGGCGTCGGAGCCGGGCTGCAGGGCGCCCTTCTGGGGGTAGAGCCCATAGAGGCGGGCGGCGCGAGCGCCGAGTAGGCCGACCATCTGATGGATGGGCATGCGTCCATCCCGGGCGGCCGCGAGCATAAGCGGTGGGAATGCCTCCAGGTTTGGTACACCCGAGGGGATGGCGAGAATATCCTCGATCTCCTTCTCTTCGGGGAGAAAGGGGGCATGATCGCTGGCGAGAAAGTCGAGCGTGCCATCGGCCAGGGCGGCCCAGAGCGCCTCGCGATCGGTGGCGGGCCGCAGGGGCGGGGCGATCTTGGCCCAGGAGCCGAAGCGCCGGGCGGTCTCTTCGTCGAAGAGCAGGTAGTGGGGGCAGGCCTCGCCCGTCATGGCCACGCCACGGCGCCGGGCCAGGCGCAGCAGATCGAGTGCCCAGGCCGAGGTCACGTGCACCACATGCACGCGGGCACCGGTTGCCTCAGCGAGTACCACCAGCCAGGCTACGGCCATCGCTTCGGCCGCCTGGGGGTGGGCGGTGAGGTAAGCATCGGCGCCAGTGAGGCCCCGGGCACGGGCCTGCTCGCGCCCGATCCGCAGCAGCGCGTCATTCTCGGCGTGAACGGCGCAGACGAGCCCGGTCTCGGCGATCAGGCTCAGGGCGTGGTAGAGCTCGCCCTCGCGGGTTACCATGATCCCCTCAAAGGACCGGCGGCGGTCGGGTGGTACTTCGAGGGTGAAGATCTTGTAGCCACAGGCACCAGCATCAGCGAGGCCGTGGATGAGGGTCCGGTCGATCGAGCCACCGGCCCCAAAGAGACCAAAATCGACGTGGGCGTCGCGCTCGGCCAGCTTGCGTCGGGCGTGCAGGATCTCCGGGCTGGTCACGCCCACGTCGGCGATCGGCATCTCGAGGATAGTGGTGATCCCGGCGGCGGCGGCGGCGGCGGTGCCACTGGCGAAATCCTCTCGCTCGGGGTGGTCGGGCGCCCGGCAGTGCACGTGAGGGTCCACGAAACCGGGGAGCACCCAGAGGCCCGTGGCATCGATCAACTCGGCGCGGCCAGTGGCCGCGAGGTCGCCCGGCGTAGCCAGCTGGGCCACCCGGCCATCTACGACGCCGATGTCGATGGGGCGGCTGCCGTACTCGTCGACGAGCGTGCCGTTGATGATCACCAGATCGAGCCTCACGCACTCGCTCCTATCCGTCTGTCGGGGCGCCGTATGGAGCGCCCGGATGCTCTCTGGCTGTTCGAGCCGCGCAGCCTCCTACGTGCCGAGCCACGCCAGATAGGCCCGCAGGCCGCTTGCGAGGGTGTGGCGTGGCTGAACACCCAGGTCTTCCTGGAGCCGCGCGAGGTCCATCGGGCCGCGCTCGCTCGGCGGGAGCACTGCAAGGTCGGCCTGCTCGGGCGTCTCCACCACGCTCCATACCAGTTCGGGTAGCAGTTCCTGCACCGCCATGGCGATCGCGCGCAGCGAGTGGGCTGTGCCCGCAGAGACATTGTAGGTGTCGTGAGGGAGTGTCTCGGCCAGGGTGAGAGCGCAGAAGGCGTCTACTACATCGTCGATGTGGCAGACATCCCGCAGCCGCTCGGCGCCGTAGATCCGCAGTGGGCGGCGTTGCAGGCCGGCGTGAATGAGTGTGTAAACCTGCGACATTGCCTGGCGCGAGCCGGTGGGCCGCTCCATCGGGCCGTAGGCGGTCCCGAGCCGACCGGCCACGGTGGAGAGGCCGTAGAGCTCGCGGTAGCGCCGGCAGAGTTGCTCGCCAGCCTGCTTGCAGATGGTGTAGAGGCCACTGATCTGCAGCGGGTCGGTCTCGCGGATGCGGCGTCGTGGATCACTGGGGGCGCCGTAGAGTGCCGAGGAGCTGATCAGCACCACCCGCTCCGCACCAATGCTGCGGGCGGCCTCTAGCACGTTGAGGGTGCCGCCGAGGTTCACGTCGACAAAGCCCGCCGGGTCGGCTCGCTCCACCTCGGCAGAAGTGATCGCGGCGGCGTGGACGATCCGGCGTACCCCTTCATGACGGGCCAGTTCGGCAAGGCCGGCCCGATCCCGCACGTCGCCGGTCGTAAAGCGTACGTGCTCCGCTACAGGCGCGAGGAAGGCGTGGGTGGCGGCGTCGGGCGCCGCGCGGGCCATGGCGATCACGGGCTGTCCACGCGCGGCAAGGCCGCGCACGAGATTCAGGCCCACGAACCCGGCTGCGCCCGTCACCAGTGTTGTCACAGGAGCTCCTTATCCCGCGCTCTGCCCGGGGGAGGTGTCGAGTGTCGAGGGCCGGTGGCACGAGGCCACCGCTCGGCTCAAGGCTCGGCCCCTTCCCCGGGGGGCGCGGGTGCGGCAAGGCCAGGGGGCGTGCCTACGGCTGCACGGCTGCGGCGCCGAACCAGAGGAAGCCGTCGGGGGCAGGGGTGAAGCTCACCCGGCTGCTCCGACCAATCGTGTCTTTGAGTTGGTAGAGGAAGACGTAGGGGCCGCCATTCTCGGCCAGCAGCAGATTCTGGATCTGGATGTACTGCTCGGCCCGCTCCTCAGGATTCATGTTCACCGCCGCAGCGCGGATGAGCGCGTCGGCCTCGTCGGCCTGGGGGCCGCTCCAGCCCGAGCGCTCGCGCCGGTCCGATTGCTCGGCGAGCACGGTGATCCATGGATCGAAGAAGGAGTTGCCCAGCGCGTCCATGTAGATCTCCTCGTTCCGCCGTGGTGCGTAGACCTGCTCGCGGAAGGCGGTGATCTCAAGGATCTGTAGATCGATGTTCAGGCCAACGTCCTGGAGCATCGCCGCGATCGTCTCCGTGACCTCCTTCTGCATCGGCCAGGCGGTGGTAGAGTGGAAGGTGAGCGGCTCGCCGTTGTAGCCGGCCTCCTCCAGCAGGGCCCGGGCCCGCTCAGGGTCGTAGGTGCCGACGTTCCCATAGAGGTTCGGGTCGCTGCCAAGCGTGGGCGGGGTGATGCGCGTCATGGTGGGGATCGCCATCCCGTCCAGCAGGTCAACCAGCGCCTGGCGGTCTATCGCGTAGGCGATCGCCTGGCGGATGAGCGGGTTCTCGGTGACGCCCGTCCAGTCCTCGTAGGTCTTTGAGGGGCCGGAGCGCAGGGCGATCAGCTGGACCTGGGTGGTGGTGAAGCGGTCGAGTGCCAGTTCGCCCGTGCTCTCTACCCGCTCCCAGTCCTGGATGGGCACTGAGACGATCAGGTCAACCCCGCCCGTGAGCAACTCGGCCACGCGGGTGGAGTCCTCGGGGATGGCGCGAAACACCAGCCGGTCGATGCCGGGGGCGCCCTGGAAGTAGTCGGGGTTGGCCTCGAGCACTACCCGGTCGTCCTTGACCCACTCGACGAACTTGAAGGGCCCGGTGCCGACTGGCGCCTGGCCGAAGCCCTCGGTGCCAACCTCCTCAGTGTAGCCGGGGGGCACCACCTGGCAGGCCGTGCCGGACATCTTGCTCAGGAAGGCCGGCTCGGGCGCGCCGGTCTTGAACTCGATGTTGTAGTCGTCGATGATGTTCACCTCGCTGATGAAGAGCCACTGCGGGTGGACGAGCGCCGTCTCGTCGGCCTGGATGCGCTCGATGGTGTACTTGACGGCCTCGGCATTGAAGGGCTCGCCGTTATGGAAGGTGATCCCCTCGCGCAGCTTCATCGTCCAGGTGGTCTCGTCCACATTCTCCCAGGACTCAGCGAGCCAGGGGATGAACTCGGCCGTCTCGCGGTCGCGCCAGACGAGACAATCGCCGATGTTGGAGTGGATCCAGGTGGCGACGATTGCCCAGTCGTAGGGGTAGTCGAAGGATGTCACAAGCTCGCGCAGGCCAACAGTGAGCGTGCGCTGGGTAGAAGAATCTGCGGTGGGGGCGCTCCCCGCCTGCGCGGGAGTGGGCTCAACCTGCGCGGGAGTGGGCTCGGCCTGCGCGGGAGTGGGCTCGGCCGGGGCCGCAGGGGTGGGCTCGGCC